>JBBAOY010000053.1:0-13577 GCA_040401095.1 Limnohabitans sp.
GGGCAATCACAAGATTTACGTCTAATAGTATTTCTTTAACTTTCATATGGTCTTTCCTGAATGTATTCTAGGTTTTGATAAACCCTGAAGGGTGAGCATAAGCCTCTTAGTAAAGAAGGCTGCAACATCTTTGTGAAGACTGGGCATCCTAGTAAAACAATCCAGTTGTCGTAGTTAAGAGGTTCATCGAAAGAATCTTGTTGACACTGAGGCTTGTTTGAGCTCCATTACCAGTTTTGTTAATTACGGGCACGCAAAAATATCGGTGTGGCCGATGACGCATTTAATGGCATTGCGTTTACTTTGTAACCATTGGTCGACCGTTTCTGCGGGAAGGAGTGTTGTTTCCTTTACCGCAGTGGCGGTTCCTGAAGCCAATTGTTCAATCAGTGGGCGGTCAAGTTCATCCATGACCCAAGGACTGTCAGCAACAAAAACACGATAAGCACGATCAGTCAAAAGCTTGATTAATAACTTTGCAGCATTTGGACCCACTGCGGCTCCGAAACCCTTGTCAGTTGTTTGATGCAAATGAAATGCTTTTAATACTGAATCATCCGACGGTCCTTCTGGGTGCCAGTTTTCTGAGCCGTTATAACTGAGCGTTGCATAAAGTGGTTTACGTAAGGTGGCGCAAAATTGTTGCAGCCAAATTTCACTAGTCAAATCAAAAAATGCAGCTGCGGTAACAAGATCTGCAGTCGCCATAATTGGCAAATGCACATCTTTAGACAGGTCAGCACATTGAAAATTGACGTTGATTTTCTTTTTATTTTTGATCAAGATCAGGCTTTGCGTGAGTGACCCATGTCCCGATGCAGGAAGGTCATTTTGAATAACGATTGAATCGTCACACCACTCCAAAAGTGCCGTTTGTGCTGCATGCAAAAGTTTGGGATCCGAATCAACCAATGTCCACTCTTGCGCATCATGAAAGGCAGGAGCAAGAGCGCGAAGGTTAGAACCGCTGCCGCACCCCAAATCAACAATATGAATTGCACTGGCATGGATTGACGCTATTTGGTCTAAATAATTTGTCACGGAGGCTAGCAACTTTTTGTTTCGCGAGCGGTGATCGACAGGCTCTCGCAACGCAAGCCATTCACTGGTAAAACTATTCATTGTCTTTTCGTTCGTGCTTTATTCCGCTCACATCGTAAACCATGCCATATTGCTGATGCATCATGTTTGCAAAACTGCTTTTACGGGCCATGAGTTCATCAAAGTTCCCTGATTCAATAGCCTCTCCGCTTTCCATGACCAAAATGACATCGGCATTTCGTATGGTGCTGAGTCTGTGCGCAATCACCAGTGTTGTCCGCGTTTGTGTCAATGCTTCTAGGGCTTTGAGTAAGCTAGATTCAGTGGTTGAATCTAAGGCGCTTGTCGCCTCATCCAATATCAGGATGGGCGCATTTTTTAAGAATACGCGAGCGAGCGAAAGTCTTTGCCGCTCACCGCCAGAAAGGGTCCGACCATGTTCACCAATGATGGTGTCAAAGCCAGCAGGCTGTGACGCGATGAAATCCAATGCCTGAGCTTGAGAGCAGGCTTCACGTAGCTCCTTTTCAGTCGCATTGGGCGAGCCGATTCGCAGGTTTTCAGCGATCGAGCGATTGAATAAAAAGGGTTCTTGGAAAACAACGCCAATATTCTCTCTCAATGCTTTGAGCTGAATGTCTTGAATATCAAGGCCATCTATGGTGATGGTGCCTGATTTCCTTTCAAAGGCGCGGTACAACAAGCTGAGTGCAGTTGATTTTCCAGCACCTGATGCGCCAACGATGGCGAGCGTTTGACCAGGGTTAAGACAAAAGCTAAGGTTCTTAACGGCAGAAATATTTGTGTTGTAAGAAAAACTTACGTTTTTAAATTCAATCAACCCAAGCAAGCGACCTGGGTCGATGGCGTCTGCTGCATCTTTCACGTCTGGCGCGGTGTCCAAAATATCAAAAAAGTCTTTCAAACGAGGAGCCTCAGACGCAAGTCTGTTGATGAAAGAGACAGATTGATCTAAGCGTGCAATTACCAAACCAGCGAAAGCCACAAATGTAACGATTTCACCAATGCTGACGAGCGAATTTGAATGAAGCCAAACACCCAACAAGATAATGCAAAAAATACTAACTGATGTTGCAGAGCGTGTCAGGATGGTGACTACCGCCCACCAATTCAAAATAGGAAACTGCGCTTGCAAAACTCTTTGACTAATTTGGCCGAGCGATTTTGCTTCTGTGTCTATGCGTGTGAAGCTCTGCACTAAAGCGATGTTCCGCAAAGTATCTGAGGCTTGGGTTGCCAGGTCGGTGTGGTGGTTTTCAATCTGATGTTGCAATTTTTGTGTTTTTTGCAAAATTAAGTGCGTGAGCAACACAAAGAAAAAACACAGAATCATCAAGATGGACGCTAATTGCCAATTGATAAAAAATGCAACTGGCATCAAAACAAGCAATGATACGAATGCAGCCAATTGCTCACGGAAAAAACTCAGCCACAGGGACCACAAAGCATCGGTGCCTTGTGTCATGACCTTCATCAATTTTCCTGAATGCGTCCTAGACAGCTGCGACATTGGCAAATGCAAGACGTGAACAACGTAATCGTTCATGACGGCATGCCGCCTGCTGTGAGCGAGACGATCAGAAAAAAGGGCAATCAGTGTTGAGCAAAAGATGGTGAATAAACCAAATCCAATCCACATTAAAAGTATGGGGCTTATGGATTGCCAAATTCCGACTTCAGTTTGTTGAACTATTTTGGATAAAGCATCGATGATCTTGCCAAACAAAATGGGTTCAACAAACAATGCGCAAGCCAGTGCAATATTTGCAGCTGATAAGCGCCATGCTAAATTTTTCTGTGGACCTAAGAGACCAAGCGTTCGGGTGTAGATTTTCCAAAAATTTCTCATTGGTTTTGGAAATTCTCTTGAATGGAATATGACTTGAGCTCTAAATCTTTCAGCGACTCTGATGGTGTAATTTCTTCAGGCGATGACAACCATTTTTGCTCGACCATCATCTTGCCAAGCCAAGCCTGGGATGTCAGTACGACCAATGGTACTGACAAGACTAAACCTCCGAAAAAAAACAAGCCAAATGGAAAAAGGGAAGGATGAGACCAAAGGAGTAAACCTGACAAGAACAAGCCAATTCCTGTATGAGGCAGAAATTGCTTGAATGCATCTCGCCACGCAATAACGTGGACATCTCTAGCCTGTGCAGACCATCCGCCCTGATGACCGAAAGCGAGACCAACAATAAATAAAGAATGGTTGAGCCAAGCGATGGGTGTCATTAAAAATGAAAAAATAGTTTCTAGCAACAAACTCTTTGCGAAGACAGTTCGTCCACCAAAACGATCACTTTCTTTTTTTCGCAACAAGACATCTAATGCACCTGCCATTTTTGGCAGGTACCACATGACGCCAGACGCAACAACCAACGCTTGAAAAAAACTTGCGTTGATGTATCCATCAAAAGAAGCGACGGTGCTTGCTGATACTATCGTGATCAGCATGAGAAGCAGCCAAGCTGGGGAGCCTGCAAACATGGCAATGGCCATGATCAATTGAAATCTACCGATAGCGTGTAAATTTTTAAGCCCCAATAAGCGGACGTATTGCAAATTACCTTCGCACCAACGTAGGTCTCTACGGATGTAGTCGCTGAGTGTGGGTGGGTTTTCCTCAAAACTATCGTCTTCGCATGGGTAAATTCGAACTTCGTAACCAGCCCTTCGCATCAAAATGGCCTCTATCAGGTCATGACTCAAAATCGTTGTGTTGTTGGTGTCAGAGTTCAGTATCGATAAGTTGCAGTGGGCCATGAACGGTGCTAACCGGATGGCTGCGTTATGTCCCCAATAAGGGCCGCAGTCACCAAGCCACCATGACGACCCCATGGTGTACGAACGCATCCCTAAACGCATGCCATATTGAAACAAGCGGGTAAACGCACTTGCAGAAGGCAAACCGACCACCAGACCCTGAACAATCCCGATGCGAGTGTTGTTTTCCATGATGCGAACTAGGCGCGACATGGCGGCGCTGGTCATGAAACTGTCCGCATCGAGAACGATCGCAAAGTCGTGGAGCTCTCCCCAACGTTGACAAAACTCCATGATGTTGCCGGCTTTAAAGCCTTCATTGGTTTGACGGCGTCGATAAGTGATGGATATACGCGTTTTCCAGTCTTCACTGAGTGCTGCAAAAGTGGCAATCTCGAATTGTGCAATGTCTGTATCGTTGGTATCACTCAAAATGTAGACGTGGTAATTTTTGCCAAATCCGTTGTTGAACATATCAGTCAACATGGCTTGAAGATTTCTTACCAGTCTTTCAGGCAGTTCGTTTCGAATACAGAGCAGTAATGCGGTGGAGGATATGAGTGGCTTATCTTGAAAAGTCTTGGCAGCATCCGGAAAAACTAAGCTTGTGGGGTCTTTAAAAAACTGGCAAAGGATCAAGCCAATAATTGCATTCCAAAAGCCCACCACCAGCCAAGGCAGTGTCATGGAGAAAAGCGCCATGAGCAGGCCGTATAAAAATGGAGGTGTGTTGTCGGCTAGGGATGAATGCATCAACCAAAGCATAAAAAAAGCGGTGGCCAGTGACAGCGAAAAAAAGAGGGTGCGTCTTACTGACATGGTTGATTGACACTATTTAAAAGTAATGAATTCTGAATTTTATGGTCGTGCCCTTGAGGACGCTTGCACTTCGTTTGTTAGCCTTTTAGAGGGCCAGATTCCACAAGCTTCTTTGCTCGAGAGTTTTTTTGATTGGTTGTCCTACACTTTGAATAACAATCAAGCGCAGATTTATCATTAACTTTTTAGAATGAAATGCTTGTGTCATCAGAATTAGCTAACGGCTTTGCGGCCAGATCCCTTTGGTATTTAGCACCTGAAAGAGTTGAAATCCGGTCAGAGTTGTTGATGCCGATGACCGAAGGTTCGGTTCGCGTGCGCGCCTTGTTTGGTGCTCTGAGTCGTGGCACCGAATCCTTGGTCTTTCGCGGTGAGATACCTGAATCTGAATACCAGCGCATGGCGGCACCTTGGATGAGTGGTGATTTCCCGTACCCAGTTAAGTACGGTTATTGTCACGTAGGCCGCATCGAGGATGGCCCTACACATCGAATTGGGCAGTTGGTTTTTGCATTACGGCCCCATGAAACCATGTATGTGGCTGATGCGAAGGATGTGGTCCCCTTGCCCGTTGGCTTGAGTCCAGAGCGCGCTGTTTTATCAGCCAACATGGAGACAGCATTAAATGCGGTGTGGGATGCATCTCCAGGCCCAGGTGACAAAATCGTTATTGTTGGCGCAGGTGTAGTTGGTTGTTTAGTCGCTTATTTGTGCGCTGGATTGAGAGGGGCGGAAGTTACTTTGGTAGACATCAATTCCAAACGCTATGCAGTGGCTAGCGCTTTGGGTGTGCAATTTGCTGATGTTCAAAATGCACCCACAGATTGCGATGTCGTATTTCACTGCAGTGCCAGTGCGGCTGGACTGACCACTGCAATTGGCGCTGCCGGCGAGGAGGCTCAGGTGTTGGAGCTCAGCTGGTACGGCAACCGTGAAATCAATCTCTCTTTAGGCGGTGCATTTCATAGCCGCCAGATCAGACTACAGTCTAGCCAAGTGGGTCATATCTCGGTGTCGCACCGTCCTCGCTGGACTCACAGAAGGCGGCTGCAATCTGCAATGGGCATGTTGATGGATGAACGTTTAGATGTTTTGCTGACGCACGCTGTTGACTTCGAAGATTTGCCCAACCAGTTGCCTCATTTGTTAGGTTCACAAAGCCAAGCGCTTTGTAGTTTGATTCGTTACCTTTAAGGATTTGTCATGTTTACTGTAGAAGTTCGAGACCACATCATGATCGCGCACTCCTTCAAAGGGGAGGTTTTTGGACCCGCGCAAGCCCTGCACGGCGCAACCTTTGTGGTGGATGCAGCCTTTATGTCCAAAGCTTTGGATTCAAACGGTATCGTGATCGACATTGGAAGGGCGCTTGATGTTTTGAAAGCGACATTAACGCCTTTAAATTACTGCAATTTAGATGCGCGTGAAGAATTCGCTGGTGTCAACACCACCACTGAATTCCTCACAAAGCATATTTTTGATAATTTGGCGAAAGCTGCCCGAAGCGGTGACTTGGGCCGTGATGGTGTTGAGTTGCACGCGATCAGGGTGACCTTGTCAGAGTCCCATGTGGCCCGAGCTTGGTATGAAGCTGAGATTCATTAACCAGCGGCTTGGTTAGCGTGGGCAAACAACTCATCTTTGTATTTCCGGGTGATCTTGGTACCTTGACGGGTGGTTATGCATACGACCGGCGTGTCATTGACGGCCTTCAAACTTTAGGTTGGCAGGTTCAATTGATCAGCTTGGGAGAAGGTTATCCTTTTCCAAGCAAAGAACAACTAGATGTCGCGGCCTCTTTGCTGCTTTCATTAAAAGCGGGTGTGCCGATGCTGGTAGATGGTTTAGCTTTGGGGGTACTGCCTGAATTGGTCCCCTTGCTTGCTGATCGCCATCCCATTGTGGGTTTGATACACCACCCATTGGCTCTCGAATCCGGTCTTAGCCCTGATCAAGTTGAGGGGCTTCAAGAATCAGAAAAAAAAGCCTTGATGCATGTCAAAAGGGTCGTTGCCAACAGCCCTAAAACAGCTCGTGACTTGACTGGTTTTTACGGCGTACCGAGTCGACATGTTTCAGTCGTTTTACCTGGAACTGATCGGTGTGCAACTGTGCAACGCCCTGAATTGGTTTCAAAAAAAAATATGGGAATTGTTCAATTGCTTTCTGTGGGAGCAGTGATTCCCCGAAAAGGTTTTCATGTTCTCGTTGAAGCTTTGCACCCTCTCAAGTCGCTTTCTTGGACACTGACTATCGCTGGCGATGTGACCCGAGACGCTCACGCTTTCGCGCATTTGAAAGAGGTGATTCGTCGATGTTCACTGGAGGACCGTATTCATGTCTTGGGTGCAGTGAGCACACTAGAGCTGCAGGAGCTTTACACCTCCTCGGATGTATTTGTTTTGGCATCGCTTTATGAGGGCTATGGAATGGTATTTGCAGAAGCTATAGCGAATGGTTTGCCTATTGTGGCGACTACAGGTGGCGCTACAGCGGATACCGTTCCAAAGCGAGCTGGTATGTTGGTCGAGCCTGGAAATGTGGCTTCGCTGAGTGATGCAATCAGGTTATTGGTCGAAAGTGCAGAACTTAGGTCAGTGTTGGCACAGGGCGCAAGATTGACGGCACAGCAGCAGCCAACGTGGGAAGAATCTACTCAAAAATTTGACTTACTTTTAAGCGAGTTGACCGCGTAATGATCCTTCAATGGATTGCTTAGCTCTTTCGCAAGTTGCAATCAAACAATACGTCCGTTCCAAGAACATGGGTTGTAGTACTCATGCGTGTTGCTTGATCCATGTGCAGTATGGGTGGCAATTCAAAACTAAGTCTTCCAGAGCCCATGACAATTGGAGCAACTATCAAATGCAAATGATCAAGGCATTTAGTTTGTAAAAATTTTGAGACTGTTTTGGAGCCTCCCTCAATCAACACACGTGAGATTCCGATTTGCAACAATCGTTGAAGAAGATTTTTTGGGTCGATCTGACCCTCTGTCAACGGCAAAGCAAGGTTCTCAACTTCAGGTGGGGGAGACACAATTTGATCTATCGATGTGACCCATATTTTCCTCACGCCATCTCGTTGCCAAACTTTGGCGTTTGGGGCTAACCTACCTTTTGGGTCTATCACAATACGCGTCGGATTCTGCCCTTTGACGAGTCTGACGGTCAGCAAGGGATCATCGGTAATAGCCGTTTCAACACCCACCACAACTGCATCCACCAATGCGCGAAGCCTATGCAAGTGAATTAACCCGTCTTGGTCATTGATATATTTGGATTGACCTGTGATAGTGGCGATTCGTCCGTCTAATGTTTGTCCGATTTGAGCTAACACCATCATGCTGTTCCTACCCCTTTGACGCAAAGGTTCAAATACGGCTTGAAGAGGTGAGGGTGGTAGGGGATCCGTCTCGAAAAATGCTTCTAAAAAGTTACCCCACTCTTGCGCACCTTGAATCTCTGAGCCGTTGGGCAACTTCGGGGGAAATATGGCGGTAGAAATCACGGTTAAAAGACCTTTTTTTCACGTCTAAAAATTTGTCAATTGGACTTGTAACTTAACATATGAGGAAATAATCCGACTTTGTTAAAAAATAAATGGATTCTGATTATTTCCTTAAATAGCGTGATCAAAGATAAATCAAATTTCTGCATGCAAATGAATTCAAAAAACCATGATTTGGCTGATGTTGACAATGCCATAAACGACTTGCGACATGGTACAAAAGTTGTCGTTGACGATTTGGTGCGATGTTTTGCTGTGATGAGTGTAGAGCGGCTTAGCCAAGAAAGCTTGGATGCGTTTCGTATGTCCACAAAGGGAAATGTTCAATTGATTGTGTCCGGCAACAGGTTGCAGGCATTAGGACTGAACGTTTTATCGCAGCATGCTTACTCGGTCGTGCACCCAACTGGATTAAATTTTGAACTTATTTCCTTTTTAACCAACCCCTTAGCGAGTCTGACGTATCAGTCGACTTTTCAAGAGCACTTACTCAACCTCGCAGTCAATGAGGCTGATTATTCTGCGCAGTCATTTCTCAATTTATCGAAGCTCGCGCGCCTATTGCCTGCAGTCGTCATTGCTGAAATGCCAAACACGGGTTCGGTGCCATGTGTTAGCCCCTCCTCAATCAACGCATATGCAAGGAACGCAGCTAACGCTTTAAGCTTGGTCAGTGAGGCGCGCGTGCCCCTTGAAAGCGTTGAAAATGCAAGGGTGCTGGCTTTTCGTCCTCACCACGGCGGAAATGAACATTTGGCTATTGTGATTGGCGACATCGATACCAAGTTACCAGTTCTCGTCAGGCTTCATTCCGAGTGTTTTACCGGCGACTTGCTTGGTTCATTGCGCTGTGACTGTGGTGATCAATTGAGAGGAGCCATTGACGCTATGGCGAAAAATGGCAGTGGCATATTGCTTTACTTGGCACAGGAGGGACGGGGGATTGGCTTGGTCAACAAGTTGCGCGCCTATCAACTGCAAGACGCTGGGCATGACACTGTAGATGCTAATTTGCAATTGGGTTTTGATTCTGATGAACGCAACTATTCCACAGCAGCTGCTATGTTGCATCTGCTGGGCGTGTCCAAGGTGAAGCTCATGACCAACAACCCAACCAAAGTCAAAGCCTTGTCTGCATTGGGTGTGGATGTGACTGAGCATGTCCCTCATGCCTATCCTGCTAACCCCCATAACGAGCATTACTTAAAGACCAAGGTTGAAAAGAGCGGCCATCTCATTTCGATTTAAACCAAATACTGTCAAAGACCTGGTCTTTTTTAATCCACAGATGGTTCAAACCTGCACCGATATGGGCAATGGAAATGGCGATCAACGCCAAAACCAAGTAACCATGAATTTCGAACAGTTGTTTAGCCAAAGGTTCACCCTTGGGTACTCCAGGCAAGGCTGGAAGATGTAACCCTCCAACTGTGATCAGTGCGGGATATGCGGTTACACCGGCCCATCCAAACAACGGCACCAGTACCAAAAGCATATACATAGCGCTTTGCACCGTATGGGCCAATTGAATGTTGCCTCTGGAAATGCTGCTTGGATAGTTTGGTCTTTCGTTGGTTAACTTCACCACAAATCGTAACGCTGTCAATATCAACACAAGGAATCCGAACAACTTGTGCCATGAGTAGAAAGTGTTTGTCAGCTCATCCCAAAGATTTGCGCCCGCACGCTCAGTCATCCAAAAACCTAAAACCAATAAGGTGATGATCATTAACACCGTTAGCCAATGAATAAGCCTTAACAAAATTGGGTATTGATTTAACAATTAACGCCTCGCTGTAGATGGGTGGTTTGGAGCAATCTTTTGTGTCAAAGATTACCATCGAAGGATTGATGTACCAAATTTTAAAAAGATATTTATGGAAGTTCTTTCGGCCATTCTTGCAGGTGGTTCAGGCTCATTTGGCGAGCCTGCCAGGCTGATCGGTTACAAAGTTGAAATCTGACAGTTATTGAAATCAAACCAACTCTACAGCGGCCTTTAATTGGCTGGTGCTACTGTAAAGATACGCAGCAGTTATGCTGATGCTACGGTGTGTCCGACGTCAGCGTGTGTGAAACAAATAGTGGCGCTTTATTGGATAGCGCTATGGGCCAGATCTCAACCTAGGTGGCGAAGTTGAATAAGAAATTCAATCTACTCGAAACCTAGGCAAATATAGAAGGGCGATGTCATTTAGGCCCTTAAATAAACCTTAAAGTTTTGACATCACACAGACCAGCTACCGTGTAATAAAACGTGTAACCGCTGACAAAAATTGGCCTAAATAGTGCCTTAAGCTTGGCCCACAGAATCTCTGATTAACAGAAAGCTAGGCTCGTCAAAAACCTTTATAAATCAATGACTTATACATGTTTTTAATAAACGTGTAATATTTCGTGTAATAACCCCAAAAGTCGCCTAATGTAACTTTCCATCCAAAACAGTCAAATTTACGTTCAGTTTAGTTACTTTACACATGAAAGTTTGAAGCCAGGTGAGGGGCTTGAACCAGTTGGAGCCGAAGTTCGGTACTACACGCGGGGCTCGAACCAATTAAGGCCTTTTGTTCGGATATGTATTCAGATGTCGAACCTATTGATTTGAAAAGCCTATGAAGTGAAAACCGTGTCACATGTAGTAACGACACGCTAACTACTTTAAATCTCGGTAAAAGTTTTCATGGGGTCCAACTGCCTCGAGATAAACTAACTTGAGCTCTTCGCCAAGGGTGTATCCGAGTAAATAAAGTTGTCCCTGACTTCGAAATTTGTAAACATACAAGGCCGATAAGTCACCTTTTTTCTTGTCGCCAATCTTTGGAGAATTCACCACAGCATCAACTGCAGCATCTACATCTGCTGCAATGTTGTCATGCAGTTTTTTGTATTGACGAGCAAATCTGCGTGTCTGGACCGCTTGGTAGGTCATGTTTGACTGCGAGGTTGAAAAGCAGTCGCGTCGCTACGAGGTTCTTTCATTGAAGCTAAAACTTGCACAACAAAGTCAACCGGCAGCTCTGGATTGTCTATGGCAGCTCGCCCAACACTTGCCCAAAACTCAATCTGGCCTGCAATTGTGCGGTGTTCTGATTTGGCTTCGTTTTTTGCTTGCTCATAAAGCAAGTTGTCGATTCTTACTGGCATACCCATGACGAAACTCCTTTGCTACAAAAGTAGCTAATATTATGGGATGTTGCAGAGTTTCGCAACCCCAATAACTAGTCATGATTTAAATTTTCAAATTTGTATCAAACCAGAGAATTTCAGTTTGACTACTAAGCGCGGGCTCGATCTTCTTACAATGTTATTTTTGGTGGAGTAGATCATGAGAGGTGAATACGATTTCAGCCAAGCTAGAAAGAATCCATACATAATTAAGACTGAATGGCATCTATGCACATCCGTTGAGTTTGATCCTGGACTTCATAGCGGAGCTTGGGTATTTCGTGGTACCCGTGTTCCTATCTCTGCTTTATTCGAAAATCTTCGGGACGGATTGACAGTTAACGAGTTCGTTAATCTTTATCTTGGCGTGGATTTAATCGGTTCGTAATAGGAGAGTACCAAATATCATGGTCGCCCTTACCATGTCTTTCAAAATAACAACTACTTGCTGTTAACAGGCGAATTAGCTCAGGAGTAAAGCTTGTTCCCTTTGGTTAATTTATCGATGTTGCTTGCGTTACAGAAAATTTTCGGGCTAAAACTTCATAAGAAATCTCATTTGTGTCTGGATATCCGTTTTCTGCTAACAACTCTGGAATCATGATTTCTAATTTCGAAGAAAGTGCTTCCATTGTTTCTGCCTCAGTTACTAATCCTGGAACATCATCAGATGTAGCGACCCATACTTTGGCCTCTTCATCCCATTCAGCCCTTATAAAGTAAATTTTTTGCATGTAAATTCTCCTTTTTGATGACTGCTTTCAAGTCACTTCATGTGTTGAGGCAACGCTCCGCATCCGAACTAATTCTGCAGCTGTTAGCTCAATATTCTTTCCATCAACCGCAATAACTATTCCTGTATTGGTCTTTATTGCTAATTCTTGGGCGGATTTAGCAGCGCGCTCAATAGCTGTAAATGACCCTGCTAAATCGGGATCGGAAGAGGTGCGAATGTCTTTCGTATTCATTTGTTGCTCCAGTCTATCAGCTTGGGATCCAAGCCTGAACTGTCATATAAAGCCCATGAGTCAACTACCTTGCTGTAGCGCTCGTAGAAGTTTTCTAAACCGGCTTTAAATCCAAGAACTCTTTAGCAAAAGTTGTTTTGCCTGCGCCGTTGGGTCCTGCAATGATGATGATTTTTTTCAAATTGAATAGATCAGTATGAAATTACTTTGATTCATAACAGCCAACCATAAATTCCATCATCTCTGTGGCATCTTTGTTGAGATAAAACCTAACCATCTTTTCGTTGAATTCTTGGACTTTTGCAGCGGGTACGCTGATGGCGTCAATTCCTGCAGACATTAATATTCCGTTCATCATGAAGCGGGAGGTTCGCTTATTGCCATCGAAAAAGAATTGCTGTAGCGCTCCAAATAAGAAAAATGCAAGTGCTTTTTCAAAGGGATGTGCTACTTGGTTGTTAAGTTCTTCAACACCTTCTATGAAGACTCGATTTAAGTCTGGAGCTCCTGTGAGTGTTGGAAGAGGGGTGTAACGTCCTTGTTCTCCTAGTGCAACATCAGGTGTGTAGGAGATTTCTTTGCCTTCGCCTCTAAAGTGACCCCATTCCAACGCTTCATTGCGTGCTACTAGGCTATGCAATTCAGTAAATGTCGCCTTGTCCAATGAGAACTTGCTAGTCTTTACTAACGCCAATAGGTGCTTGGAGCTTTCGGCAAGGTTGAGGACCTGTTCTTGATCAGAAATCTTTCTCCCACCAACCGAAACACCATCAAGCAAGGTTTTGACTTCTGGATAGGTAAATGGGTTTCCTTCTAGTACAGATGCATCCCAAACAAAGACGGACAGCATTTGGTGGAAACGAAAGGTAACGCGCTCAATTGAATGCGTTGAAATAGTATCTGGAGTTTTTAATCGATTCCAGTTGAAACCAAGTGCAGAAAAAAGATCCATGTATTACTTTTTTTATGGGTTTTTACGTGTGCGAAAAGTCTTGGGCAGGATCGTTTATTCAAACCTCGCTTATTCTTTAAGCATTTTAGCTGGGCAAGCCCAGCTTGTCATTCGAATCCTGTTTATTAGCTCGAGCGCTTTTGAGCTGTATCCGTTCAAACTGGCGGGTTATCGAGCATAGGTTGTCCATTAACGCTTATGAAATAAAACTGTAGCTATAGCAATAAACGGAGCAGTGGCTATGGACGAAGATGAAGAAATGGAAGTATTGAGGGCGCAAGAAGCTAGGCGGGTGAGAGAGGAGGCCAAGAAGTGCCTGCGACATGCCAGCTTTC
>JBBAOY010000054.1:0-1974 GCA_040401095.1 Limnohabitans sp.
TGCACTGCAAGTCGGCGCCTACTGTTAGTGGCCCTGAATAGGCTGTCTTGAGTTCTAAAACTGCGGCGTTGACATCAAATGGCCCTATGTGGCTAACGATAAGTCGACCAACACCTGCCTGTTGCGCTATACGACCAATCACGACTGGCGCAGCATGAAGCGGATTTGTAGTTCCAGCCGGTATTGCCATATGCATGATCAAAACATTGGCTCCCCGAACAAAGTCAACGAACTTTGGATTGGTTCCAGTTTGGTCTGAACTAAACACTACTGAAACACCACGCGTTTCAACGCGGTACGCAAGCGCTGGAATGTTTCCATGAGGAATAGTCAACGCAGTGACCTTCATACCATCTCGGTCAAATATGGTGGTTGGCTCGTTCTTTGTTATGTCGATCGCACTGACATCAAGTTTGACCCCTCCACCCTCGTCGCCTACTTGAGGTGCGCCCATGGAAGTTCCTAATACCTGATAAGCCCCCTTGTCAACATCAAATAAACGTGAAAGAAATTCGTTGACACCAGGCACCTTAGCGTTACCTGAAGGACCAAAGAATGGAAGAGGCTCTTTTCTCACACGGTTACTGAGCCACAATAATGCAGGCAAATCTGCAACATGGTCCGGATGAAAGTGGCTCATCGCAGCAAGCGACAGATCAGTCAACTTGGCTTCAGCTTCGCCAAATCGTAGAAATGCACCGCCACCCATATCCACCAGCATTCTGGATCGGCCATCAATCCATAGCAAGTAGCTCGAAGATGCGCGATCTTTGTTCACAACCGGACCGCCTGAGCCAAGAATCTGCACCGTAACTGGACTTGCATTGCAGCTTTCCGACCAAGCAACTTCCATTCCCTTTGCCCTGATAACTGATGCGGCCTCGGGAGTACGTAAAAAGCTTATCCAAGCCTGTGCGGCTTGCGCTTCTTTTGCACCATTTAAAACAACACCGGCAAAAGTTGTAGTTAGGCCTAGGTCACCAGGAAGTGGGCCGACTATTTGCATTGCGCTAACTGGAGAAAATTCTTGTAATTGGTTTAACCCGATGTCTACGTTAGTGGTGGATATGGTGTCTTGTATGCCCGCTGTTCCTGCTGTTTTGGTGAAGACGATCTTGCTCTTCATCTCCTCGCTTATACCTAAGCGAGCAAAAACATTGAGTAAGTGCGGCGTTACAAAACCTCCTTGTGCGGGGTCAGAAATAAAGACTGACTTGGAAGCCAGCATTGATTTTCTAAAAGCATCAGGAGTCGATATATCGGGTTTATTTGTACCTTTGCGAATTGCCATTCCGACACTCGAGCGTGCAATATTTCGCACATCAGCATCTGCTGCTTTTCCTTGCCTCACTAGATTTGCAATTCCTGGCGCTGGCAACATGACTAAATCGGCACTTTCACCCCCCTCGATTCTTTTGAGGATGCCACCTAATGTGTCGGGAACTACAACCAACTTATGACCAGTTGCACGTTCGAACTTTGGCGCAAGATCAGCTGTAATTTCTTGCATTGCAATTGCACCAAATATTTTTAATTCAGCTGCTTGAACTGAAATCGCTCCAAATGCTAGCGATGCAATAACAATTGAATACAAGGACAGTAATGTTTTTTTGCAAATCATTTTTTTAACTTTTTTCAATGAGTAAAGGATTAGTTAAATTACTAGAGAAAGAACGTCGAAGACCATAACGCAATTTCAAGCTAAGTGTTACTGCTGTAAACACCAATACGACAAGTCGATGCGCAAATGACCCATCACTTCACTTTAAGAACCCCATCAGGAATTAAAAAGTTTCGAGATAGCACTGTATTTTTTATAACATTTCCCAAAAGTCGTGCCGCAGCGGTGGGCTCTCTGCCATAGGCAAATATTAGTCCTAGTCTTCTTTGAATTCTTGGCTTGTCTAACGGTAAAACTGCAAAAGCCCCTCGACTTGGATCTGGGCACAACATGGAAGGCAAAACTGTTAAACC
>JBBAOY010000054.1:2074-13522 GCA_040401095.1 Limnohabitans sp.
CTCACTGACGATAGCGATATCGCATTCGCCTTTATCCATTTTCTGCAGTATGCCTTTCATGTTGTCATCTAAAAATACAATATCTATTTCTGGATAAGCCACTTTCATCTCCGCCAAAACTGGCGGGAGCAATCGGTAAACAGCAGAAGAGAGGCAAGCGATCGTGACTCTTCCCCGGCCAGACTTAGCAAAGTCTTTCAGTGATGCAATAGATTGGTCCATTGTTTCAAGCAGACGCACTGCATCTTCTAAAAAAATTGACCCCGCCTCGCTGATTCTCACTATCCGTGTAGTGCGATCCAGCAGTTTGACGCCCAGCAAAGTCTCTAGCTGAGTTATGGCCTGGCTTGTCGCTGGTTCGCTCAAATGCATAGCGTTTGCAGCGTTGCGAAAACTGCCACGACGGGCAATTTCTACAAAAATCCTTAAGTGCTTTAGGTTGGGATTCAACATGTGTACTTCTTTTTAATTAGTAAGCCGTTAGCTATTGAGGGCTCTCGCCATATATATTTGTTTTATCAATTTATAAATAAGATATTTCTAATTGTTTTAATTGTCCACCATTTATAAAATGTCGAGAAATACATAAAAACTGAGACAAAAAGTGCAACTAACTTATCGACTCGATATTGGCAAGTCCATTTCGAAAGGTATCTTTGCACTGATTTTTTTATCAAGCTTTTCTGCCTATGGCGCTTGGCCAGAAAAGCCTATAAAAATAATTGTTCCCTTTATCCCTGGGGGTGCTGCAGATAGCGCAATCAGGGCAATGGCTCCTGGCTTACAAAAAAGACTAGAACAACCCATCGTTATCGAAAACAAAGCTGGAGCTGGAGCCACGATGGGGACGGCAGCAGTAGCTTCATCACCCGCTGATGGCTATACGCTGTTAGTGGGAAGTGCCAGTAATGCCATTGGCAATGCCATTCAAGCCAAGATGCCCTACGTCTTCGAGCGAGACTTTGCACCTGTGATGTTGATCGCAGATGTTCCGGGTGTAGTGGTAGTGCCCAGTAAATTACCTATTAAAAATATTCAAGAATTAGTGGCTTACGCTAAGTCTCACCCTGGAGAGATGAATTACGGATCCCCAGGATACGGCACCAGTGTTCATCTGGCTGGCGAGTTATTTCAAAGTATGACGGGCACTTCCATGGTCCATGCACCTTACAAAGGTGCTTCTGCAGCCATTACAGATTTGTTAGGTATGCGCTTGCAACTGATGTTTCCAGCGCTTGCTGCGGCGCAACCGCATATTCAAGCGGGCTCCCTTCGTGCCCTAGCGGTCACTACCCGAACGAGAAGTTCATTGGCACCAGATTTACCTAGTGTTCATGAATCAGGAATACCAGACTATGAAGTAGGTGGATGGATTGGAATGTTTGCTCCCAAAGGGATCCCACCAGATGCTATTCAAGCATTGACGAAAGCCATAGAAGACACCCTCAAAGATGAAGAAATCAAGCGGGTATTGTTCAAACTTGGAATAGAAGCCATGCCAGGCTCAGCCACCGTATTACGAGAGCGCGTTTCCTCAGATTCACGTCGTTGGGAAAAAGTCATTAAAAACAGAAAAATGGAATTGCAATAGAACATGTCATCTGAAACTAAAACGTTGAAGCCAAATAACTTCCTGAGTCCTGCTGCACTTGCGAATAATGAAAAAGCAAAAGCCCTCATCAAGCAACTGGCGCATCCAGTCTTAGGGCACTTTATTCATGGCAAGGAAGTACCGAGCCTGAGTGGGAAAGTCTTCACCAATAAGTCTCCCATCGATGGCACAAACTTAAACGAAACAGCCATGGGTGATGTGGAAGATGTTGCGGCTGCAAGCAAGTCATCCAGCGACGCATTTGAAAGTTGGCAAGCATGGCCAGCCAAAAAAAGACGCGATTTATTGCACGCCATCGCAGACACCTTAGAACGCCATTCAGAATCTATTTCCTTACTGGAAACAGCAGATACCGGACAACCCCTTCGGTTTACAGAAAAAACAGCAGCGCGCGGCGCTGAAAACTTTCGCTATTTTGCTGACCTTTGTACGCGCGCATCGGATGGACATAGCTATCCAACGCCCACGCATCTCAATTACACGGTGAGAGACCCTATTGGTCCGATTGCTGCCATTACACCGTGGAACATGCCATTCATGCTGGCCACTTGGAAAATTGCGCCTGCATTGGCTGCAGGCTGCAGTGTGATTCACAAACCTGCTGAATGGAGTCCGCTCACGGCCAGCCTTTTAGCGAAGCTCGCGTTTGAAGCTGGCTTACCCGCAGGCGTACTCAATCTTGTGCATGGAACGGGAGATCAAGCAGGAACAGCGATCACACAAGACCCACATATCAAGGCCATCGCATTTGTGGGTGGTACTAAAACAGGCTCGCGCATCATGTCACAAGGTGCGGCCAGCTTAAAGCGTGTGCACTTTGAGCTCGGTGGCAAAAGCCCTGTTGTAGTGTTTGACGACGCGGATCTCGATCGCGCTGTTGATGCAGTGGCTTTCATGATTTTCAGCTTAAACGGTCAACGCTGTAATGCTGGCTCACGACTACTTGTACAAGATACGATTCACGACCAATTTGTGCAACGCTTAGTTGAAAAAGCCAAATCTATTCGCGTGGGCAATCCATTTGATCCTTTAACGGAAGTAGGACCGCTCATTCATCAGAATCAACTCGCCAAAGTGATTCAACACTGCACTGAGGCCAAGAAATCAGGCGCGACTATGCATTGCGGTGGTGCTTTCAATGGACAAACAGATTTACCGTCTGCTGGGCATTGGTTTGAACCTGCCATAGTGACCGGACTCAGTGCAGATATGCCTATTGTTCAAGAAGAAGTATTTGGCCCAGTTTTAGCCGTTCTGCCCTTTAAGGATGAAGCGCACGCACTAGCACTCGCCAACGATAGCCGCTACGGTTTATCTACTTACCTCTGGACAAGCCACCTTGCAAGGGCACATCGACTTGCCCGTTCATTTCAATCTGGCATGGTGTGGGTCAATACGGAGATTTCACGCAATTTGTCTACGCCATTTGGCGGTATGAAAGACAGTGGCATTGGTCGTGATGGTGGCGATTGGAGTTTCGACTTCTATATGGAAACCCGAAATATTTGCATCGCATTGGATGCACACAACATTCCAAAAATTGGTGCGCCAAGTGTAAAAACTTAAAACCCAATCAAGTTACGCCTCATTGCTTTATGAAAAAACGTCCGAACATCTTATTTATTACAACTGACCAACAGCGCGCTGATTGCATGGGGTATGAAAATTCGCAATTAAAAACGCCTAACCTAGATGCACTAGCAAAGTCTGGCACCAGATTTTCTAACTGCATCTCACCTAGCATTGTTTGTCAGCCTGCACGTGCAGCCATTCTGACGGGCCGACTGCCGCTGACCAACGGTGTTTGGGATAACGGGGTCGATTTGGACCCCAAAATGGGTGATGAAGGAATAGCCGCACAGTTAAGTAAGAACGGCTATCAAACATCCTTTGTAGGAAAAGCACATTTTTCTTCCAAAATCACATTTGCACCCACCGGCACACCTGAAGACAGAAAAAGCGCCCCTAATTTCCCAGATGACTGGGTGGGTCCTTACATGGGTTTTGAGCATGTGGAACTCGCCGCATTAGGTAAATTTCACAGAGCACGCATACAACAAGGGGCGCCCAAAATACACCGATTCGAGCATTGGTTCATGAGCCATCCCAATGCATTAGAACTTTGGCAAAGTAGTTCTACCGAAGGCAGTGGTGCCGCCCAGACTTGGAGTTCCAATTTACCTGCAGATTGGCACAGCAGCACTTGGGTTGCCGATAGAACATTGGCAATACTGGAAGGCCATAAAAATGCAGACAAGCCATTTTTTACATGGGCATCATTTCCCGATCCCCATCATCCATTTGATTGCCCAGCGCCTTGGAATGCGATGTATGACCCAGCAGAAATGCATCTACCCCAACACAGAACGCTTGATTTAGAGAAAAGGCCTTGGTGGCATAAAGCCGCACTAGAAGGCGCTCCTCAAATCGCTGATCCAGAGTTAGCTAAATTTCGATCTGAAGGTTTTAAAGTGCCTCCACAAACGGATGCGCAACTTGCGGAAATGACTGCTAACTATTACGGCATGATTTCATTAGTGGACTTCCAAATTGGTCGCATACTAGATAGCCTCAAAGAATTAGGCTTGGCCAATGACACCTTGATTGTTTTTGCAAGCGATCATGGCGACATGATGGGCGATCATGGGCTATATCTCAAAGGGCCGATGTTTTATGAGGGCGTATTGCGCGTTCCACTCATCATTGCGGGTCCTGAAATTCCTGTTGACAATTTGATTGAAACTCCAGTGTCAACTATTGATTTAGCTTCTACTTTCTTAGAGTCTGCAGGTGTAGTTTCTACGAACGAACAAAGTCGATCGCTTCATCCTGTGATCCAAGGCGATGAAACACGGGAATGCGCTTGGAGTGAATGGAAAGTACACCCCTCTCGACTCGGTGTTGCTCTAGATTTACGAACCGTGAGAACAAGTCGATATTCCTACACATACGAAATGGGATCTGGCGCCGGTGAACTCTACGACCTATTGGAAGACCCGCAGCAGATGTTCAATCTATTTGAATCTCAATTACACACGGCAATACGTGAAAATTTACATGCACTGCTGATGGCAAGACCCGGCACTTTCAATTCTGAATTGGCTGAACCCGTTGGAATCGCTTGACACATCGACATTCAAAATAATTATGCCCACCACAACACCTCATTCAACGGCTTCCATTCAAATAGTCGTGCCTTTTCCTCCAGGAGGAATTGATTTAATTTTGCAGCTTTTTATCAATGGATTGAAAGAGCGTCTTAGCCAAGATGTCACTTTCATTAACCGACCAGGGGGCACTGGGTCAATAGGCAGTTTTGAAGTTACAAAAGCAAATCCTGATGGGCTAACTTTACTTTTTGCCTCACAAGGTCCACTGGTTTACCAACCACAGTTGAACTCTGTTGGGTACACCGCCCTCCATTCATTTGTTCCTGTGTGCCGTGTTACCTCAACACCGAGTGTATTGATGGCCTCTGGCAATAGCGGCATTACAACCATCCATGACATAGTCACGGCATCTAAAGCAGTGCCCTTTTCGATCTCCTACTCCACACCCGGTGCCGGAGGCTTACCGCATATTGGCATGGCTGCTTTCTCTAAATTAATGGGTATAGACCTCACGCACAAACCAATGGCTGGAGCAGCCGCTGCCATTAAAGCCCTCAAAGACGGCGAGGCTGAATTGATTGCAGAACAACTGCCGACGGCCATGGCATTGGCCAACGAAGGCGCAAAAATCATCGGTGTTTTTGCAACCCAGAGACTTAGTGCACTTCCTGAAGTACCCACCATTAAGGAACTCGGATGCGATCTATCGTTTCAATCTTGGAATGCTTTGATGGCTCCTGCCAACACACCATCAGATATTCTTCAACGACTCAGCGAAGCCTGTCTAGGCGCATTGATTGAGGCAACGCCCACTATGAATAAAAAAATGGGTATCGATCCAGCCTATTTAGGTTCTGCGCAAACTGCCACATTTATTGCTGGCGAGCTGGATAAAGCGCGTGAATTGATAAGAGTAAGTGGACTTTGAGTGACAAGTTATTTGTAAATTTATAAATTAAAGGAGACAACCATGTTTAAAAAATTAGCCATCTCTGGATGCATCGCACTGAGTTCTTTGGGCTTGATCGGATCACACGCAACTGCACAACCCTTCCCCAATAAACCGGTTACTTTGGTAGTTCCCTACCCTGCAGGCGGAGGCGCAGACATCATCGCGCGAATGCTTGCTGAATCCATGAAGACCACATTAGGTCAACCTGTGACGGTCACCAATCGTCCTGGTGGTCAGGGAACTATCGGAACTGCTGAGGTCATCCGTATGCCGGCTGACGGCTACAACATTGTTTTGAGTGCGGCAGCCACACTGACCGTGCAGCCACATCGTCAGGATTTGCCTTACGAAACGCCTGACGACTACGACCCCATCATCAAAGCCGCTAATTTGCCCATGG
Source organism: Limnohabitans sp. (assembly GCA_040401095.1). Lineage (GTDB taxonomy): Bacteria > Pseudomonadota > Gammaproteobacteria > Burkholderiales > Burkholderiaceae_C > Limnohabitans. The sequence continues at coordinate 8,149 of JBBAOY010000054.1, forward strand.
TGTTAGCTGTTTTATCTACATCCCCCCATAAAACGGCAAAAGCAGCACTGGATTTTGTCAAAGCCAATCCAGGGAAAATCAGAATTGGAACGCCTGGTAATGGATCAGTAGGCCATTTGATTGTTGCAAGCATCAATACCAAAGCTGGTACAAAGCTAGGACACGTTCCCTATGCAAGTGGCGCAGAATCCATTCCATCCATGCTGGGTGGTCACATTGAAGCTGTCGTTGCGCACCCCTCAGAGTTATTGCCACACGTCAAAGCCAAAACCGTAACTGTGCTGGCTGTATTTGAAGAAAAACGTAATAGCAATTTCCCAGATGCCCCAACATTCAAAGAACTCGGATACGACATCACTATGGGCGTCTACTACCCCATTGTTGGACCTAAGAATTTGCCAGCCGATATCAAAGCAAAAATTTTCAAAGCCGCAAAAGATGCCATGGAGAGCCCTAGTTTCAGCAGCCAAGCCAAAGAAAAGGGCTACAACCTCGATATCAAAGAACCTGAACTTCTTCGTAAAGACCTATGGGTTGCATACAAAGAAAATGGTCTGTTGGTAAAAGAGCTTGGAATGGGTAAAAAATGACCTTCAGATGGATAAGTCTTAGCACTGGACTTTTTTTTCTGCTGCTTGGAAGCCTTGAGATGTATTTCTCTCAAAAGCTTCCAGGTGGTTTAGGCCTTAACGCCGCAGAACCAGGGCCGGGGCTTTTTCCAATGATTGTTGGGGCCATCATGTTTATCGCTGCATCTCTGCACATAGTTGATTCGTTGCGTGCAGCTCCAACTATTGATACATCGGAGAACCGCATTCCAAAAGACATCATTTATATGGTGCTGACTATTGCGCTATATATATATTTGCTTCCACGCGCCGGTTTTTTTGTCGCAGCTTTTTTATTATTGATCGGCTCACTTTCAATTTTTGAGATGCCGGGATGGATTCAACGTATTGCAACTGCTTCCATAGCAACTATTCTTTCGTTTGCACTTTTTACCCAAGTATTGAGCGTCAAAATGCCAACCCCGACTTGGTTTAATTGATATGAACGCATTCGAAGGCTTGGCTTACGGATTTTCCATTGCGCTGCAAGGACAAAATCTGCTGGCTTGTTTTATTGGTGTATTGATAGGCACCGTCGTTGGTGTGCTGCCAGGTATTGGGCCCATAGGTGCTATGGCGCTTCTACTTCCAGTCACCTATGCCATGACGCCTGCTGGTGCATTGATCATGCTGGCTGGCATTTACTACGGTTCCATGTATGGGGGGTCAACTACTTCCATTCTTTTAAAAGTACCGGGAGAGGTCTCATCCGTCATCACCACCATTGATGGTTACGAAATGGCGCGTAAAGGCCGTGCCGGGGCAGCTCTTTTTGTTGCCGCAGTGGGTTCATTTGCCGCGGGCTCTGTTGGCATCCTCGGCCTGGCTTTTTTAGCACCTGTGTTGGCAGCATCTGCTCTTCGTTTTGGACCTCCAGAGTTTTTTGCTCTGTGTGTATTGGGCCTGTTGGTGCTCTCTAAATTGACTGGTTCATCTCTGATTCGTGCGGCAGTCATGGTGGCATTAGGACTCAGTCTCAGTACGGTTGGAATGGAGCCCATGTCTGGGGTTTCGCGCTTTACTTTTGGCTACCTTGATCTTGCGCAAGGATTGGAATTAGTACCCATTGCCATTGGATTGTTTGGTGTGGCTGAATTACTGTCATCTGCACATAACAAATTAACCAATGAAAAGCCATTGAAAGTCAGCTTCAAGGAATTGCTGCCTACGCGTGAAGAATGGAAACGCTCACAGTGGCCGATTGCACGTGGTTCAGTTTTAGGGTTTTTATTTGGATTGATACCTGGCCCCACTGCCATCATCGCCACTTTTAGTTCTTACGCATTAGAGAGAAAGCTATCGAAGCACCCAGAAGAATTTGGACATGGCGCTATTGAAGGTGTTGCTGGGCCAGAAAGTGCGAACAATGGCGCTGCGCAAGGTGCTTTTATCCCTCTATTGGCTTTAGGCATTCCATTTGCTCCCGCTTCTGCCATGTTGCTGACGGCACTTTTGATTCATGGCGCCAAAACAGGCCCCATGCTGATGACAGAAAGCCCAGAAATATTTTGGGGCGTTACCTCCAGCATGTACATCGGTAACTTGATGTTGCTGCTACTCAATTTGCCCTTGATCAGTGTTTTTGTGGCATTGTTACGACTGCCGATGTACTTAATTTCAAGCATCGTCGTGCTGTTATGTGTGGTCGGAACTTACGCAATTTCAAACAGCATTTTGGATTTATGGGTTTTGCTTATAAGTGGTGTTGCGGGTTATGTTTTGCGGCAGCTCAAATTTGAACCTGTTATCTTATTGATGGCATTGGCTTTAGGGCCCATCTTGGAACGTTCTTTTATTCAATCCTTGTATCTCACGCAAGGCGATTTATTAGAAATTTTGACACGCCCTATTGCCGGATCCATGATCTTCATCGCGCTGTTAGTTGTGTTGATGCCTTTTATCCAACGAATATATAAAAATCTTTTTAGGAAAATTTAATGTCTACTAACGAGACAAACTCCAAACGTCCGAACATCCTGTTTTTGAGTGTGGACCAATGGGGCGGTTCTTTTTTTGGCCATGAAGGACACCCCGTCATCCAGACGCCAACCATTGACCAGTTAGTGCGACTCGGTACTAAATTTAGCAAAGCGTATTCAGAATCACCTATTTGTATTCCTGCGCGCAGGTCGATGATGACTGGGCAATCACCTCGACGCCATGGTGACCGTTCGTTTTTGCCGGCTCTCACCATGCCGAACGAAAATTTGCTTGCCCAGTGCATGGTCGATGGCGGCTACCAAGCCACAGCCATTGGAAAACTGCATGTATTCCCCCAACGCGACCGTATCGGTTTTGAAAACACGCTTCTGGCAGAAGAAGGTCGTCCTGGCTTAGGCGCTGTGGATGATTACGACTTATTTTTAGCCGACCAAGGCCAAGCTGGCTTGCAATTCATGCACGGCATGAGCAACAACGGTTACGAACACCGCCATTGGCATTTAGATGAATCGCTGCATGTGACCAACTGGATCACGCGCACTGCAGCCCGCGAGATCAAACGACGCGATCCCAACCGACCTGCGTTTTGGCATGTGTCCTATACACACCCACACCCCCCGCTTGTACCCCTGGCTAGCTACGAGGCTCTCTACCAAGACATACCGATTGATCTGCCGACCATGGCTGAATGGTCGAACCAAGTAGTCGAAAAATTGCCTATGGCTTTGCAAGTGGTTCGCGACTATTGGCCAGCCAAATGGAGCGACGGCGAGATGCGTAATCTGCGCCGTGCTTATTACGCCCTGTGTACCCATATCGATCACCAAATTCGTATCTTGATCGGTACATTGCGCGAAGAAGATCTCCTGAACGACACCGTCATTTTGTTAACAGCGGATCACGGCGACATGCTCGGAGACCATGGCATGTGGGCAAAACGACTTTTTTATGAAGGCTCTGCACGCGTCCCTATGGTTTTAGTAGGCGCTAAGAACCATAGCGCAATTCCTATGGGTAAGGTAGATGATCGACTAGTAGGTTTACAAGATGTCATGCCCACGTTGCTAGATATTGCAGGCTTGCCCATACCTTCATCCGTTGAGGGCCTGTCTATGTTGGGTGAGAAACGAAGAAAGGTGTTTTATGGTGAATGCGGCGAAGAGCGAAATGCATCTCGGATGATTCATGACGGTAGGCATAAATTGATCTGGTACCCAGGCGGGCAAATCGTACAACTGTTTGATTTACAAACAGACCCCAAAGAATGCCATGACCTAGCGCTTGATCCGTCAGCCAATGAAGTCCGACTGCGCTTAGAGGCTGCGTTGATTGAGAATCTTTACGGCACTGACCTCGATTGGGTGCATGAAGGCCGATTGAAAGGCTATGCAAGTGATGGATCACGCATCCAACCTGATAGACAACTAAGTGGACAAAGAGGCCTGCACTACCCCCAACCACCGATTGACCATCCAGAACGCACCGCCATTCGGCCCGCATAAATTTAGGAGACATTGCCATGAAAAATTACCCAACTGCAAAATCTTTACACCAGTGGACCCGTCGTGAATGGCTGGGAACTGTTGCTGCCACCGCATTCACAGGTCTCAGCTCTACGGGGCTGCATGCACAAGACAACTATCCCAACAAACCCGTCACCCTTATCGTGCCCTACCCTCCTGGCGGAAACAACGACGTCGTAGCTCGCGCTTACGCAACGCCTTTGTCTAAAGCCATCGGACAGCCAGTTGTAGTAGAAAACAAAGGTGGTGCTGCAGGTGCTATTGGTGTGGGCCAAGCAGCTAAAGCGGCCCCAGATGGATACAACATGGTGATTGGTGACTTGGGGTCGTTGTGCATCAACCCCATAGCCAATCCATCATTGGCATATTCCACTTTGCGCGATTTCACGCCTATTTCAACAATCGCCTCTGTCTCCATCGTCATCACTGGTCGCAAAGATTTACCAGCCAACAACCTACGAGAACTGCTCAACCAGGCCAAAGCTAGCCCTGGCAAGATTCGATGCGGCACTGCAGGGCCGGGAAGCATCGGACACCTTTCACTTGAAATGATAAAAAGCATGACAGGTGTGGATATATTGCACGTGCCCTATAAAGGTGGTGCCCCTGCACTGAACGATTTATTAGGCGGTCACATTGATATGTTGATAGATGGCGCCGCTTTCAATAGCGTCAAGTCTGGACTTGTAAAAGCTTTGGCAGTCACGGGAGGAAGAGTGGCAGCTTTGCCAGACGTACCCACAGTGGCAGAGTCTGGTGTGACTGGTTTTTACTTTACAAACTTTTGGGGCTTTCTGATGCCAACAAAGAGCCCTTCCTCTGCGGTTGGACGAATCGGCAAGGAAGTTCAAAAAATTGCGGGTAGCCCTGAGTTACGAAGTCAATTGGAAGCGGGAGGCATCACAGTGCAATCGAGCTCTGAACAAGAGTTCACGGAACTCCTCAAAAAGACATCCGAACAAATCAGTCGCGTCGTTAAATCAGCTGGAATAACTTTCACTTGAAGACTGTTTGGATACGCTATTGTCTCGTTTTAGCAGCACGGTGCCTCAAATAGAAATCCACGAGATGAAGTAAACCCGAAATAAAAAGACAAGCGATTGAGAAGATGGAAATAGATTCTTCAGCAGTGAATCGAAAAGCCAGGATCAAAAGAAAACCTGGGGCCATCGCAAAATTCAATTCTAAAAAATTGGGACCCTGTTGAGTCCGCTTAAAACGGAAATTCAGGTACGCCCATTCCAATAAAAAGATGAAGATAACTAAGTCAAGCAACCAAACAGGTACTGTGTAATCCATCTT
>JBBAOY010000055.1:0-12135 GCA_040401095.1 Limnohabitans sp.
CCAGTCATGGAACCTGCCATTTGCTGAAAGCTTTTGCCATCGGTCGCACCAATCTTGGCCAAGAAATAAATATTGCCGCCTGTGCGCATACACCAGTTCAAATCACGCGCCAGTACCGCTTGCTTTTGTTCTTCTGTCATGGGCCATTCATCCAAGTATGCACGCTCATTGGCTTTGAATTTTTCGCGATTCTCTGCTTTCATCAAAGACATACAAAATTGGTTGATCCAATAGCCTTTGCGCGATTGCTCTGCATCAAAAATAATGGTGCCAGGTACGTCTAAGTAAGGTTTATCTAAAGCCATTTATGTCTCCTCAGGCCAGTACAAACGCATAGGGTTATCGACCAACAATTTTTTCTGTAACTCTGCAGTGGGTGCAATGTGGGGAATGAAATCGACCAGCAACCCGTCATCGGGCATGTGGTCTTTCAAGTTGGGGTGTGGCCAATCGGTTCCCCACAACACGCGGTCTGGAAACTCTTGCACGATGCGCTTGGCGAAAGGAATCACATCTTGGTAGGCGTTTTGTTCTCCGTTCAGAGCTTTAGGCCCTTTTACAGATAAACGCTCTGGGCAAGTCACTTTGCTCCACACATTGCTGTGCTCACGCATGAACTTCACAAACAATTCAAACTCAGGACCGTCGACTGGTTTGTCCACATTCGGGCGACCCATGTGGTCGACCACCACGGTGGTCGGTAGTGCAGTGAAAAAGTCCCACAGTTCAGGCAAGTCAACTGCTTCAAAATAAATCACTACATGCCAACCCCATTTTTTAATACGGGTCGCAATTTCTAGTAATTCGTCTTTGGGGGTGAAGTCGACCAAGCGTTTGACAAAGTTAAAACGCACACCTCGCACACCCGCATCGTGCATGGCTTGTATTTCTGCGTCGCTCACACTGCGTTTAACGGTAGCGATACCGCGTGCTTTGCCGTTAGATTGCACCAAAGCATCCACCATCGCTCGGTTGTCTGACCCATGACAAGTGGCCTGCACAACAACATTGCGCGCAAAACCCAAATGGTCACGCAATGCATACAACTGGTGTTTCGAGGCATCGCAGGGTGTGTACTTACGCTCGGGTGCATAGGGAAACTCTGCGCCAGGGCCAAACACATGGCAATGGGCATCCACTGCGCCTGCAGGCAGTTTGAATGTTGGTTTGCTAGGACCGTCGTACCAATCTAGCCAGCCCGCTGTTTTTTGAAATTCCATTTTTTAAATTCTTAATTAATCGATATAACGCAAACCCGCTTTTTCAAGCGGTTCGCGCATCTTGTACATGTCTAGACCAAATTCACCGGCGGCTAATTTCGCACGCTTCTCGCCTTCATTGGCCTCTCTGGCCTCGGCGGCATCCGCGATTTTTTGCGCCCATGCTGCTGGCACTACTACTACGCCGTCATCGTCAGCTACTACCGCATCGCCTGGTTGAATATTCACACCGGCGCAGACCACAGGAATATTGACCGAACCAATGGTGGCTTTGATCGTGCCTTTAGCGCTGATGCCTTTGCTCCACACAGGGAATCCCATGGATGTCAGTTCACGCACATCGCGCACACCTGCGTCGATCACCAAAGCTTTGGCGCCACGCGCCATAAAAGACGTTGCCAATAAATCGCCAAAGAATCCATCGCAGTTGTCAGCGGTGATGGCCGCCACCACGATATCGCCCGGTTGAATTTGCTCGGCCACCACATGCATCATCCAGTTGTCACCAGGATGCAAAAGCACGGTAACGGCTGTGCCAGACACCAAAGCTCCGCTGTAGATGGGGCGCATATAGGGCTGCATCAGCCCCACACGGCCCATGGCCTCGTGCACGGTAGCAACGCCGAACTTACCAAGCTTTTGCACTGCGGCGGTATCTGCGCGCACGATGTTGCGTTTGACGATTCCTAATTCGGTCATAGGTGAATTCCTTTTAAAAATTTTCGAATTGAATTACAAGCCTTTGGCTTTGAGTTGCGTATCGAGTCGGCTAAAGACGCGGCGGGCATTGCCCTCGTACACCGCATAGCGCTGCTCTGCATTGAGATTGGCAGTCGATTCAATGTAGCGCTTGGTGTCGTCGTAGTAATGGCCAGTTTCAGGGTCTATGCCACGCACAGCGCCAATCATCTCTGATGCAAACAAAATATTTTTAACAGGGATGACACGTGTGAGCAAGTCAATGCCGGGTTGGTGGTACACGCAGGTGTCGAAGTAAATATTGTTAAGCAGATGGTCTTGGAGTAATGGCTTTTTCAACTCTTGCGCCAAACCTCTGAAACGACCCCAGTGGTATGGCACTGCACCACCGCCATGGGGAATGAGGAACTTCAAGGTTGGAAAGTCTTTGAACAAGTCACTCGTCAAACACTGCATAAAAGCGGTGGTGTCCGCGTTCAAGTAATGTGCGCCCGTAGTATGAAAACATGCATTGCAACTGGTAGAGACGTGCACCATGGCAGGAATGTCGTACTCCACCATTTTTTCGTAAATGGGATACCAAGCCTTGTCACTCAAGGGGGGTGATGTCCAGTGGCCGCCAGATGGATCAGGGTTGAGGTTGATACCTACGTTGCCATATTCTTTGACGCACTTTTCGAATTCAGGAATACACGTCGCAGGGTCAACGCCAGGTGACTGGGGCAGCATGGCGGCAGGCACAAAGTTATTCGGGAAAAGTTGCGCCACGCGATAGCACAACTCGTTACAAATAGCCGCCCAAGTAGAAGAGACTTGAAAGTCACCGATGTGGTGCGCCATAAAACTGGCGCGCGGGCTAAAGATGGTGATGTCAGATCCACGCTCTTTCATTTTGGCGAGCTGGTTGGTCTCGATGGTTTCGCGCAATTCGTCGTCGCTAATTTTCAAATCACTGACTTTGGGCATCATCGCTGGGTCTTTGATACCCGCGATTTGGCGGTTACGCCACTCTTCTAGCGCCTTGGGCGCTGTGGTGTAGTGGCCATGGGCGTCGATGATGAGGGGTTTAGATTGGCTCATAAGTAGTGTCTAGTGTTTGATAGATTGAAAAAATTAATGCCCATCCCACACTGCGTGTGGAACCATCACTTCACCACGCATCAGCAATCTGGCTGTGCGCAGCAAAGCGGCTTTGGTCACGTTTTGTGGGCTGTTTGGGTCTGTCTCTAAAGCCACACTGAATTCACCAGTGGGGTGCTCGACCGACACATGCTGCATGGCACCAGCTTGCATCACTGCGACACCATCACACACAGAACCTTTTAATACACAGGCAGTTCCCACTGTGACTGCGGCCAAGACACCGATAGCGTCATGGCATACATGGGGGATGAACGAACGGGTGGTGATTGAGCCACCGTCTCTGGGCGGGGCAATCAATGTCATCTTGGGATAGTTTTTTTGCGCGACATCGCCAAGCCCCATTTTGAGAGAGATTTGCAAACGTAGCGCTTCGATGCATTTTTTAAGGTCGTCGTCTGCATTAAGGTCTGCGACCGACTCATAGCCTGTGCGACCTATATCGCTGGCTTTGAAGATGACTAAAGGCATGCCGTTATCAATGCAAGTGACATCCAAAGTGAATGTTGCAAAGCCCTCGCCTGTCACGGTAATGGTGTCTTTGACTTGTCCTGTCGGTAGCAATGCGGAACAGACAGAACCCGCGGTATCGAGGAAGTTGATGGTGATAGGTGCTGAACTACCAGGGGCGCCATCTATGCGCGCGTCGCCTGCGTATTTGACGTAGCGCGCAGTTGATGCAGGCTGCTTGCTGGTGGAGGTAGAGCTTTTTGTATCGGGTAACAAAGGCGTTTGCACCGTGATGTCACAGGCCATATCGGTATTGAGTGTCAAGACGCGAAAGGTGCTGGTGTCACCTTGGGCCTGCACCAAGCCAGTTTCGAGCGCGAAAGGCACCACGCCTGCCAACATATTGCCGCAATTAGGCGTGGTGTCGACCGTGTCTTTGTCGGGTTGCAACTGGGCAAACAAGAAATCGATGTCCACGCCAGGCTTGGCGCTCTTGCGCACGATCGCCACTTTGCTGGTGAGTGGATGCGCGCCGCCTAAGCCGTCGATTTGCCGTTTGTCAGGTGAACCCATCACCGACAACAACACACGATCACGTGTTGCAATGTCTGCTGGCAAATCAGATTCTTTGAAAAACGGACCCTTGGAGGTTCCACCACGCATAAAAAGACAAGGGATAGGCGTTTGCATGGGCTGTATTTTGGGTTTCTGGGATATGGAAAGCGACGAAGCAACTAATTTTAAGATCCTAGCTTAAACAGAATCGTATCAATGCGACACTACTACCTGTTCATCCATTAGCTGTTGCGCATTCCCATGATAAAAACCAAAAAAGCCCTTATTCATCACCTACATGAAGAGGTGTATTGCCACCTTGGAGTCTCCAAAATAGCTGGCATTGGCGTGTTTGCATTGCGTCAAATCCCCAAGGGCATCGATCCTTTGCGCACTTGGTTACCCACCAAAGAAATGTCGATCAGCGTGGATGAGTTAAATAAGCTTCCAACGCCTGTCCGCAAGCAAATACATATGTTTTGCTATGTTGACAACAAAAAAGGGAAAGTAGATATACCCGTCTATGGCATGAACGCGATGAATATGGCGGTATATCTGAATCACTCAAAAAAGCCCAGCCTGAAATTCACCAAAGTCGGCGAACTGGTCTCACTAAAGCGAATCAATGCTGGCGAAGAACTCACCATCGACTACGACAAAAGCTTTGGAGAAAAGCACGTTTTTAAATAAACGCGCGACGAAAAACCCTGAAACTAGTTCTCAGCAGGTGTTAAAACAGGCACCACCGGCGTGGGAGGTGGTGCCTTCACCAACACATGGGGTGTTTGGCGATAAATCTGGTTGAGTTGCTCAGGTTTGAAGTCCACATGCAAAGGCGATGTGGGGTCTAACACGATGTCGTGGTCTAGGTCTGTCAAGGCGACAGCATAGATAGGTTCGTAATCAGTGACAAACAAGGCTTTGTAACCGTAATCGTCAACTGGCCCTAAGTTGTAATAGTCGTAACCATTTTTTGCTGCCCACTTTGAAGCCAACAAACAAGCGTAAATGCCAGGGGAGCGATTTTTAAAAGCTCGGTTCCATTGGCAAAAACTTCCGTAGACCTGCCTGTACTTTGGCAACAGCACCGAAACATCGGTTAAAACCAACTCGCCTTCGCTGTCATGTACTTGCAAAATCAAAACATCGAGGGTTTGGATGTAATCTAAAAAGCCTTCAATTTCACGGTCGTCGATTTCATAGGCTTCGAAATGCTCGCCGCCCATCACGAATAAGTCTTCTAAGGTGAGCGCACTTCCAGGCACCACTGACTCGGTGTAGCTAAAAGTTTTATACATTTTTTCGAGCTCGCGGAATTTGCGCTCTCGACGTGGCTCAGTCCAAAATGTTTCGTCAGAGACATGCACCAAACCGTATTTGTCATTGATGGGCACACCAAACTGGCTATCGGGTGGCAAAGCGTAGACCACAAAAGGGCGAGGTGCCTGAGCCATCATTTCATGCGAAATATCTATATAGGGACACAAGGCATCCCAACGGCTGGTGTAGTAGTGGATGTCGTTATGGTGGCTGTCTACGCATAAATTGTCTTGGGTCCAAGTTTGGTAGCCCACTTGCTGAACTTCTGCCACCGGTTGCTCTTGGGCCAGGATGGATGGTGTTTCGTGGTGCTCCGATAACTCGGGCATGCGCAATGCCATAGAACCGCTCATTTTTGTACTTCCTTCTTCAAGGGCTGTGCAGGTAGTTTTTTCAACTCAAAGTAACTGGTATCTACCGCGTAGTTACTTTTCAAAAACGCTTCATCTGATGTCAAGTACTTTTTGATGCCAGTGGCCATGGCCGATAAATGTTTAGAGGCAACGCTTTTGGGTGAAGCGAGTTGCTCGACATACTCGGGCATGATGGGGCATTCCACATCGAAATAAAAAGTTTGCGATTTTGGGTTGAAAGATAGAGGGTAGAGCTTGCAAGAGAAAGGCTTCTCTTCTCCGAGTACACATCCCTTAGGTCCAAGATGTTCGCAGTTGCCATTCATACAAAGCTGACCGTGCTTTAATTTTTCTTTGGCTGTCAGCGTTATTTCCAATTCTGGAAATCCTGGGTCAACGTGACAGCATCTTCGACACTCAGCACAATTTTCAAAGGGCACAAAAGCCCCAACCGAAAAAATTTAAACACTGAGCATTACTCAGACGTGCCATAAGAAACTGTGCTTTCATCCGTTTTTATTTCTGGTATTTTCGATATAAACAACAGTTGAGAGTTTAATCAAAAAATCAAGGCTTACAAAAACTTTCCATGAACCGCTAATTCGCGAATTGGTTTACGTGGATTAGGCGACTCTCTTTCACGTAAAGCATCAGGTAAAACACTAGGGTCGCCGCGTTTACCAATTGCAATCAGCGCGTGCAGTTGATGATCATTTGGAAGGTTGATTGCAGCAGAAGCCTTTTCAAAGTCGATGCCTCCCATTGCATGCGAATACCATCCAGAGAATGAGGCCTGAATTGCCAAACATGCCCAAGCAGCACCTGTATCAAATGTGTGGGCACCGTTGGGTACCAGTGCTTGAGCACCGGGCGGCGTACTTAGTTTGAAGGAAGCCACAGCAACCAAAGCGGCAGCCTTGGGCGCCCATTGCTGATTAGCAGCGTTCATGCTGTCAGCCAAGGGTTGGAAATAAGAATCACCTCTCAAAGCATAAGCAAACCGCCAAGGTTGTGCGTTAAAAGATGAGGGTGCCCATCGTGCAGCTTCCAGTATGGTCAAAAGCTCTTCTTCAGTAATTGCTTCATTTGAAAAAGATCTAGGAGACCAACGATCTGTGAACACAGAATGAATGGGATGGTCTGCTTTGCGTTTGTTTTCGATGGGGAAATTTGACATTGTGACTTTCTTAAAAATTCAAGCTACGCACTATACATAAGTTGCCACATCCTAAATGGCGTGAGCGGCATTTGTAATTGCGAACTCAGTTGCTTTTTTCCATGACGCGCAAGTGCATCAGCAACTGCATTGACCACCGCAGGTGTAGCACCAATCGTTCCTAATTCACCCACACCTTTGACACCCAAGACATTGTTTTTGCATGGAATGCTCGGGTCCATATGGGTTGAGAACATTTGCGGCATGACATCCGCATGTGCCATCGCGTAGTCCATCAAACTGCCGGTGAGTAGTTGGCCTGTTTCTTCGTCATACACCACTTGCTCTAACAACGCTTGTCCAATACCTTGCACCGCACCACCATCTAACTGTCCGCGAACAATGGTGGGGTTGACAACACGCCCCACATCATTGACCGAGGTGTAAGACACAACGCCCACTGCACCAGTTTGTGGATCGAGTTCGACTTCACACACGTGGCAACCATTGGGCCAAGTAGGTCCATTGGCGGCGGTGGTCGATTGCAATTCAATCCGTTTATTGGGTTGCTTCGCAGCCAAAGCAGCCAAACTAATTTTGAGGTCGGTTCCCGCCACCAAAAACTCACCGCTGGTGTATTGCAAATCTTGGGCAGAAGCTTCCAAAGCCTCCGCAGCCAACTCTTTGGCTTTGTCCAAAGTTTTTTCTGCACCCACATGCACCGCAGAACCGCCAGTAAACAAAGAGCGTGAACCGGCACTACCAAAACCATTGCTTTGGTCTGTGTCTCCCATGTGAATGCGCACTTGCGATAAAGGCACACCAAAGACATCGACCACTAACTGCGCTAGTGATGTGGCAATGCCCTGCCCCATCGCGTTGACTGCGGTGTATACCTCAATCACCCCATCGTCTAAGACTTTAACTTGCACGTTTTCTTCTAGGGCATTGCCGCCCGTCCACTCTAAAAAGGTAGCAATACCTAAACCGCGCCACATTCCTTTGCTTGCAGATGCTTTCGCACGGGCTTCAAAACCGCTCCAATCTGCTTTGTCTAAGCCTTGGTTCATGATCGATTCGAAGTTACCCGTGTCATAGGTTTGACCCATGGGGTTTTTGTAAGGCATTTGTTGCGGTTGCACAAAATTTTGGCGACGCAAGGTAATGCGGTCGATGCCTGACTGGCGTGCCGCCTCGTCCATCAAACGTTCGATGTTGTAAATCGCCTCAGGTCGTCCCGCACCGCGGTATGCACCGGTAGTGGCTGTATTGGTCATCACACCGGTGAAATGGAAATCGATGAGAGGAATGTCATAGACACTGGTTTGCACCCAAGGACCAATCAGCAACTGAATAGCAACACCTGTCATGGTGGGATACGCGCCCACGTTGGCCAAGGTATCGATGCGCAAACCCAAAATTTTTCCTTTGGCGTCCAATGCAAGCGATGCTTTGCTTGAAATATCACGGCCGTGTGCACTACTTAGAAACTCTTCACCGCGATCTGCAATCCATTTAACGGGTTTTTGTAACTTGTGGGCGACAAAAGCCACCACCACGTCTTCAGGATACGCACCTGTTTTCATGCCAAAGCCACCGCCGACATCTCCAACAATCACGCGCACTTTCTCAGTTGGCAAACCCAAGAGATCGCAGACCAAGGTGCGCACACCCGTCGGCATTTGGCTACTCATACGAATTACCAAACGCCCGGCTTCTGTGTAAGCCAGGATGCTGCGCGGCTCAATCGTCAACGCCATCAAGCGTTGGTTGTGAATATCCAAAGACACCACATGGGCTGCTTGCGCGAAAGCTTTTTCAGTTGCGGCAACATCGCCATAGCGTGTCTCTGCCACGCGGTTGTCTGGCGCGTCGCTCAACAAAGGGGCGTCGGGTTTGAGTGCATCGTCAAATGTCACCGCGCAAGGTAACTCGTCAAACTCAACCGCAATCGCTTCCATAGCATTGCGCGCCTGCTCTAGTGTGTCTGCCACCACCGCAGCGATAGCTTCACCGGCATAGCGCACGCGGTCTGACGCCAAGATGCGACGGTCCGCAGACGCAGCGGCAGAACCATCGGCACGGGTGAAGTTAACAGGACGCGGCATGGGCTTCATGCCACCCTCGGCCAATTCTTTGCCAGTCACCACCAAATGCACACCCGGCATTGATTTGGCCGCAGCGGTATCAATTTTCACAATACGTGCATGCGCATAAGGTGAACGGAAAAAGCAAATATGCGCTTGACCCACGGGCGCCACATCACTTGTATAGACGCCTGCACCTTTAAGTAGCTGGTCATCCTCTAATCGTTGAACTGCTTGTCCGCTTCCAAACCGCGTTGTCATCGTATTCACGTGCTTTTCTCCTGAGTTCGCAAAATAATAATTCAGTGTATCGCCATCAAAGCTATCTCGCTTGTCGCTTGCGCGTGTTGCTAACAAGACAGTCTGATCTCAATACGCCACGATAATTCGCAAAGTATCTCTTAAACAAAGGACTTCCCTATGACACACCTCACCCTTGACCAAGCCACCAAAATTTTGCAAGGCGCCCGCCAAGCTGCACGCGCTGCTAATTACAAGCCCATGGGCATTGCAGTGTTAGATGCTTCTGGCCAATTGGTTGCGTTTGAACGCGAAGACGGCGCCAGCATGTTTCGCTTTGATATTGCACGCGCAAAAGCATGGGGTGCTGTTGGCTTTGGGGCGTCTAGTCGTGTGCTGGCTGAACGCGCCAAGGACAACCCCAACTTCTTTGTCTCCTTGGCGGCAACCGCGGAAGGTAAATTTCTCCCGCAACCCGGCGCTGTGCTCATTAAAGACGCAGCCGGTCACATCTTGGGTGCAGCCGGTGCAAGCGGTGGTACAGGTGACGAAGACGAATTGATTTGCGCTGCTGGTGTGAAAGCAGCTGGCTTGGTGGTGGGTTAAACCAAACCTATGCCAAACACATCCGCATCGACTTTGCCCACGGTTGGCATGTATGGACTCGGCATCATGGGTGGCACCATGGCCGAGGCACTTTTAGACCATGGCTACAAAGTCTGCGGATTTGATATTGACACAAAAGCTAAGCATCGCTTTAAAAAATATGGCGGTCAATTTTTGACCCATGCCAGCGATGTCGCTGCCCGAGCAGACATCGTGATTGTTTCTGTAGCCACTGCCAAAGCCTTGGAACAAGTGACGCAAGCCATCGTCGATGGCCAGCACAACAGAAAAACAAAAACACCACCCATCGTCATTGAAACCAGCACGTTGACGATGGCCGATAAAAATCTTTGCGCCAAATCGCTCAAAAGCGTGGGCATTGCTGCGCTTGATTGCCCGATCAGCGGCACCGCGGTGCGTATCCAAGACCGTGCATGGACTATTTTTGCCAGTGGCCCCAAAACCGCTTATAAAAAAGCTTTGCCTGTTTTAGAAGTCTTCACCGACAACGTACCTTATGTGGGTGTTTTTGGCAATGGCACCAAATTGAAGTTCTCTGCCAACCATTTGGTTGCTATTTACAACGTGGCCTACGCAGAATCAGTCGCACTGGCCCGCAAGATGGGGGTGGACCCCCGCGAGGTGCTCAAACTGTTTGGTAACAGCCCCGTGCTGGGTACGGGCGTCATGCGCTTGCGCATGGGCATGATGGTGGAACGTAAATACAGCCCGCCCACTATGAAAGTCGAGGTCTGGCAAAAAGACATGGAAGTCATCGGCCAGATGGCGAAGTCGGTAGACTGCCCTACCCCGATGTTTCAAACCGCCGCATCGATCTACACCGCCGCCATGGCTCAAGGCTTGTCGCAAGAAGACACCGCCTCCACCGCAGAGGTGTTTGCCAAGATGGCGGGTATCCGATAGTTTTATTTAGCTTTACGCGCTTTTTTCTTGGCGGCTCTTTCAAGCGCTTCGATGATGGGCAATTCGTCGCGCACGGCTTTGTAAGCGTCGAGTGCGGCAGGCCCACCGCAATAAAGGAAAGAATGCAAGATAAGTTCGCGCACTTCATCGCGCGTAACCCCATTGCGAATCGCACCACGCAAATGGATCTTGATTTCGGCGGGGCGGTTGAGCGCAATACACATTGACAAAGTCATCAGACTGCGGTCACGCAATGACAACCCTGGACGCGTCCACACCGTGCCCCAAGCGAATTCTGTTGCCAAGTCTTGGAAAGGCATGTTCAAGTCATCGGCGTTTTTGAATGAACGTTCGACATAGTCGTCGCCCAGCACTTTTTTGCGCATCGCCAAGCCCGCCTCAAATGCAGGCGATCTCGGCTTGCTTGGTTTCTTAGGTGCTTTTGTTGATGAAGTAGCTTTGGTTGATGTAGCAGCTTTGGTTGTTTTGGAAGTTTTGGTGGCCATGGTGTTTCCTTAGTCGGCTTTGATATTGGCAGATTTGACGACGGCGCCCCATTTGTTGATCTCCGCCTTCACATATGCGGCGAATTGCTCTGGGGTGTCACCAACTGGCAGTGCGCCTTGTTGGTTGAGCATGTCAGCAACGTCTTTTTGTTTCAAGATGTCGACGATTTCTTTATTCAAACGCGCAATGATGTCTTTGGGCGTTTTGGCGGGCGCCAACATACCAACCCAAGAGTAAGCCTCGAATCCGGGCACGCCTGACTCGGACAGAGTTGGAATATCAGGCAAGGAAGGAACCCGCTTGGCACTGCCCATAGCGATTGCATTGATTTGTCCTGACTTCACTTGCGCCAATACCGAGGGAATGCTGGCAAACATCATTTGCACTTGTCCCGCCACCAAGTCACCCATGGCTGGGCCTTGGCCTTTGTAAGGCACGTGAACGGTTTGGACATTGGCCATGGAATTGAGCAACTCACCTGCTAAATGCGCTGAGTTACCACTTCCTGGTGTGGCATAGAAGATTTGCTTGGGCTTAGCCTTCGCCAAGTTGATCAGCTCTTGGGTGGTCTTGGCTGGAACCGAAGGGTGGGTCACCAAGATAAGCGGAAAGATCACCATATTGGTGATGTAGGAGAAATCTTTTAGCGAGTCATAAGGCAACTTGTCATACAAACTGGGATTCACCGCCATCGGACCTGCCGCAGCAACACCAATCGTGTAGCCGTCTGGTGGCGCCTGCATCAGCGCCTGCAAACCCACAATGCCGTTAGCGCCAGCGCGGTTGTCGACCACCACTTGCTGCCCAAATCGCTCGGTCAGCTTTTGGGCAATGATGCGGCCAATCACGTCATTGCCGCCACCTGGTGGGAAGGGCAC
>JBBAOY010000056.1:0-11327 GCA_040401095.1 Limnohabitans sp.
CAGATGTGATCCAAGCCTATCTGGGCACCTCACACTGATCGGTAAAAGGACAACAAAATGGCATTCTTTTTAGAAACCCTGCTCGGTGGCCTGATGGCGGGCATGTTGTATTCCTTAGTAGCTTTAGGTTTTGTGTTGATCTTTAAGGCCTCCGGTGTATTTAACTTTGCACAAGGTGCGATGGTGTTGTTTGCTGCTTTGGCGATGGCGCGTTTTTCAGAATGGATGCCGCTGTGGTTGGATATCAACAGTTTGTTGCTTAGTAACTTGATTGCATTTGTGATGGCGGCTGTCGTGATGTTTGCAGTTGCGTGGGCCATTGAGCGCTTGGTTTTACGCCATTTGGTGAACCAAGAAGGCGCAACTTTATTGATGGCAACTTTAGGTATTACCTATTTCATGGAAGGCCTCGGTCAATCGATATTTGGCAGTGATATTTACAAAATAGATATTGGCATGCCTAAAGAGCCTATTTTTGTGCTTAGCTCATTATTTGAGGGTGGTGTCTTGGTTAACAAAGAGGACGTCATTGCAGCCGCCATTGCTGCAGCGCTGGTCGCTGCACTGAGTGTTTTTTTCCAAAAAACATCTACCGGTCGTGCGCTACGCGCAGTTGCAGATGATCACCAAGCGGCGCAATCGATTGGTATTCCACTTAACCGAATTTGGGTCATTGTGTGGTGTGTCGCTGGTGTGGTGGCTTTGGTCGCAGGCATGATTTGGGGAAGCAAGCTGGGTGTGCAGTTCTCTTTAACCACCGTCGCTTTACGCGCACTGCCTGTGGTGATTTTGGGCGGACTGACATCGGTTCCTGGCGCCATTATTGGCGGCTTAATCATTGGGGTAGGAGAAAAATTGTCAGAGGTCTATTTAGGCCCGTTCGTTGGCGGCGGCATCGAAATTTGGTTTGCTTACGTGCTGGCACTCGTATTCTTATTGTTTAGACCACAAGGCCTCTACGGTGAAAAAATCATCGACCGCGTCTAACGCATTGAAATTTGTTCGAAAGTAAAGAATGTTTTACAGAGAAAACGGTCAATTTAAAACCAGCTACCGGGCTGATCAGCAAATCTTTCCCATTGCGCAAGACCGCTGGGCAATTGCGTTGATGGCTTTATTTGCTTTTGTAGTCGTCCCCATGTTGGCAAGCGACTATATGTTTCGTGCAATTTTGATTCCATTTGTCATCATGTCACTGGCCGCTGTGGGTGTGAACATCTTGGTCGGTTACTGCGGGCAAATTTCTTTGGGTTCGGGTGCCTTTATGGCGGTGGGCGCTTATGGCGCCTACAACTTCTTTATGCGCTTGCCTGGACTGCCATTGGTGGTGGCGCTCATCATGGGTGGCTTATGTGCCACCGCATTTGGCATATTGTTTGGCTTGCCGAGTTTGCGCGTCAAAGGTTTGTATTTGGCAGTAGCTACTTTGGCCGCGCAATTCTTCTCTGACTGGATGTTCTTGCGCATCAGTTGGTTTACGCTAGATTCGCCCTCGGGCTCCATCTCAGTGAACAGCTTACAAGCCTTTGGCTTGCCGATTGAGAGTGCAGAAAGCAAGTATTTGTTTTGCTTATGCGTACTCCTTCCTATCGTGTTGATGGCCAAAAATTTAGTGCGCGGCGCTATTGGACGTGAATGGATGGCCATTCGCGACATGGACGTCGCCGCCGCTGTCATTGGTATTCGTCCTATGTATGCAAAGCTCACTGCATTTGCTGTGAGCTCCTTCATTGTGGGAGTGGCCGGTGCCTTGTGGGCTTTCATTTACCTGAGTGCTTGGGAGCCCGCCGCTTTTTCGGTAGACTTCTCATTTAGGCTTTTGTTCATGGTGATTATTGGCGGCTTGGGCTCTATTGCCGGTGGCTTTTTAGGCGCGGCTTTTATTGTTGTTCTGCCAATTGCACTTAACCGGTTTTTGCCTTGGTTTGCAAACTTGTTTGGTTTCGAAGCCTCTACAGCTGCCGCATCCCATGCAGAGCTCATGATCTTTGGTGGACTGATCGTTTGGTTCTTGATTGTTGAACCGCATGGCCTTGCCAAACTTTGGGCGACTGGTAAGCAAAAACTTCGCCTCTGGCCTTTCCCGCACTAGTGCACACCCATTTTTCGTCCCGTGCTTTTAAAACATTTAACAGGAGATAGATCTTATGAAACTCAGTAAATTAATGATGGCCGCTACCGTAACGGTCGCCGCACTCAGTGCCACCACAGGCTCTGCTTGGGCGCAAGCCAAAGAGCAGTTCTTTCCGCTGCTGTCTTATCGCACAGGGCCTTATGCACCTAATGGCGTACCTTGGGCAAACGGCAAGCAAGATTACATCAAGATGATCAACGCGCGTGATGGCGGTATCAACGGCGTCAAGTTGACCTATGAAGAGTGTGAAACGGGTTACGCAACGGACCGCGGTGTTGAATGCTATGAACGCCTCAAGAGCCGTCCCGGTGTTTCTTTGTTTGACCCGCAGTCCACTGGTATCACTTTCGCGTTGACTGAAAAGGCCCCTGCTGACAAGGTGCCTTTGCTGACTTTGGGATACGGACTGTCTGTTGCGCAAGATGGCTTAGCGTTTAAATGGAATTTCCCTTTGATGGGCCACTATTGGACTGGTGCAGATATCCTGATCCAACACATTGGTAAAGGGGCTGGTGGTTTAGACAAACTCAAAGGTAAAAAGATTGCCTTGGTTTACCACGATAGCCCGTTTGGTAAAGAACCTATCCCGCTGTTGCAAGAGCGTTCACGCATGCACGGATTTGAATTACAAATGATCCCTGTGACCGCACCCGGCGTAGAACAAAAAGCTGCATGGTTGCAGGTGCGTCAAAGCCGTCCTGACTATGTGTTGCTATGGGGCTGGGGCGTGATGAATTCCACCGCATTGAAAGAAGCACAAGCTACCGGTTATCCACGCGACAAAATGTATGGCGTTTGGTGGGCGGGTGCTGAGCCAGATACACGTGACGTCGGCGAAGGCGCAAAAGGCTACAACGCATTGGCTTTGAATACATCTGGCACACAGCCTAAAGTGATTCAAGACATCATGAAGTATGTGCACGACAAGGGCCAAGGTACTGGACCTAAAGACGAAGTTGGGTCGGTGCTCTATACCCGTGGTGTGATCATTCAGGTGTTGGGTATTGAGGCTGTTCGCCGTGCCCAAGAACGATTTGGCAAAGGCAAGGTTATGACCGGCGAGCAAGTGCGCTGGGGCCTTGAGAACTTAGCCTTAGACCAAAAGCGTTTGGACGCACTCGGTTTAGCGGGCGTGATGCGTCCTATCTCAACAAGCTGCGCCGACCACATGGGTTCTAGTTGGGCGCGCGTGCAAACGTGGGACGGTGCCAAATGGAACATGAACTCCGACTGGTACCAAGCTGACGAGCAAATTTTGAAGCCTATGGTGAAAACCGGCGCTGAAAAATATCTCTCAGACAAAAAGATGACGCGCCGCACGCCTGAGGATTGCCAGTCTTAATCAAACAGGTGGCGCGCAAGCGCCACCTTTGGACAACGCTATGACAACTCCCAACATCGTGCTCAATGTCAATGGCATTGAGGTGATCTACAACCATGTGATCTTGGTGCTCAAAGGCGTCTCATTGCAAGTGCCACAAGGCGCGATCGTGGCTTTGCTGGGCGGCAATGGCGCAGGCAAAACGACGACCTTGCGTGCCGTCTCTAACTTGCTGCAAGGCGAACGTGGTGCGGTGACCAAAGGCAGTATCGAATTGCGTGGTGAGCGGATTGAAAACCTCACGCCCGCTGACTTGGTGCAACGTGGCGTGGTGCAGGTGATGGAGGGGCGTCATTGCTTTGCCCACTTAACGATTGAAGAAAATTTGATGACGGGCAGCTACACCCGAAAAGACAAAGGCGAGATCGCCGCTAATTTAGAGAAGGTCTACAACTACTTTCCCCGTTTGAAAACCCGTCGCACATCGCAAGCCGCCTACACCTCAGGCGGTGAACAACAAATGTGCGCCATTGGCCGCGCCTTGATGGCCAACCCGAGTATTGTTTTATTGGACGAGCCATCGATGGGATTGGCGCCACAAATCGTGGAAGAGGTGTTCAATATCGTCAAAGATTTGAATGACAAAGAGAAGGTCACTTTTCTATTGGCTGAACAAAATACCAATATGGCTTTGCGTTATTCCGATTACGGCTACATCATGGAATCGGGTCGCATTGTGATGGATGGCAAGGCCAGTGATCTGGCGAGCAACGAAGACGTCAAAGAGTTTTACTTAGGCGTGGGTGGTGGCGAGCGCAAGAATTTCAAAGACACCAAGAGCTACAAGCGCCGCAAGCGTTGGTTGGCTTGACCTAAAACTACCCTTTTTAGATTTTCTATTTATGAGCAACCATTTTGATGCGTTAGAAACGCGCGATCCTGCGCAACGTGAAGCTACTCTTTTAGCAGCACTGCCTCTGCAAGTTGCGCATGCGAAATCCAAAGCGCGTGCTTTTGCAAAAAGTTTGCAGTCGTTAGAGTCTGCTGGCATTACCACGCGCGCAGCGCTTGCTAAGTTGCCAGTGATTCGTAAACATGAATTGCTAGAACAGCAAAAGGCTGAGCGTGCGAGCGATATTTTTGGTGGCTTCTCGGCCATTGCTTACGGCAAAACGATGCCACGCATTTTTGCAAGCCCTGGCACCATCTATGAACCAGAAGGCGCGCGCGCCGACTATTGGCGTATGGCGCGTGCCATGTTTGCTGCAGGTTTTCGTGAAAACGAGCTGATCCATAACTGCTTTAGTTACCACTTCACACCTGCGGGTTCGATGATGGAAACGGGTGCGCATGCATTGGGCTGCACTGTGTTTGCAGGCGGTATCGGTCAAACAGAACAACAAGTACAAGCCATGGCCGAATTAAAACCGGCTGGCTATATCGGTACGCCCAGCTTCTTAAAAATCATTGTTGAGAAAGCCGCTGAAATGGGTGTTGCAATGCCCAGTGTGCGTAAAGCTTTGGTATCAGGCGAAGCCTTTCCCCCGAGCTTGCGCGACTGGCTAGCCGAGCGCGGCATTGCAGGCTACCAGTGTTATGCAACCGCTGATCTCGGTTTGATCGCTTACGAAACATCAGCCCGCGAAGGCTTGGTGTTGGATGAAGGCGTGATTGTTGAAATCGTAAGACCTGGAACAGGCGACCCTGTACCAGAAGGTGAAGTGGGCGAGTTGGTGGTGACCACCTTGAACCCAGACTATCCCTTGATACGTTTTGGTACAGGCGACTTATCTGCGGTACTCCCTGGCACATGTCCCACTGGCAGAACCAATCACCGGATCAAAGGTTGGATGGGGCGCGCTGACCAAACTAC
Organism: Limnohabitans sp.; assembly: GCA_040401095.1. GTDB lineage: Bacteria > Pseudomonadota > Gammaproteobacteria > Burkholderiales > Burkholderiaceae_C > Limnohabitans. Next base: position 5,329 of record JBBAOY010000056.1, read on the forward strand.
CAAAGTGCGCGGTATGTTTGTGCACCCCGGTCAAGTAGCAGAAATTACCAAGCGTTTTCCTGAAATCAAACGCGCCCGTTTAGTGGTATCTGGCGAAATGGCAAATGACCAACTGATGCTCAAAGTTGAGACCCTAGAAGTACTAGGGTTAGTTGAAAAAATCAGCGAAGCTGTGCGCGACGTGACTAAATTGCGCGCTGATATTGCCTTGGTACAAGTGGGTAGTTTGCCCAACGACGGAAAAGTGATTGAAGATGTGCGTAGTTACCAGTAAATATCTAAGTAATTAAGTAATTTCCGCGTGTACAAACGCGGTGAGCGGGTTTAGGATTAAGAGTTTTATCTTGTTAATGTCAATGTTCTATCACTAGGAGATCGTATGAAAAAGTTATTCGCGCTGAGCCTTATCGTTGCAGCCTCTTGCCAAACATGGGTAGCAGCAGCTGATTACCCTATCAAAGACAAACCGGTCACGATCGTGGTGCCCTTTGTGGCTGGCGGACCGACTGACCGCGTAGCACGTGATTTAGCAGAAGCCATGCGTAAGCCCTTGGGTACCACTGTTGTGGTTGAAAACGTGGCCGGTGCTGGTGGAACGATTGGCGCTAACAAAGTAGCCAAAGCACCCCAAGATGGCCACACTGTGTTGTTACACCATATCGGCATGGCAACTTCGCCTGCCTTGTATCGCAAGATGCCTTACAACACCATGGACGATTTTGAGTACTTGGGCATGGTCAATGAAGTTCCCATGACCTTGGTAGGGCGCCCTTCTTTGCCCGCTAACAATTACAAAGAACTGGTGACATGGATTGGCCAAAACAAAGGCAAGATCAATTTGGCTAACGCAGGTTTAGGTGCCGCTTCGCATTTGTGCGGATTGATGTTCCAGCAAGCCGTTCAAACCGATATGACGACGGTTCCCTACAAAGGCACTGCGCCCGCATTGAACGATTTGATGGGCGGACAGGTTGATTTGCTGTGCGATCAAACCACCAACACCTCAAGCCAAATTGAAGGCAAAACCATCAAAGCGTTTGCAGTGACTACGATGAAGCGTTTAACCACTCCCGCTTTGAAAGATCTGCCGACCATGAATGAATCCGGCGTCAAAGACTTCAACGTGTCTATTTGGCACGGAATGTATGCGCCAAAAGGCACACCTGCCGATACGGTCGCCAAGTTAAATGCAGCTTTGAAAATCGCCTTGAAAGATCCTGAATTTGTGAAAAAACAAGAATCCTTAGGTGCTGTCGTCGTCACTGACAAGCGTATAGACGGTGCGGAACACAAGAAATTTGTAGCAGCCGAAATTGCCAAATGGGGTCCTGTGATCAAGGCGGCAGGTGAATATGCAGATTAATCGCACCCGACGCAGTGCACTAGCGGCCTGTGTGCAGGCCGCGTTTGTGTGTGCTTTATTAGCAGGCGCTAGCTTGTCGCATGCACAATCTGCTTGGCCAAATAAGCAAGTGCGTATCGTGGTGCCTTTTGCACCAGCAGGTACTACCGACATCTTGGCCCGTGCCATTGCACCTGAACTCAGTAAAGCATTTGGACAGACTTTTTATGTAGACAACAAACCTGGAGCAGGTGGTAATTTAGGTGCAGATGCCGTCGCCAAATCGCCTGCTGACGGTTACACCTTGTTGATGGGCACCGTTGGTACGCACGGTATCAACCGCGCTCTCTACGAAAAAATGCCTTTCGACCCCATCAAAGATTTTGCGCCCATTACTTTGGTCGCGGGTGTTCCTAATGTGATGGTGGTCAACGCTGATAAAGCCAAAGAGCGCAATATCAATACAGTGGCTGATTTCATTGCCTATGCCAAATCGCATCCTGCGCAACTCAATATGGCGTCTAGTGGAAATGGCACATCCATCCACTTATCAGGTGAGTTGTTCAAAAGCATGAGCGGCACCTTCATGGTCCACTTCCCGTACAAAGGTTCTAGCCCCGCCTTACTAGACTTAGTGGGTGGTGCGACCGATGTGATGTTTGATAACTTGCCTTCGTCTTTACAGTTGATCAAATCTGGCAAGCTCAAAGCGTTAGCAGTCACAAGTAGCCAACGCTCGGGTGCCTTGCCTGATGTGCCTACGCTAGAACAAGCGGGTGGTGCTGCCCTTAAAGGATTCGATGCCAGCTCATGGTTTGGTTTGTTAGCACCTGCAGGTACGCCACCAGAAATCGTTGTACGCATTCAGCAAGAGGTTTCAAAGGCACTCAACTCTCCCGCCATCAAAGAAAAACTGCTGGCGCAAGGCGCGATACCCAGCGGCAATACGCCTGCAGAATTCGCCAAGTTCATTGATGCAGAACACAAAAAGTGGGCGCTGGTTGTGAAGAACTCTGGCGCCAAGGTCGATTAAACCTACGTATCAATAGTGGTAAACGCCGCGGCCTGTTTTGCGACCGAGTTGGCCTGCGGCGACCATTTCTTTGAGCAATGGACAGGGGCGGTATTTGCTATCGCCATACTCGCTCAAATACACCTCCATCACAGCCAAGCACACATCTAGGCCGATCATATCGGCTAACGCTAGTGGACCAATCGGTTGATTGCAACCTAGACGCATGCCGGCGTCGATATCGTCAGGCGTGGCCAAGCCTTCAGCAAGTACAAAAAATGCTTCGTTGATCATTGGCACCAAAATGCGATTGACCACAAAGCCAGGGGCATTTTTGACGGTGATGGGGCTTTTGCCTAAACGTTTGGCGAGTGTGTGCACAGCATCGTGGGTGGCGTCTGTTGTTTGCAGACCGCGGATGATTTCCACCAAAGCCATCATGGGTACAGGATTGAAGAAGTGCATGCCAATAAAACGGTCTGCGCGTGTGGTGGCAGCTGCGAGCTTGGTGATCGAAATAGAAGAGGTGTTGGATGCCACGATGACGTCTGCTGCAAGCAGGCCATCGACTTGCTTCAAGATTTTGACTTTGAGGTCAAAGTTTTCTGTGGCGGCTTCAATCACCAATTGGGCTTTTTGTAAATCTTGGTATTGGGTGCTGCCGTGTATGCGCGAAAGTGCAGCAGTTTTTTCTGCCTCGGTCATTTTTTCTTTTTTGATCAATCGGTCTAGGCTGTTGCTGACCGTTGCGATACCTTTGGCGACTGCAGCGTCCGTTATATCGACCATCACTACACTTACACCGGATACCGCACACGCTTGCGCAATACCGTTGCCCATAGTGCCTGCACCGATGATGCCTACTGTTTGAATACTCATGAAATACTTTCTTACTTATAAATAAACTGATCTGAATGACGCCTAACTGCGGATGTTATCCGCACCACTTACGTGCTTGGGCTTTTTGGAGAAACGTCAAGTTTTAAAGCGTTTGCGTGTGAAATGCAAAGCAATAGCCCAGGCGACACCCGCATACAAAGCCAATACACCAAAGTGCAACAAAGGTTGACTCGGCCATTGGTCTAAGAACAAGGGGCGCACCAATGCAATGGCTTGGCTGAGCGGTAACCACTCTGCTACTGCACGCACCCAAGGTGGCAATTCGTCACTTGGAAAAAACACCCCGCTTAAAAACATCATGGGCGTTAAGAACAGTGTGAAGTAATAGGTAAAAAAGTCATAGCCTTTGGCCAGCGCATTGAATATCAAAGCCAAGCAACTAAAGGTAATGCCAACAAACAACAAACAAGGCCAAGCGAGCAAAATCTTCCAACTCTGCGTGATGCCCAGAGCCATCATCACACCCAAGATGGCGGTGATAGTGAACAAAGATTTGAAGGCGGCCCAGAGCATTTCAGCCAGCAACACATCTTCTAGCCGAATGGGGGCGTTCATGATGCCATCCCATGTTTTTTGCACATGCATGCGCGAGAAGGCGGAATACAAAGCCTCAAACGTTGCGGCATTCATGGCGCTCATACAAATAGAGCCACTGGCTAAAAAGAGTAGATAGGGCACTTGCACGCCGTTGATGGTGACTTCGCCAATCAAGGCACCCATGCCATAACCAAATGCGACCAACCACATCAAAGGCTCTGCGATATTGGCCACCAAACTAGGAATCACCAATTTACGCCACACCAAAAGATTACGTCTAAATACGGGCCAAAAGCGAAAGTGGGTACGCATGGTTTATGCCCCTTCTCGAATTTGGCGACCTGTCATTTTTAAAAACAAGTCCTCTAGATTTGCGGGGCGGTGCAGAGTGCGTAGACCGGGGTAGGTATTGAGTGCATTCAAAAGAGGGGTTGCATCTGAGGTGTAAAAGAAAACTGTTTCGCCACTGGTCTCGGTGCGTTGGGCTAGTTCGACCAAAGGACTGTTGACCAATGTCAATGCGTCTTGCCCATACACCTCGACCACATCGGGTTCTAGGTGTTGCGAGATCAGATCACGCGGCGTGCCCTCGGCAATTTTTTTGCCGTGGTCGAGTAACAGCAAGCGGTTACACAGACGCTCAGCTTCATCCATAAAGTGCGTAGTGAGCAATATCGATTTGCCTTGTTGCAACAGTTGTTGTAAACGTTCCCACATGAGGTGGCGTGCTTGGGGGTCAAGACCTGTAGTGGGCTCGTCGAGTAACAAGATGGTAGGGTCATTGATGAGGGCGCGCGCCAAACTCAATCGACGTTTCATGCCGCCTGAGAGTTGTCCGGGTTTGGCATCTGCTTTGTGGGTGAGTGCGGCGAATTCGAGTAACTCTGGCACGCGTGCTTCGATGTCGCTGCGTGACATACCGAAGTAAGTGCCGAATACACGCAGGTTTTCTGCGCAGGTGAAGTCAGGGTCTAGCGTGTCGAACTGGCTAACAACACCTAAGCGCGATTTGATGGCTAGCGCATCGCGCGGCATAGACAAACCAAAAGCTTGGATAGTGCCTGCATCCGGCTCGGTCAGGCCTAGACACATGCGCAAGGTCGTAGTTTTGCCAGCACCGTTAGGGCCAATCACACCTAAACACTCGCCCGCTTGCAATTGAAACGACAAATCGTCGACAACAGTAGCGTCGCTATAGCGTTTGATGAGGTGTTGACATTCAAAAAGAGATTCTTTCATACACATATTGTGCCCCGCCTAAAATTCAAGCTTATGACCAAATCTCTTAGCGTGTATCTGCAATACCTATTACCTAAATTGGCCTTGACCGAACTCGCGGGCCGTTTTGCGAATTGGCACGGAGGTCGCTGGACGCATGCGGTGATTCGTTGGTTTGTAAAGCGCTACAACGTCAATATGGATGAAGCAGCTGACGCTGACATCACGCATTACGCCAGCTTTAACGACTTCTTCACGCGGGCGCTCAAAACAGACGTACGCCCTTTAGCGAATGCGCAGTGGATCTGCCCCGTAGACGGTGCGATCAGCCAGTTCGGACGTATTGGTGGCGACCAGATATTTCAAGCCAAAGGACACCGCTACAGCACACGTGCTTTATTGGGCGGTGACGCGCAGTTGGCCACCCAATTTGATAACGGCGACTTTGCAACTATTTATTTAAGCCCCAAAGATTACCACCGCATCCATATGCCAGCGGCCGGACGCTTGTTGCGCATGATCCATGTGCCGGGCGATTTGTTCTCGGTCAATCCTGCAACAGCCCAAGGCGTGCCGGGTTTGTTTGCGCGCAATGAACGCGTGGTGTGTGTGTTTGATAGTTTTGTGATGGTGCTGGTAGGCGCCACGATTGTGGGCAGCATGGCGACCACTTGGCATGGGGTGGTCAACCCACCACGTTCACCCACGGTGCGTGAATGGCATTACGACGATGCAACGATTCAATTACAACAAGGCGAAGAGATGGGCCGGTTTTTATTGGGCTCTACCGTGGTCATGCTATGGCCGCAGAACACGTTGGTGATTAACCAGCATTGGGAGCCTGGGTTGGGTGTGCGCTTGGGGGAGAAGATGAGCGAAGACAGCGTCTAAGCGGGTTAAAACATCCTTGCAAATTAAACATGCCATATTCAATTTGCAAGGATAAAAAGCTACATATTGCGGCGATATTGCCCGCCCACTTCAAACAAA
>JBBAOY010000057.1:0-10524 GCA_040401095.1 Limnohabitans sp.
GCATTGTTAATCCGTGCTGGTACTCAAGTTACTGTATTCAACCAACGTAGCGTAGATGAAATTTTCTCCATGCTCTACCAAGTCGCTGCGATGGTGGGAGAGGTGCAACAGGGAGAGAAGTTGTTGCAACAAATGCGTGAGCAATTAGAGAGCATTCAAGGTTCAACAAGAAATTTCAAACGCAGACCCAAAATTTATTTTGAAGAATGGGACGAGCCCCATATCAGTGGCATAAGTTGGGTCTCTGAGTTGATGGGTATTGCGGGTGGGGATGACTGCTTTCCTGAGTTGGCGTGCATGCCCATGGGTAAAGACAGAATCATTGCCAATAGCCAAACTATTGTGGATAGGGCGCCCGACATCATCATCGGTTCATGGTGCGGTAAGAAGTTTCGGTCAGAGAAAGTTGCTTCAAGAGTGGGCTGGCAAGGTATACCTGCTGTTAAAAACAAGCAGTTGTTTGAGATTAAATCAGCAGATATCTTGCAACCAGGCCCTGCTGCTTTGACTGACGGCGTGGTGCAAATGCAGCGCATTGTTGAGCAGTGGCAGGCAAACCATGCTTAAGTCTTTTGAAAGAAGGGGCATGGTTTGCGCCTTGTTATTGAGTTGGAGTTGTGCGTGCTTATTGCCCAATGTCGCGCGTGCAGTAGTGCTTCGAGACGATCGCCAAATGGATGTGACGATTTCAAATCCGCCACAACGCATAGTGAGCCTTTTACCCTCCTTGACAGAAACTGTATGCGCCCTTGGGCAATGCAGTCGTCTAGTGGGTGTTGACCGCTATTCGAATTGGCCACCGAGTATTGTCAAATTACCGCGTATGGGTGGTGGCATTGACCCAAATATCGAGAATATCGTAGCGCTCAAACCAGACTTGGTATTAATGGCTACTTCGGCGCGTGGTGTTGAGCGTCTTCAGTCGTTGGGATTAACGGTTCTTGCGTTAGAACCCAAAAATCACGCTGATATACAAAGGACACTTCGGGTCATAGGGCAAGCATTGGGATTGTCTTCTGTAGAGAGTGAACGCACTTGGCAAGTGTTGGATTCTGGCTTAAGAGAGGTCTCGCAATCTATTCCCAATTACGCCAAATCGCAAAAGGTGTACTTTGAAGTCAGTTCTGTCCCCTATGGCGCTGGTGAGTCATCGTTTATTGGAGAAACTTTGCAGCGTTTGGGTGCACAAAATATATTGCCGGCAAGTATGGGTGCTTTTCCCCAAGTCAATCCTGAATTTGTAGTGCGAGCGCAACCTGACATCATCATGGTGGGGGACAGCAACCTTTCAAATATGTTGGCCCGTCCTGGTTGGAAGAAATTGACTGCGATGCAATCACAGCGCGTTTGTACCTTTACTAAAAATGAGTCAGAAGTATTGTCTAGACCTGGGCCGCGTATGGCGGAGGCGGCACGCATCATGGCTAAATGCTTAACTGATAAATCTTCTCAATCACAAAAGGCTAGTCCATGAGCCTAGCTGCTTCTCGTCGTGCCCTGCCTTTAGCCATCACTTTATTTTGTCTTTGCGTGCTGGTCGTTCTTATAGGAATTTCAGTAGGAAGTAGCGGTTTTGTGAATTTTTTGGATGCGTGGCATGACGATGTATCTTGGCAAATAATTTGGGATATCCGGATTCCAAGAACAATTGGCGCCTTTGCTGCTGGTGCCCTACTGGGCTTGGCTGGTGCATTGGCACAAGCTATATTTCGTAACCCGCTGGCAGACCCCTATTTATTAGGCAGTGCATCCGGCGCTGCATTTGGTGTGGGATTGGCATTTGTGTTCTTTGGGGGCAGCCTAATTGCTGCTGAAATACTTGTGCAGATCGGACTCACAGGTGCTGCCTTTGTAGGTGCAGTGGGCGCTGTTTTATTGACGCTTCTGCTTGCACGGGGTGTACAACACACCATGCGATTGTTGTTAGCTGGAATAATTGTTGGAGTGGTTATGGGTGCTGCAACGTCTTTGTTGATGTTCATTCGCCCTGATGCGCTACAAAACATGCAAGGCTTTTTGTTGGGCTCAACCGCATTTGTAGGCTGGTCATCTTGTTGGCTTATGTTGGGCGTACTGATATTTTGTGCTGGCCTTTCGTGGGGCCTAAGTTTTGTGTTGGATGCCTTGAGTCTGGGCGAATCAACGGCGCTTAGCCTAGGTGTGCCACTTAAAAAAGTCCGAACTCTGTTGGTGCTGGCTATGGCGCTAGCAACCGGTACAGCGGTCGCGCACACAGGACTGGTAGCCTTTATTGGGTTGGTCGCTCCGCATATTGTGCGATCTATCGTTTCCGTAAGACAAGGGAGTTTGGTTCTGTTATCAGCGCTGATGGGAGGCTTACTTTTGTTAGTCGCTGACGTTTTGGCGCGAGCGGTGCTAGCCCCAGAGGAATTACCAATCGGCGTATTGACTGCCTTTTTAGGCGGGGGCTATTTGCTGTTTTTGCTAAACCGAAATCAAACCCAAGAAAGTTTATAGAAAAAATGGCAACCGCTCTGCAAGCGCGAAACGTACGGATCTCTTTAGGCGATCAAGACGTCTTAAAAGGTATTGACTTAGATATTCACGCAGGTCGCTGGGTCAGTATCGTGGGTCCCAACGGTGCTGGCAAATCCACTTTACTTAAAGTGCTGGCTGGACTGCTAAAGGCCCAAGGTGAAGTATTTTTATTTGGCAAATCCTTATCAAACTTGAATCCCCGACTTCGTGCCCAGCAGTTGTCTTGGCTAGGTCAGAATGAAATAGCAAGCGATGATCTTTCTGTTTGGGACGTCGTGATGCTGGGTCGATTACCGCACCAAAACTGGCTGGCTGGATATAGCGATGCAGATATTCAAGCTGTTGAAATGGCATTGAAAGCCACCCATACCTTGAATTGGCGAGAAAAGCTCTTAGGGCATCTGTCTGCAGGGGAGAGGCAACGCGTTTTATTAGCCCGTGCAATGGCTGTTGAAGCGCCGTTGATCTTGATGGATGAACCGCTTACCAACCTAGACCCGCCGCATCAAGTAGATTGGTTAGAGCAAGTACGGTGTTTGACGGCACAAAATAAAACGGTGATCAGTGTCTTGCATGAGGTGGGCATGGCCTTGTATGCTGACGATGTAGTGGTAATGCAGGGAGGCCTTGTTGTGCATCAGGGCGGGTGTTCTGATCCAACGTCGCACAGAGCCATAGAAAATGTTTTTGAAAATCGTATTGCAATTCAAAATATCTTGGGAAGATGGATTGCTGTTCCTGTACTTCATTGACCTTATAAAAAGGAATCGGCATGCGTTTTGAATGTCCAAAAATTGAAGATCTCAATGAGAGCAATTTAAACAAACGCTTGCAAGAAAAAATTGATAACAAGACCAAGCCTCAAGGTTCATTGGGCCGAATAGAGAATTTGGCACACAGTATTGGCTTAATTCTTGGGCATGACGCACCCGAATTAATGGATCCTCAACTGGTAGTTTTTGCTGGAGATCATGGTCTAGCTAGTCGCGGTGTCTCTGCTTATCCAAGTGATGTGACATGGCAGATGGTAGAAAACTTTCTTGCTGGAGGCGCTGCAGTTAGTGTCTTGGCGCGTCAGCATGGCATTGCGCTAACTGTGGTCGACTGTGGTGTGAAACACGACTTTGCGCCTCGTCCTGGTTTGTTTATTCAAAAGATAGGTTACGGAACAGCAGACTCGCTTGAAACAACTGCCATGACAGACGATCAGTGTGATCAGGCGCTTAAAAACGGTGCGGAGTTATTGAAGAGCTTGCCTGGTAACGCGTTATTGCTTGGGGAAATGGGAATTGGCAACACCTCTGCTGCTTCACTTTTAATGAGTCGATTAACAGGACTTGACATTGTTGACTGCACAGGCGCAGGCACTGGCTTGGATGCAGCAGCAGTCGGAAGAAAAATTGATATCTTGAAAAAAGTTTTGGTGAGTCATGCAGATTCAAGCGAGCCACTAAGTGCCTTGGCAGCATTTGGTGGTTTTGAAATTGCAACCATGGTGGGTGCTGTATTGCAAGCCGCCGTTGAGCGCCGAGTCGTTGTGGTGGACGGGTTTATAGCCAGCGCTGCCATCTTGGTAGCCTCATCGTTGCAGCCCTCAGTGATTCAAAGATGTGTTTTTGCACACCGATCTGGTGAGAGGGGACATGCACTGATGTTGGCCTACATGAAAGTTGACCCCGTTCTTGATCTGGGTATGCGTTTGGGAGAGGGGTCAGGTGCTGCATTGGTTTGGCCGCTATTGGTATCTGCGTGTGCAGTTTTGCGTGATATGGCTAGTTTTGAGTCTGCAGGAGTTTCTAGAGAGCAAGAAAATATTTCTATCGGCTCGCCTGGATGATGTATTTATGCTGCCCCGCTTTTTACGCCATTTCTTGTTAGCTGTCCAGTTTTTTACGCGATTGCCCATTACTGGCAGGCTTGCAGCTTGGGTTGGTTTTTCAAACTCCATGCTTCGCGCTAGTGCTGCGCATTTTCCTGGTGTCGGCTGGTTAGTTGGAGGATCAACTGCAATTTTATTTGCCTTATTTTTAACAGTTTTACCGTCTCAGACTGCAAGTGTTTGGTTGAGTGCGATATTGAGTACCGTATTTGGCGTTTTACTCACTGGAGCTTTTCATGAAGATGGTCTTGCCGATACTGCAGACGGTTTAGGTGGTGGAATGACCCGCGATCAAGCCTTAGAGATCATGAAAGACTCTAGGCTTGGCACCTACGGTGCAATTGCTTTATTTCTAGCACTATTTTGTAAACTAAGTCTATTGGTGCTTCTGAGCCAAATAAACACTCTTTGGGCGGTAGCAGGTATCTTTGCTGCACACGTTACTTCGCGGTTCTCGCCCTTATTTTTGATACGTTTTATGCAACACGTGGGTGACACGCCGCAATCTAAATCTAAACCATTGGCTGAGACGATTGGAAATACTGCATTAGCGGTTGGTTTTGTATGGTGGATTTCTGCGATGGTGCTGACTGCACACTTTGTCCCTGAAATTCCTTTATGGGCGGGGGTATTGGGTTCTATCGTGTGTACCTTGTATGTTGCACGCATGTTGCATCGTCGCTTAGATGGGTTCACCGGTGACGGGCTTGGTGCAACACAACAGTTAGCTGAAATTGGTTTTTACCTTGGCTTGGTTTTAGCTGCAAATAATTCATGAAATTGTGGTTGGTGAGACATGCCCGTGTGCTTGTAAAAGCAGGTATTTGTTATGGCAGTAGCGATGTGGTCTGCGACGACTCTGCTGTTGAGGAGGCTGCAAACGCTTTTGCTAATTGCCCTGCTTATGGCAGTATGTTGTGGACTTCGCCATCTGTTAGAGCTACGCAGCTCGCAATGTCGATTAAAAGTAAGCGACAAGATCTTCTTGGCCCCAAAGCTGACGACCGATTACGCGAGATGGATTTTGGAAAATGGGAAATGCATGCATGGGATGACATTCCTCTATCCGAGTTTGATGCGTGGACCGCAGATTTTCCTAACTATCGATTTGGCGGTAAAGAAAGTACACAAGAAGTTATTGACCGTGTTGCCAATGCGCTTGAACAGGTTCTCTCTATGAATACTTCAGAGCTTGTATGGATTACCCATGCTGGCGTAATTAAGGCGGTTCAATTTTTATCTCCAGAGATGCAGCGTAAAAATATCAGTTCTGCTAAAGAGTGGCCATTACAAAGCCCCGCTACAGGCTCGTGGGTTTGTATCGACTGCGCTTAGTTTTTAGGTTGAGGGTTCGCCAAATGAAACTGCGTCAAAGCCTGAAAAGCAGTAGCCACCTCTATCAAAAACGCATCACGTCCACCTGCCGCACCCAGTTGAAATCCAATAGGCAAATGCTGCGCATCTAATCCAACAGGCACAGACACGCCGCACATATCCAGCACATTCAAGATTCTTGTGAAATGCACAGGCGGAGCAGATGGGTTGACTTCGGTCAGTGGCACCGCAGTTGTCAATCCAGTGGGCGTCGCGAATATGTCGATGTGACCAAAAGCGTTTGCAAATTGTTTCTTCAATAAGGTTTGCTTCTCAAGCGCGGCGATGTAATCTGTTGCCAACAATTTAGCCCCCGCTTGCAGGCGAGGACGTATGCCTGCATCCATAGGCTTGGTTAAATCATTGGCCAAAGCGCCATAAGCTGCTGCACCCTCTGTCACCATGATGTTGATGGCAACTGGGGCCAAGTCTGCAATGGCGCATGGAAGCTCTAAGGTGGTGATGTGTGCGCCGGCTGATTTCAAAAACGCTAAGGTCTCTTCATACGCTTTGACGATCTCCGCTTGTACGTCTTTCAATTCATGTGGCGCGATGCGGCCTACGCGAAGCCCTTGTAGCAATTTACGTGCTGACTCTTCGGTCACCGCATGCGCAGATTTTGAGCGATGTGGGTCGTCTACCAATGCGTCGTAGACCAAAGCTGTTTCTGCCATGGTTTTAGCAAACACGCCAATGCTGTCTAAGGTTTTACTCAAAGGTGCAACGCCTTGTGTATCCACTAAGCCCACAGTGAATTTAAAACCTGTGATGCCGCAATAAGCGGCGGGTAGTCTCACCGAGCCGCCTGTGTCAGTCCCAATGGATAGCGGAATTAGTCCACCAGCCACTGCTGCTGCAGAGCCACTGCTCGATCCTCCGGGCACACGATGCACTTGGTGGTCCCATGGATTGCGGGGCATGCCCATATGTTCGTTGGTGCCCCAACCACCCAACGCAAATTGCACCATATGGGTTTTTCCGATGATGATGGCGCCTGCGGCTTTGAGTCTTTGGATGAGATAGGCGTCGGATGCGGCGATGTTGTTGGCAAAAATTGGTGAACCTATGGTGGTTACCTTGCCTTTTATGTCGACCAAATCTTTCACGGCAATGGGCAGACCATGCAGCGGGCCCAATGCATAACCAGCTTTACGCATTTGGTCTGATGCCTTGGCAGCCTCTAAGGCTTCTGTTTCATACACCTCCACAAAGCAGTGCAACCACGCGTCTTGCTTGCGAATGCGGTCTAGACAGGCGGCAACGATATCTAAAGAGGTGAAGCTTTCTTTTTGAAGTCCAACAGAAAGGGCGATTGCATCCTCGAGTGGAAAAATTTGGTTTGGCATGGTGTGATTTACTTATTTGGAGGATGGTGCTCAGTTCGTGTAACTAGTTGGTAGTTTTCGGTTTGAACGCACAAAACTGCGACACATTGCATTCCCAGCATCGCGGCGTGCGCGCTTGGCAAACATAGCGACCGTGCAAGATCAACCAATGGTGCGCGTCAACCAAATACTTTTCTGGAATACGTTTGAGTAACTGCATTTCCACGTCATAAGGTGTTTTGCCTTTGCCAAGACCCGTGCGGTTTCCAACCCGAAAAATATGTGTATCCACTGCCATCGTCGGTTCGCCATAAGCCACGTTCAACACCACATTGGCGGTTTTGCGTCCTACCCCTGGTAAAGCTTCAAGAGATTCGCGGCTTCTTGGAACCTTGCCTTGGTGCTGGTCCATCAAAATATGACAAGTCTCCATCAGGTGCCGCGCCTTGCTTCTAAATAAACCAATGGTCTTGACATAACGCTCAAGGCCATCCAACCCAAGTTCAATGATTTTTTGCGGCGTATTTGCCACAGGAAATAAACGCCGCGTAGCTTTATTAACACCCACATCCGTCGCCTGTGCACTCAACAGCACCGCAGCCAGCAACTCAAACACACTGGTATATTCCAACTCGGTATTGGGCTGCGGATTCGCCGCGTGAAGCGTCGCAAAAAATGGCTCGATGTGTTCTTTTTTCATGTGATTAGTTTAGATTAACTTATGCAATTCGCTGACCGACTCAATAACGTTGAAACTTCTGCTATCCGTGAACTTTTTAAATTGCTGGGTAAGCCTGGCATTATTAGTTTTGCGGGTGGGTTTCCGGATAGCGCTATGTTTGACGTGGAGGGGATTCGCGAGGCGAGTGCGCTGGCTTTGTCCAAGGAGCCTGGTGCTGCCTTGCAATATGGCGCGACCGAAGGTTACAACCCATTGCGTGAACAACTTGCGTTGTTCATGGCGGCCAAGGGTGTAAAAAATATCTCTGCGGAAGGTTTGATTGTCACTACGGGAAGTCAACAAGCTTTGGACCTCGTGGCTAAGACTTTGCTCAATCCTGAGGACATTGCTTTGGTGGAAGCGCCTACATTTTTAGCGACTATTCAATGTTTTCGTTTGTATGGGCCTAAAGTTTTAGGTGTACCGATTGATGCGCACGGAGTGCAGGTCGACAAACTCGAAGCGATGATGCAACAACACAAGCCCAAGTTGGTCTACGTCATTCCAACTTTTGGTAACCCTAGTGGTGCATTACTAAGCAAAGAGCGCCGTCTCAAAATTCTGCAACTGGCGGTGCAATACCAAACCATCGTGGTTGAAGATGATCCGTATGGTGATTTGTATTTTGGTGAAGCACCGCCGCCCTCGATGTTGGCCTTGAGCGAGCAAGTACCCGGAAGCCGCGATTGGCTGGTGCACTGCGGGTCTTTGAGCAAAGTACTTTCGCCCGGTTTGCGTGTGGGTTGGATGGTAGCTCCCCCCGATTTACTAGCACGTGCCACGATGTGTAAGCAATTTAGTGATGCGCATACGTCTACTTTTGCACAAGCTACGGCTGCGCAGTATTTGTTATCAGGCCGTATGCCTTCCACGCTCAATAAAGTTCGCAGTGTGTATGCCGAACGCGCACAAGCCATGGACAAAGCTTTGCAACGTGAATTGGGCGATGCTTTGGCTTACACAGCACCGCAAGGCGGTTTGTTTTTCTGGGCAAACCTGACAGGGGCGCATGGCGCTGTAAAAGACGGCAATGCATTTGCAAAAAACGCAATTGAAAAAGGCGTGGCCTTTGTACCGGGCGCACCGTTCTTTGCGAATGACCCAGACTTATCTTCTGTTCGATTGAGTTTCGCGACTGCGGATGTAGAAAAAATAGAAGAGGGAATTACAAGATTGGGTCAAGCTTTAAAGCATTAACCTTTAACACTTAGCTCTTGTAAGACTCTACCGGCAAACAGCTACAAAACAGATTTCGATCGCCATACACGTTGTCCACACGCCCAACCGTAGGCCAATACTTTTGTTGTTTCAAACTAGGCAAAGCAAAAGCAGCGCGTTCACGGCTATAGGGGTGACTCCATTCATCAGCCGTCACGCTAGCGGCCGTGTGGGGCGCATGCTTTAGCGGATTGTTGTCTTGCGGCCAAGTACCGTTTTCAATTAACCGAATTTCATCGCGAATCGCAATCATGGCGTCGATGAATCTATCGAGCTCTGCCAATGTTTCGCTCTCAGTGGGTTCCACCATCAAGGTGCCAGGTACTGGAAAACTCAGCGTCGGGGCATGAAAACCATAGTCCATCAAGCGCTTGGCAACGTCTTCAGCAGACACCCCAGTTAAATCTTTCAATGGGCGCACATCCAAAATGCATTCGTGTGCCACATGCCCCTCGGCGCTGGCGTACAAGGTCGGATAGTGTTCTTTCAATCGCGCGCTGATGTAGTTAGCCGAGAGAATGGCTGTTTCAGTTGCAAGTTGCAAACCTTCGGCGCCCATCATGCGGCAATACATCCAACTGATTGGCAACACAGCAGCATTGCCTAAAGGTGCTGCAGACACCGCACCCACGCCGTTCACAGCAACGCCTGCACTCGCATGGCCTGGCAAGTAAGGCACCAAATCTTCCACCACACACACAGGTCCTACGCCTGGTCCACCACCACCGTGAGGAATACAAAACGTTTTATGCAAATTCAGGTGACTCACATCACCGCCAAATTCGCCAGGTGCAGCCACACCCACTAATGCATTCATATTGGCACCATCCACATACACGCGTCCACCATGTTGATGCACCAACGCACAGAGTGCTTTTACCTGCGTCTCGAACACGCCATGCGTGCTGGGGTAGGTGATCATCACTGCCGCCAAATTGGCGCTGTGCGCTTCGCACTTGGCTTGCATGTCGATCATGTCAACATTGCCTTGCTCGTCACACGCCACCACCACCACTTGCATGCCGACCATTTGCGCGCTCGCTGGGTTGGTACCGTGCGCAGAGGCCGGAATCAAACAGATGTTGCGATGGCCTTGGCCTTTAGCCGCGTGGTAAGCGCGAATGACCAACAAGCCTGCATACTCACCTTGGCTACCAGCGTTGGGCTGCAAGCTAATGCCTGCATAGCCCGTGGCTTGACATAACCATGCACGCAATTGTTCGTCTAACAATTTAAAGCCTTGTAACTGATCAGCTGGTGCAAAAGGATGGGGTTGTGCAAACTCGGGCCAGGTGATGGGAATCATCTCGCTGGTGGCGTTGAGTTTCATAGTGCAACTGCCTAAAGGAATCATGCTGCGGTCTAGCGCCAAGTCTTTGTCGCTGAGCGCGCGGATGTAGCGCAGCATGCCTGTTTCGCTGTGGTGTGCGTTGAAAACAGGATGGGTTAGATACGCGCTTGTGCGTTGTAAATTTTTTGGAATGAGACTGGTTAAACCGGGTTCAAAC
>JBBAOY010000058.1:0-10250 GCA_040401095.1 Limnohabitans sp.
CGGCCCGAGAAAATATTTTTCTTGCCCTTTTTCTCGACCGTCAACACGCCTTTTTTGATGGCGTACAAAGGAATGGCATGCACCAAGTCACGCAAGGTCACGCCCGGTTGCATCTTGCCTGTGAAGCGCACCAAAACGCTCTCGGGCATGTCCAACGGCATCACGCCGGTCGCAGCAGCAAACGCTACCAAGCCAGAGCCTGCAGGGAAAGAAATACCGATAGGGAAACGGGTGTGGCTATCGCCTCCAGTGCCCACGGTGTCAGGCAACAACATACGGTTGAGCCAAGAGTGGATGATGCCGTCGCCTGGCTTCAAACTGATACCACCGCGGTTGCTGATGAAGTCAGGCAACTCGTGGTGCATCTTCACGTCCACGGGTTTGGGATAAGCAGCTGTATGGCAGAAAGACTGCATCACCAAATCAGCACTAAAGCCCAAACACGCAAGGTCTTTCAACTCGTCGCGCGTCATGGGGCCTGTGGTGTCTTGTGAACCCACCGATGTCATGCGTGGCTCGCAATAGGTGCCTGGCAAAACGCCTTGGCCTTCTGGCAAACCACAAGCGCGGCCGACCATTTTTTGCGCCAAGGTGAAACCTTTGCCGTGGCTTTTTGGAACAGCAGGCAAACGGAACAATGTTGATGCAGGCAAACCCAAAGCTTCGCGGGCCTTAGCAGTCAAACCACGACCAATGATCAACGGAATCCGACCACCGGCACGCACCTCGTCAAACAACACATCGCTCTTGACAGTGAAACTGGCAACTTCCTTGCCGTCTTTCAAGGCTTTGCCTTCATAAGGGCGCAACTCAATCACATCGCCCATATTCATTTGCGACACATCGAGTTCGATCGGCAAAGCACCAGCGTCTTCCATGGTGTTGTAAAAAATCGGGGCGATTTTGTTACCCAAACACACACCACCAAAACGCTTGTTCGGCACAAAGGGAATGTCTTCGCCAGTGAACCACAACACGCTGTTGGTGGCTGATTTGCGGCTAGAACCAGTTCCCACCACATCGCCCACATACGCCACCAAATGACCGCGCGCACGCAAGTCTTCGATGAACTTCACAGGACCACGTTTGCCGTCTTCTTCAGGCGTGATGCCATCGCGTTTGTTTTTCAACATCGCCAAAGCGTGCAATGGAATGTCAGGACGGCTCCAAGCGTCAGGCGCTGGAGACAAGTCATCGGTATTTGTTTCGCCCGTGACCTTCAACACGCTGATGGTGATGCTCTTAGGCACTTCAGGACGGCTGGTGAACCACTCAGCATCGGCCCAAGACTGAATCACTTCTTTGGCCAACGCATTACCCTTGTCAGCTTTTTCTTTGACGTCATGGAACTGGTCAAACATCAACAAGGTTTTCTTCAAACCTGCAGCCGCAACTGGCGCGCAAGATTTGTTGTCGAGCAAATCAATCAAAGGCGTGAGGTTGTAACCGCCGAGCATGGTGCCCAAAAGTTCAGTGGCTTTTTCAGCAGACAACAAAGTGCATTTTTCGGTACCGTGCGCCACAGCCGCAAGGTAAGAAGCTTTGACCTTCGCCGCATCATCCACACCAGCAGGTACACGGTGGGTAATCAAATCGACCAACGTTGTTTCGTCACCCTTTGGAGGGTTTTTCAACAACTCAATCAACTCACCCGTTTGCTTGGCGCTCAAAGGCAAAGGTGGAATTCCCAAAGCAGCACGTTCAGCCACATGGTCTCGGTAAGCTTTCAACATCGTTCTCTCTCCTAGCAAAATAAATTAATTGGGGTCAGGTACAGATTAAAAATTAGGGTCAGGTACAGATTTATTTTCTGGCCACGCTTGGCGCTGGGCCTTCTAACAAATTGAAGGCAGGGCCTTTTTTCATGGCTTCTGCCACAGCGACTTGCGCGGGGCTTTGGCACTCGTCGGCCATGCGTTGGCCGAGTTTGCTGTTCATCAACATAGATTTGTTGGCGAGTTGTAACCACATCGCGCCTTGTTGGGCGTCTTCTAAACGAATAGCCCCGGTGGCGGTGGGCACGGGCGACACGTGAAAACGGTGTTTGCCCATTTGCAACAAAAAGAAGCCGCGATTTTGTGTGTCAGGGGTGATGTACACCACATTACCCATTTCGCACACGATGCGTCCAGTGTGGACTTGTTCGGCAACGGCTAAGGCTTTTCCGTCTAAATCGAGAGCAAAAGCACTTGGCGCAAAAATACCGTAGAGAACAAATACCAGAGAGGATAAGAAAGGGCTACCGTCCACACCCCGCACAAGTGCTTTCAAAAAATTGTTTTTCAAGCTTGGATTCAATGTCTCATGCATGGCTGCCTCCGGTTGTATGTGTAAAAAACTCCAGCACCTCTTTTGCCAAATGTCTGCCCGTGCTGTGCGCACGTTCCAACACCTGCCAATAAAACCTGTAACTTGCACGATCATGCAAATGGCCTTGGTGGCTGATCGGTGCCCACTGGGCCTTGTATCCAGCCAAAACAATTTCGCTGGCCAACTCTATTTCGGCGGATTTGGGCGACAAGGCCTCTAGTATGGGGCGGATTTGTGACGGATGGATGCTCCACATTCGGGTAAAGCCAAATTCTTGTGAGGCACGCTCAGCCGCAGCGCGCATGGCGTTGGTGTCGCTGAACTCGGTCACCACGCAGTGGGACGGCACTTTGCCGTGGGCGTGGCAGGCGCTTGCTATTTCCAACTTGGCTCGCACCACCAATGGATGGCTGAATTGCCCCGCAGACTGCATGGCTTGCGCAGAAATAGCGCCGTTGTGGGTGGACACAAAGTCCATCAAACCAAAGCTCAAAGACTGCACACGTGCGTGACCAGCAATCGCAAACGCGTTGTGCACGGCGGTGGGCGATTCAATCAAAACATGAATAGGTAGATCTTTAGCGCCCGCAGCGATTAAGGCACGCTCTGCACGATCAACATCGGCAACAGACTCCACTTTGGGCACCATGATGTGCGACAGGCGCTTACCCGCTTTGCCAGCTATGTAAGCCATATCTGCTTCGAAACTAGGATGGTCCACCGCATGCACACGCACCGCAACGCGTGCATTTGCGTCAGCTGATAAAGCTAGCTCTGTAACCAGCGCAGCATGCTCGGCTTCTCCGCCCACAGGCGCGCCGTCTTCACAATCGAGGGTGACATCAAACACGCAGGTACCAAATTCCTGCGTCATCTCGGCTTGCAGTTGCAAGCTTTTGCGCATCCGCGCCTCGACGCCGCTGTAGTGATCGCACACAGGGATCACGGCACCAGAGGCATGGGCCCCTAGCAAGACGTCGCGCGGATGGCTCAAGTCAGTCTCGCGAGAGATCAGACCAAATGGGCCACGCCCGCTTGTTCGTCGGTCAACTCTTTGAGTGTTTTGTCAATGCAAGACTGGCTGAAAGCGTCGATTTCCAAACCTTCGACCACTTTGTATTGGCCGTTTTCGCAGGTCACAGGGAAACCAAACATCACGTCTTTCGGAATGCCGTACCAACCTTGTGAAGGAATCCCCATCGTCACCCACTTGCCGTGTGTGCCAAGCGCCCAGTCGCGCATATGGTCGATAGCAGCATTAGCGGCAGATGCGGCTGAAGACAAACCACGTGCTTCAATGATGGCCGCGCCACGCTTGCCCACCGTTGGCAAGAACACATTGGCGTTCCATTCTTGGTCATTGATCATGGTCTTGACCGATTGGCCAGCGATGGTGGCGAAACGGTAGTCGGCATACATCGTGGGCGAATGGTTGCCCCAGACGCACAATTTTTCGATGTCGGCCACGGCTTTGCCTGTTTTGGCAGCGATTTGGCTCAAAGCGCGGTTGTGGTCCAAACGCAACATGGCGGTGAAGTTGCCTGGCTTCAAGTCAGGGGCAGACTTCATGGCGATGTAGGCATTGGTGTTGGCAGGGTTGCCCACTACCAGCACTTTGACATCGCGTGACGCAACCGCGTTCAAGGCCTTGCCTTGTGCAGTAAAGATGGCGCCGTTGATAGCGAGCAATTCAGCGCGCTCCATGCCGGGGCCACGTGGGCGTGAACCGACCAACAACGCGTAGTCAGTGTCTTTGAAAGCGGTCATGGGGTCGGAGTGGGCTTCCATGCCTGAAAGCAGGGGGAATGCGCAGTCTTCGAGTTCCATCATCACGCCTTTGAGGGCTTTTTGGGCTTTTTCGTCAGGAATTTCTAACAATTGCAAGATCACGGGCTGGTCTTTGCCCAGCATTTCTCCTGAAGCGATACGAAACAACAAGGCGTAACCGATTTGGCCAGCGGCACCGGTAATGGCAACGCGAACAGGCTTTTTGCTCATGATGAAAACTCCAAAAGTAATAAAAAAATGGCTTTTAAAGAGTTTACCCGCGAAATCGCCAATTCAGCAGTGTCTTATGTCTTATAGAAGATATGATTCAGCCCATGGACAGCCTCACGCCCGCCTTCAGCCCCCTGTACCAGCAGATCAAAGATTTGATCTTGCAAAGCCTGCAAACTGGCGAATGGAAGCCAGGCGAAGCCATTCCCAGCGAAATGGATCTGGCGGCCCGCTACCGCGTGAGCCAAGGCACGGTGCGCAAGGCAATTGACGAACTCTCCGCCGACAACCTGCTGGTGCGCCGTCAAGGCAAAGGCACTTTTGTAGCGACCCATGCCGAGCAGCAGGTTCAATACCGGTTTTTAAAACTACAACCCAATAGCGGCGACAGCCAGCAAGAAGGTCCTGCTGACCGCACCATCATTGACTGCAAACGCCAACGGGCGAATGCCGACATTGCCCGCTTGCTGAGTTTGCGGGCCGGTGATGCTGTACTTCAAATCACCCGCGTGCTTGCATTTGCAGGCGTTCCAACCATATTGGAAGACATTTGGTTGCCTGCATCACCTTTTAAAGGTCTCACAGCCGAGCGACTGAGCACTTACCGCGGCCCTATGTATGCGCTGTTTGAAACAGAATTTGGGGTGCGCATGGTGCGCGCTGAAGAACGTATCCGCGCCGTCAATCCAGACGCGCAACAAGCCCAACTTTTGAGCGTTCCTGATCAAACCCCACTGTTGAGCGTAGAACGTATAGCTTTTACTTACAACGACGCCCCGATGGAGTTACGCCGTGGCCTTTATCGAACTGATACACATCACTACCGCAACGCACTGAATTGACATGAAACCTTCATGTCAGCAAATTAGCTTGCAATAGAATGAATCCTTATTTAGATATTCTGACAAACCCCAATAAGGATTTCACCCATGACCGAGCTTGCCAAAAAGCGGCCTGAATTTCGAAATATCAATGCGCTGGTAGATCTTCCCACCTACCGCCTTCCCGCCGCAGGATTTGTGTCCATCTTGCACCGCATCAGTGGTCTTGTCATGTTTTTGTTACTCCCCTTTGTGGTGTGGATGTTTGACACATCGGTGTCTTCTGAAATTTCTTTCGCTAAATTCAAAGCCGCATTCAATATTGGCGTGGGTTTTGTGCCCGGCATTCTTGTTCAGTTGGTTGCCTTGGTCTTAATTTGGGCTTACCTGCACCACCTTATTGCGGGGGTTCGCCATTTATATATGGATGCCCGCCATGCGGTGAGTAAAGAATTTGGCAAATCCTCTGCCGTGGTGACCTTGGTCTCGAGTTTGGGGCTGACTGCCGCCCTAGGCGCCAAGCTGTTTGGTCTTTACTGATTTCCTAGGAGTATTTCCATGTCCGTGAATTACGGTTCTAAGCGCATCGTTGTAGGCGCACATTACGGTCTGCGCGACTGGCTCGCTCAGCGGGTTACTGCCGCACTGATGGCTTTGTTTACTTTGGTCGTGCTGGGCGAAGTACTGTTCACATCTGGCGAGATCGGTTACGACAAATGGGCCGGTATTTTTAGTGGCCAATGCATGAAGGCTTTGACCTTCTCGATTTTTATTGCTCTGACCTACCACGTGTGGGTGGGCGTTCGCGATATTTGGATGGATTACGTCAAACCTGTGGGTGTGCGTTTGTTGTTGCAAGTTTTTACTTTGGTTTGGCTGGTGTCGTGTCTCGGCTGGGCCATTCAGGTTCTCTGGAGGCTGTAAGTCATGACCGTTAAAAGTTCCATTCCCCGTCGCAAGTTTGACGTGGTCATCGTGGGTGCCGGTGGTTCAGGCATGCGCGCATCTTTGCAATTGGCACGCGCTGGCTTGAACGTCGCTGTGTTGTCCAAGGTCTTCCCTACCCGTTCACACACTGTTGCTGCGCAAGGTGGTATCGGTGCTTCCTTGGGCAATATGAACGAAGACAACTGGCACTACCACTTCTATGACACCGTCAAAGGTTCAGATTGGTTAGGCGACCAAGACGCCATCGAATTCATGTGCCGCGAAGCCCCAAAAGTCGTTTACGACTTAGAGCACATGGGCATGCCGTTCGACCGCAATCCTGACGGCACGATTTACCAACGCCCCTTTGGTGGCCACACTGCGAACTACGGCGAAAAAGCTGTTGAGCGCGCATGCGCTGCTGCTGACCGCACAGGTCACGCCATGTTGCACACGCTCTACCAACAAAATGTCGCTGCCAAAACAACCTTCTTTGTCGAATGGATGGCGCTAGATTTAATCCGCGACGAAAGTGGCGACGTAGTCGGCGTCACTGCCCTAGAAATGGAAACAGGCGAGCTCTACATCTTGGAAGCCAAAACCACGATGCTTGCTACTGGTGGTGCAGGTCGCATCTTTGCAGCGTCTACCAATGCGTTTATCAATACGGGTGACGGTTTGGGCATGGCAGCGCGCGCTGGCATTCCTTTGGAAGACATGGAGTTCTGGCAATTTCACCCCACAGGCGTAGCCGGTGCGGGCGTGTTGTTGACCGAAGGTTGCCGGGGCGAAGGCGCGATTTTGCGCAACAGCTTGGGCGAACGTTTCATGGAACGCTACGCGCCTGCTTACAAAGATTTGGCTCCGCGCGATTACGTGTCGCGCTGCATGGACCAAGAGATCAAAGAAGGCCGCGGCTGCGGTCCTAACAAAGACTACATCAACCTCGACATGACCCATTTGGGCGTTGAGACCATCATGAAGCGTTTGCCTTCGGTATTCGAAATTGGCCACAACTTTGCCAACGTCGATATCACCAAAGAACCTATTCCTGTGGTGCCCACCATCCATTACCAAATGGGCGGTATTCCTACCAACATCAACGGTCAGGTGGTGACGCAAGACGTTAACAACCAAAGCGTGGTGGTCAATGGCTTGTACGCAGTCGGTGAATGCTCTTGCGTGAGCGTGCACGGCGCGAACCGCTTAGGCACCAACTCTTTATTGGACTTGCTCGTTTTTGGACGCGCAGCGGGCAACCATGTGGTGGAGTTCAACCAAAAGAACAAGCTCCACAAACATCTGCCAGAAAACGCTGCCGATATTTCGCTTGCACGTTTGGCGCGCTTGGAAAGTAACAGCACCGGCGAATACGCACAAAACGTGGCAAACGATATTCGTGCTGCGATGCAATACCACGCAGGTGTGTTCCGCACGCAAAAGTCGATGGACGAAGGCGTTGCAGAGATCGCCAAATTGCGCACACGTGTTGAGAACATCGGCTTGAAAGACAAATCAAAAATCTTCAATACCGCACGCATCGAAGCGTTGGAAGTTGAAAACTTGATTGAATCTGCTGAAGCCACCATCGTCTCGGCAGCAGCACGTCGCGAAAGCCGTGGTGCCCACACCGTGGACGACTACGGTGATACCCCCGAGCATCCGAACGGCCGTAACGACACCGAATGGCATAAGCACTCCCTATGGCACCGTGATGGCAACAAGCTCACGTACAAACCCGTACAAATGAAACCACTCACTGTGGACAGCATTCCCTTGAAGACCCGTACTTTCTGATCAGGCACACACCATGACAAAACGCACGTTTGAAATTTACCGCTACGACCCCGATACCGACGCCAAGCCTTATATGCAATCCATCGAGGTAGAACTCGATGGCACAGAACGCATGCTGCTCGACGCCTTGATGAAACTTAAAGAAGTTGACCCCAGCATCAGCTTTCGCCGCTCTTGCCGCGAAGGCGTGTGTGGCTCTGACGCGATGAACATCAATGGTAAAAACGGCCTCGCCTGTTTGACCAATATGAACACCTTGCCTGGCAAGATTGTGTTAAAGCCTTTGCCTGGTCTGCCCGTCATTCGCGACATGATTGTTGATATGACCCAGTTCTTCAAGCAATACCACTCAATCAAACCTTATTTGGTCAACGACACACAACCACCAGAAAAAGAGCGTTTGCAGTCGCCCGAAGAACGCGATGAGTTGAACGGTTTGTACGAATGTATTTTGTGCGCTAGTTGCTCTACCAGTTGCCCCTCTTTTTGGTGGAACCCAGACAAGTTTGTGGGACCCGCAGGTTTGTTACAGGCCTATCGCTTTATTGCTGATAGCCGCGACCAAGACACCGCTGGCCGTTTAGACAATTTAGAAGACCCATACCGTTTGTTCCGTTGCCACACCATCATGAACTGCGTCGATGTATGCCCCAAGGGTTTGAACCCGACCAAGGCCATTGGCAAGATCAAAGAGTTGATGGTGCGTCGCGCTATCTAATCCTTGCTATGAACGTTGATTCACCCTTTCGCGACACCTCTGTCGGCGACCCTCTGCTTGAGGGCATTGCGGGTGATGAGGCGTTAAACGAACGGGCTTTGAGCAAACTGCGCTGGCGTAGCAGGCGTGGTTTGTTAGAAAACGATTTATTCATCCAAAAGTTTTTTAAGCAATATGAATCGCAACTTACCGTGGCGCATGCCCGCGGCTTGTATGCGCTGATGGATTTGTCTGACAACGATTTGCTTGACCTTTTGCTCCAACGCAAAGAAATGCCAGACACCGTGACACAAGAAGAAGCACTTCAAGTGCTGAATATGTTGAGACACTGAACGCGAAACCGACATTAGGAAAAAGACTATGAAACTCTCAGATAACAAAGCCACCCTGTCGTTTAGCAACGGTAGCCCCAATATTGAAATGCCGGTCTACCAAGGCTCTATTGGCCCCGATGTGATCGATATCCGTAAGCTCTACGGTCAAACGGGCATGTTTACCTATGACCCTGGTTTCTTGTCCACTGCAGCATGCCAATCAGGCATTACTTATATCGACGGCGACAAAGGTGAATTGCTATATCGCGGCTACCCCATTGAACAACTCGCCACACAGTGCGACTATTTAGAAACATGTTATTTGTTGCTCAAAGGTGAATTGCCCAACGCCACCCAAAAGCATGATTTCACCAAGCTAGTGACCAACCACACCATGGTCAACGAGCAAATGCAATTCTTCTTGCGCGGCTTCCGCCGTGATGCACACCCTATGGCGGTTATGACTGGTTTGGTCGGCGCTTTGTCGGCCTTCTACCACGACAGCACTGACATCAATAATCCAGAACACCGCGACATTTCTGCCATCCGATTGATTGCAAAAATGCCTACTTTGGTGGCCATGTCCTATAAGTACACCATTGGCCAGCCTTACATGTATCCCAAGAATGACTTGAGCTACACAGGCAACTTCTTGCGGATGATGTTTGGAACACCTTGCGAAGACTATGTGGTTAACCCAGTGCTTGAGCGCGCCTTGGATCGCATTTTTATCTTGCATGCGGACCATGAGCAAAACGCGTCAACCTCTACCGTGCGTTTGTGCGGCTCTTCTGGCACCAACCCGTTTGCTGCTATCGCTGCGGGCGTGGCTTGCTTATGGGGCCCTGCCCACGGCGGTGCTAACGAAGCGTGTTTGAACATGCTCGAAGACATCCAGCGAATGGGCGGCGTTGCCAAAGTGGGCGAGTTCATGGAGAAAGTCAAAGACAAAAACTCTGGCGTCAAACTCATGGGCTTTGGTCACCGTGTGTATAAAAACTACGACCCTCGCGCTAAGCTGATGCAAGAAACTTGCAACGAAGTTTTGAAAGAACTTGGGCTAGAGAACGACCCCTTGTTCAAACTCGCCAAAGCGCTCGAGAAAATCGCCTTGGAAGACGACTACTTCGTGCAACGCAAGCTCTATCCCAACGTTGATTTTTATTCTGGCATCGTGCAACGTGCTATTGGCATTCCTGTGAACTTGTTCACCGGTATCTTTGCCTTGGCCCGCACTGTTGGTTGGATTGCCCAATTGAACGAAATGATTGGTGACCCCGAATACAAAATCGGCCGCCCCCGTCAGCTGTTTGTAGGCGCAGAGCATCGCAACGCTGAGATTTTGGCTAACCGTAAATAAGCTTT
>JBBAOY010000059.1:0-10192 GCA_040401095.1 Limnohabitans sp.
CACGGCACCTTCGGGTGCCGTTTCTTTTGTGGAAAAAGCCATGCAGTTTGATTACAACAATCCTTACACCTCTACACGTCTACCCGTCTTTGCACGTAACGTAGTCTCTACCTCCCACCCATTGGGCTCACAAGCTGGATTGCGCATGCTGTGGCAAGGCGGAAATGCCGTCGACGCAGCCATTGCAGCCGCCGCCATGATGACGGTGGTGGAGCCCGTGAGCAATGGTTTGGGTTCAGACGCCTTTGGTTTGATTTGGGATGGCAAAGCGCTGCATGGTTTGAATTCGTCTGGTCGTGCGCCGCAAGCGTGGACACCAGAATACTTTCAAAACAAATATGGCAAAGACACCTTGGCACCGCCCAAGCGTGGCATGGACTCTGTCACGGTACCCGGCGCTGTGGCGTCTTGGGTGGCGATGCACGAACGCTTTGGCAAACTGCCTTTTGAAGATTTACTGCAGCCTGCTATTGAAATTGCAGAGCGCGGTTATTTGTTGCCTGTCGTAGTGCAACAAAAATGGGCGGCTGCAACGCCAGAGTTACAAGGTATGCCGGGCTTTAAAGAAAGCTTTTTGCCTTGGGGGCGTGCGCCGAATGTGGGTGAATTATTTAAGTTCACATCTGCCGCCAAAGGGTTACGGGCTATTGCTAAAAGTAAAGGTCAAGCGTTTTACGGCGGTGAGATTGCGCATGCGATTGAAAAATTCTCAAAAACACATGGTGGTAGCCTGACCGCCAAAGACTTTGAGAATTACAAAGCCGAATGGGTCACGCCGATTGCCCAAAATTACCGCGGCTACACCTTGCATGAAATTCCACCCAATGGCCAAGGCATTGCTGCATTGATCGCATTGGGTATTTTGGAAAATTTCGATTTGGCCGCATTGACAGTCGACGGCGTCGATTCACAGCACTTACAAATTGAGGCTATGAAGTTGGCCTTTGCCGATGTCTATCGTTATGTGGCAGAAGAATCTGCCATGGAAGTGACGTCTGCGCAAATGTTGGATCCCGCTTATCTAAAAAGCCGCGCCCAACTGATCAATATGAAAAAAGCACAAGATTTTGGCGCTGGCAATCCTGTCAAAGGCGGCACGATTTATTTAAGTGCAGCAGACGAAAACGGCATGATGGTTAGCTTTATCCAAAGCAATTACATGGGCTTTGGCTCCGGTTGTGTCGAGCCTACTTTTGGGGTTAGTTTGCAAAACCGTGGCCACGCATTCAACGTCAGTGCCAACGGACACAACCCCGCCAATTTAGTGGCACCAGGCAAGCGACCTTTCCACACCATCATTCCAGCGTTTCTCACCAAAGATGGACAACCGGTAATGAGTTACGGAGTGATGGGTGCCAATATGCAACCGCAAGGCCATATGCAAACCTTGGTGCGAATGTTGGACTACGGACAAAACCCACAAGCCGCATGCGATGCGCCGCGCTGGCGCTACAACGCAGGCTTAGAGATTAACGTGGAGTCGGCTCTGGATAGCAACACCGTCGCTGGCTTGCATGCATTGGGCCACCGCATGGAAGTGATCAACGACAGTTACCAAGACTTTGGATCGGGCCAATTCATTTGGCGTGCAGGAGACCCGAAAGTCGAAGGCTATATCGTCGCGAGTGATTCGCGCCGTGATGGGTTGGCTGCAGGGTTTTAAACACTGCACTTTATTAAGTAAGGCGGCGTAAACATGAAACACTATTTGCGCACTTCTGCAGTAAGCCAAGCGATTTGGGTGGGATGTGTTTTGGGGGGATGTACACAATGGCAAACACCCAATCTTCAATCCAAGCCTTTAACTACCCAAATTGCTGCCAGAGCATTCGATGCATCAAGCACCCCTTTGCAACCAGAAATTGCTAGCGGATTGGTTCGCAATACAGACGTCATCACGCAAAACACGGCGGTTGCTAGCGCCAATCCATTAGCGTCTCAAGCTGGCCTAGAAATATTGCAAGCCGGAGGGTCCGCTGTAGATGCAGCGATTGCTGTGCAAATGGTGTTGGGTTTGGTCGAGCCGCAGTCCAGCGGCATTGGAGGCGGTGCTTTTTTGTTACACACCAACGGTGCGGGACCCACGCGACGCATACAAGCTTTTGATGGCCGTGAGACTGCGCCTGCTCTTGCAGACGCGTCTTTATTTTTAAATACGCAAGGACAACCAGTGCCTTTTTTCGAGGCCGTGGTCGGTGGTCGTTCTGTGGGCACCCCCGGCGTTTTAAAGATGCTAGCCATGGCGCATCAGCAACATGGCAAATTACCTTGGGCCCGATTGTTTGAGCCTGCCATGCATCTCGCCAAGAACGGTTTTGCGATCAGTCCGCGTTTGCATGCGTCATTGCTTGCCGATGCGTATCTCAAACTAGACCCCAGTGCGCGTGCATACTTTTACCAAGCAGATGGAGCGCCACATCCAATCGGTTATGTATTGCGTAATCCAGAGCTGGCTGACGTGATGCAACGCATTGCCAAACAAGGCGTGAATGCCTTTTACCAAGGCGACGTAGCGCAAGCGATAGTCGATAAAGTGCAACAGCATCCTAAAAACCCTGGACGTTTGCGCTTGCAAGATTTGGCGCAATACCAAGCCAAAGAACGGGAAGCCTTGTGCTTTGACCATGGGGTTCGTGCAAGCGTGTTCGAGATTTGCGGTTTTCCACCACCGAGCTCTGGTGCAATTGCGATTGGACAAATATTGGGTTTGCTACAACATGCACCTCACGCTTTGAAAGCGCCTGTTCAAGGCGAGTTGAATGCAGATTGGTTACACGACTACGCCCAAGCTTCGCGTTTGGCATATGCAGACCGTGCGCAATATGTGGCAGATCCTGATTTTGTCGAAGCGCCTGCTGGGAACTGGCGTAGTTTGTTAGACCCAGCTTATTTAAAACTGCGCGCCCAACTGATGGGTCCCACCAGTTTGAAGCAAACGCCCGCGGGTATCCCTTTGCGTGCACAAAAGAGTGCCTATGCACCGATGTCCAATCAAGCGGAATTTGGTACCTCGCATATCAGCATCGCTGACGCCTATGGCAATGCATTGGCGATGACTACGACGATTGAAAATGCCTTTGGTGCGCGTCAGATGGTGCATGGGTTCTTGTTAAACAATGAGCTGACAGACTTTAGTTTTGTGCCGCAAGATTCGCAAGGTCGATTGGTTGCCAATCGTGTCCAAGCCAACAAACGTCCGCGTTCTTCGATGTCGCCGACCTTGGTGTTTGACAAGGCTAGCGGTGCGTTACTGATGAGTGCGGGTAGTCCTGGTGGCGAAATGATCATTCATTTCACTGCCAAAACCTTGATCGGTGTTTTGCATTGGGGGATGACGCCGCAACAAGCGATTGACTTGCCCAACTTTGGCGCATTGGGCGATCCGATGGTGGTGGAGGAAAAGCGCTTCTCAGCAAACACTTTGCAGTCTTTACGTGCACGCGGCGCAGAGGTGCGAGAACTGGCTTTGACCAGTGGCTTGCAAGCTATTGTGAAACAGCCTATGGTGGGCCATTCAAACTATTGGATCAGCGGAACCGACCCTAGGCGCGAAGGTGTTGTGCTCGGTCAGTGAACCGGTTCATCAATCGGTGTTTTGACAGGACGTTGTCCTTCGCGGCGTGCAATCCAAACAGTCGCCGCCAAAATCACGATAGCACCTAGCCAAGTTGATTGGCTTGGGATGTCAGAAAAAATCAACCAACCCAACGCAGAAGTCCACACCAAATCTAAAAAGCGAAGCGATTGGGTAGAAGAAATATCTGCAGCATGAAATGCGCGCGTCCAACAGTAATGGCCAACGCTCCCCAAAATACCAGCAATAAAAAAACCGACCCACTGCCATAGGCTGGGGTTTTGCCAATGCAGCAAAGCCAAAGGCAAACTGAAAAGCGATACCGTCAAAGCTTGCCAAAACACAATCACAGTGGCCTTCTCATAGCGCGTCAATGCCTTGGTGATTAAAAAAGACGCAGCAAAGAGTGGCGCAGACGCCAGCATGACCAAGTGGTAGCTACCACCAGCACCCGACATTTTGGGTGCCACCACCACCACAACGCCAGTGAAACCAATCAATGCAGCAATCCACCGATCTCTTCGCATAGGTTCACCCAAAAACCAAGAGGCACCAATCATGATAAAAATCGGCCCCGTGAAACTGATGGCCGTCATATCCGCTAAAGGAATTTTGGGCAGAGCAATAAACCACAGCACCATGCCGATGGTGTGAACCCCGCCTCGCCAAAACTGTCCTTTGATATCCGTCGGCCAATAGTTGCGCGGGCCTGCTTTGAATACCCAAGGCAACATCACGAGCAGTCCAAACAAATATCGTAAAAACTGAACTTCAAACGGATCCATCTGCATGGCAATGGACCGCACGATGGTGTTGAGGATGGAGAATAAAAATCCTCCCGCTGCCATCCACAGCATGCCTTTCCAAATCATCGGCAAACCAGAGGCTTTGCGCCGTGTCTGCCGATTGGCTAATAGAAAGCGTTGAATAAGAGACAGGCGCATAGAGAGAGTTTAAGTGCGAATAAACTATCACCAATGTCTACGGCCAAGCGCTCTTATCTTTCGGGTTTACTCTTAGCTGCCGCAGGTGCGATTGCCTTTAGTGGCAAAGCGATCATTGTCAAACTCTCTTATCGCTACGGGGTGGACGCAGTCACCATCATCATGCTGCGGATGTTGTTTGCTTTGCCTTTTTTTATCGCTTTAGGGATTTGGTCGGAACGACAGACACAAGCGCGTGAGAACCCATTAACGCGACGCGATGCGCTTGGTATTGTGGCGCTCGGCTTTGTGGGTTATTACTTGTCCAGCTACTTGGATTTCTTAGGGTTGCAATACATCACTGCAAGTTTGGAGAGGCTGATTCTGTATCTCAATCCCACTTTAGTGGTTCTGTTGGGTTGGTTGATTTATAAAAAACCCGTGCAACCGATTCGTATGCTCGCTATGGTGGTGAGTTATAGCGGTGTTTTATTGGTATTTGTGCATGAGTTGTCTTTTATAGGTGCAGACGTTGCGCTAGGCAGTGCTTTGGTTTTTGCCAGTGCGCTCACCTATGGTGTGTATTTGCTCTACAGCGGACAAATCGTGCAACGTATTGGTGCTTTGCGATTGGTCGGATGGGCAACCACTGTGGCTTGCATATGTTGCATCGTGCAGTTTTTGGTGCTGCGACCAATGTCTGCGGCAGATGTGCCTGAGCAAGTCTTATGGCTGGCGATATTGAATGCGTTGTTGTGCACAGTCGCACCTGTATTGATGGTGATGATGGCGATTGAACGCATCGGCGCAGCATTGACCGCACAAACTGGCATGATTGGGCCTATGGCGACGATCACGCTGGGTGTACTGGTGTTGGATGAGCCACTCAACCTCTGGATAGGGGCGGGTACCTTGTTAGTGGTTGGCGGTGTTTTTTTAGTGACTAAATATGGAGAGAAATAATGGATCTAGGAATTAAAGGTAAGTGGGCATTGGTGGGAGGTGCCAGCAAAGGTTTGGGCTATGGTTGCGCGCAATCGTTAGCACGGGAAGGCGTCAATGTGGTGATCGTTGCCCGTGGTGCCGAGGCTCTTGAAGCCGCTGCCAAAGAACTACGTAAATTTGGAACCACCATTATTGCAGCGGCCGTTGATATCACGACCACTGAAGGGCGTGAAGCTATTTGGTCTATCAAAGGTGGCCCAGGTAAGAATTACGACATCGTGGTGACCAATGCGGGTGGTCCTCCACCAGGAGATTTCCGCAATTGGGACCGTGACGCATGGATCAAAGCGGTCGACGCCAATATGCTGACGCCTATTGAGTTACTTAAGGCTACCGTGGACGGCATGGCCGATCGTGGATTTGGTCGCATCATCAACATCACTTCTAGCGCTGTCAAAGCACCGATTGATATTTTGGGATTGTCGAATGGCGCGCGTTCTGGTTTGACCGGATTTATCGCTGGCGTGGCACGCACCACCAAACTTGCATCGAACAATGTGACGATCAACAACCTGTTGCCAGGTGCTTACGACACAGACCGCCTCAAAGGCACGATGAAGGGCGCCGCAGAAAAAACAGGACAACCTATTGAGGCCATCATGGACGCACGGAAAAAAACAATTCCAGCATTGCGTTTCGGGCATCCCGATGAGTTTGGTGAGACCTGTGCATTTTTGTGTTCTGCGCAGGCCAGTTACATCACAGGTCAAAACATATTGACCGATGGTGGAGCTTATTCAGGCTCGTTTTAATAACAGGATGGCGCTACTTAAATTTAACGCGTTTAAGTAAGCGCCCTTTGCAGTAGATTTTTAAATCTAAGTTAGCGCCGCGAAGACACCACAATACCGCCGACTATCAAAGCAAATGCCGCTGCGTGAAAGGTTTGCGGTAAGTCGCCCAACACCAAGGCGGACATAACAGCTGCAAATAATGGCGTGAGGTTAGAAAAGAAGCCAGCAATGTTGGGGCCCGCTTGCTGTACTCCCAACCCCCAGCAACGATAAGCTAACAACGACGGACACAAGGCAACATAAGCAAGCGCCGCAATCAGTGGCCAGCCCCAAAAAATATAAGCATCGCCTGCGACCCATTCGGCAGTTGTAAATAAGCCTGACCAAGACAGGCCAAAGGCCATTTGTGCCATTAAAAAATAAGCCCAGTTGTTGCGTATCTCTGCCGGATCGTCTGGACGACTGAGTAGCCAGCTGTAAAAAGCCCAGCATGCGGTTGCGATCAGTACGTAGACATCACCAATCACCAACTGCACATTGGAGAGCGCATGCCAGTCACCTCGGCAAAGTACCAGCAACACACCGGCTATGGACAGCACGGCGCCAATGATTTGTTGCAGGCGAATAACTTGTTTGAAAAAAACTGCGCCAATCACCAGCATAAACACGGGCGTGCTGGAGGCCACTAGCGTGACGTTGATGGGGGTAGAGGTTTGTAGCGCAAGGTATTGAAAGCTGTTGTAACAACCTACGCCCAGAAAACCCAGCAGAGCAAAACGCTTCCACTTTGACCATAGGGGACTGTTGCGATGGAGTACCTTGTGCGCAATTGGAATCAAGAGCAAAAACGCAAGCGCCCAGCGAAAAAAATTGAGCGTCAGCGGCGAGATGAGCTCATGCACCAAGCGCCCCGTGATGGCATTGCCTGCCCACAGTAACGGGGGAACTAACAACAATGCGCCAGCACGTGCAGTCAAAGTTGGTTGTGAAGCGCTAGAAATGGAAGTGGGGGCGGTGTCTGACATTAGGGCCAGACTCTACCCGAGCCGATAAAACCTAGGAGACAGCTCTGTGACCGCTTTCGTGGCAGGATGCAGGGCGTAAAAATTATCGACCCCCCTAGGAGCACACAACATGAGCAAAGCAGTCATTATTGAAAAAAACGGCGGACCTGAAGAACTCAAGATCGTCGATGTCACGGTCGGGCAACCTGGTGCAGGTGAAATCCGTATTCGCCACAAAGCTGTTGGTTTAAATTTCATTGATGTATACCAACGCACAGGTCTTTACCCATTTCCTATGCCACTACGTTTAGGCATGGAAGCTTCTGGTATTGTCGAAGCGGTGGGCGAGGGTGTGACGCATCTCAAAGCTGGTGATCGCGCGGCGTATGCCAGCGCACCTCCTGGAAGCTATTGCGAAGAACGCGTGATGCCTGCTAAGACAGTCTGCAAATTGCCTGACGCCATTTCATTTGAAACTGGTGCGGCCATGATGCTCAAAGGTCTAACTGCGCAGTATTTGCTCAAGAGCACTTTGCCACAAGGCGGATTGCACAAAGGTGATTTCATCTTGTTCCACGCAGCAGCGGGCGGTGTAGGTTTGATCGCATCGCAATGGGCTAAAGCGCTAGGTTACCAACTGATTGGAACTGCTGGCAGTGATGCTAAATGCAAACTGGCATTGGCCAATGGTGCTAGCCATGCGATCAACTACAACACCGAAGATTTCTTGGTGAAGGTCAAAGAAATCACTGGTGGTAAGGGCGTGAAAGTGGTTTATGACTCAGTCGGTAAAGACACCTGGGATAAATCTTTGGATTGCTTGTCTCCTTTAGGCCTGATGGCAAGCTTTGGTAATGCGTCAGGTCCTGTTCCTGCTTTCGCACCTGGCATGTTGGGCGGCAAGGGCTCTTTGTATGTCACGCGTCAAACTTTGTTTACGCATATGAGCACCCGTGAAAACACGCAAGTTATGGCTGACGATTTGTTTGAAGCCGTCACCAGCGGCAAAGTCAAGATCCATATTGACCAAACCTATCCCCTAGCCAATGTTGCGCAAGCGCATATCGATTTAGAAGCCCGTAAGACTACGGGTTGCACGATCATTACGCTGTAGACAATGTCAGGCGAAACCCAGCCATGACATGACGTTGATGGTCTGGGTATCAAAGCTGTTTTCTCCCCCATACACCACTGTGCTGCGGCCGTAGCGATGGGCTGCGTAATGCTGAAACCTCTGACACCCTTTGACCCAATCTGAGCTAAAGGTTGTGCCAGATTTCATTTCTACCGCGTGTAGAAGATTTTTGTGTTCAAACAGTAGGTCAATTTCCACGCCGTGGTTATCTCTCCAGAAGTAGATATCTGGAGACAAACCTTGGTTGAGCCGATGCTTAAGTACCTCGGCTACCACCCACGTTTCAAATACAGGCCCACGCATTGCGTGAGTCGCGAGAGCCGTTGCACTCTCTATTCGTAAGAGCCAGCAAAGCAAGCCTGTGTCCAGGAAATATAGTTTTGGCATTTTGACTAAGCGCTTGCCAAAGTTTTCGTGCCAAGGTTGAAGAAGTCTAATTACGTAGCTAGTTTCTAAAACACTCATCCATTGGCGAGCATTCGTCACGCTGATGCCGCAATCTGAAGCAAGAGCCAGTAGATTGAGAAGTTGCCCGCTGCGCGATGCACACATCCTTACAAAACGCTCGAAACTTGCTAAGTCCCTAACACCAAGTACCTGTCGCACGTCGCGCTCGATATATGTAGTCACATAAGCTCTAAACCAGTCACTTGGTAGTAAAGATTTTGAGCGTATTTTGTTATAAAGGGCTGGATACCCGCCAGTGAACATTAATTGATTGAGACTATTCGCATTAACTTTATGGGCGCTAGCAATTTCCGAAAGACTCAGCGGTAATAACTCTACCAACCCCACCCTGCCAGCTAAAGATTGTGTAATGGCTTCTAGCAATCCGAATTGCTGCGATCCTGTGATGACAAACAAACCCATTTGTTGTTTGGCATCAACGACACCTTGTAGATAGGAGAAAAGCTCAGGGGTACGCTGAATTTCATCCAATATGGCACCGTCTGGAAATTGTGCAAGAAATGCACGCGGATCCGACAGTGCCATTTGTCGGGTCTCAGGATCTTCAAGCGTTCGGTAAGGCTTGTCTGGGAAAATGCTACATGCAAGCGTTGTCTTTCCGGATTGACGCGGACCAGTTAGCGCTACAACTGGAAACCCCTTGGCCAGTCTTTTGACTGAACTTTCTGCTTTCCGTTGTATTTGGTTATTGGGTTGTAGCATTTGTACAAAATGACTTTTTAAAAGACGAATTGTACAAATCTAAAAAATCTTGTCAACTGCGCGGCTGACGCATTTCCCGGCCTGCTGGTCTAGCGACCTCTACGTACTCTCAAGATTTCATCCAAGATCAAGCAGGCAGCGCCCAAGGTAATGGCGCTGTCTGCAAGGTTAAAAGCAGGAAAGTGCATGCCCGCGTAATAGAAGTCTAAGAAGTCGATCACATAGCCATACATCACGCGATCGATCACATTGCCGACTGCGCCGCCCAACACGCAAGCTAAGGCAAATCCAAATAGCTTTTGTTGCGCATGTTGTTTCAGCATCCAGACAATGGCAATGGCTGCAATGGCACCTACGCCCGTAAACAACCACCGTTGCCAACCGCCTGCATTGGCTAAAAGCGAAAATGCGGCGCCTTCGTTGTGCACGCGCACGATATTAAAAAAACTGGTGACAGAAAAACCTTCGCCGAGTTGGTAGGTGCTGACGATCAATACTTTGGTGAACTGATCTGCCAACAGGATGGCGATGGCAATGCCAATCCACAGCCAGTAAGAGGTTGTGCTGCGGATGAAGGTGTGGCGTGCCATGTTGGCGATACTTTAAGCGAAGTGGCGCACTTCGCCCGTGCCGTAAAGATTGCTAGT
>JBBAOY010000060.1:0-10042 GCA_040401095.1 Limnohabitans sp.
GCTTCGCAGATCATGGCTTCTGTGGTCAACATCAAAGAGGCGACAGACGCTGCGTTTTGCAGAGCGGTACGTGTCACTTTGGTGGGGTCCAAGATGCCCATTTCGATCATGTCGCCATAGGTGTCGTTCGCAGCGTTGAAGCCGTAGTTGCCTTTACCAGCCAACACAGCGTTCACCACAACAGATGGCTCGCCACCCGCGTTGTAAACGATTTCGCGCAAAGGAGCTTCGATGGCTTTCAACACCAGTTTGATACCGGCGTCTTGGTCAGCGTTGTCACCTTTGATGGTGCCAGCTGCTTGGCGTGCGCGCAACAAGGCGACGCCACCACCAGCCACGATGCCTTCTTCCACTGCAGCGCGGGTAGCGTGCAAGGCGTCTTCGACGCGGGCTTTTTTCTCTTTCATTTCGACTTCAGTGGCAGCGCCCACTTTGATTACGGCAACACCGCCAGCCAATTTAGCTACGCGTTCTTGCAGTTTTTCGCGGTCGTAGTCGCTGGTCGCTTCTTCGATTTGCACGCGGATTTGTTTGACGCGGGCTTCGATGTCGCCAGCGGCACCAGAGCCGTCGATGATGATGGTATTTTCTTTGCCCACTTCGATGCGCTTGGCTTGGCCGAGGTCAGCCAAGGTCACTTTTTCGAGTGTCAAACCAACTTCTTCGGCAATCACTTTGCCGCCAGTCAGAATAGCGATGTCTTCCAACATGGCTTTGCGACGGTCACCAAAGCCTGGAGCCTTCACAGCCACAACCTTCAAGATGCCGCGGATGGTGTTGACCACCAAAGTTGCCAAGGCTTCGCCTTCGACTTCTTCAGCAATGATCAACAAAGGACGGCCAGCTTTTGCAACGGCTTCCAAGGTAGGCAACAAATCGCGGATGTTGCTAATTTTCTTGTCGAACAACAACACGAATGGGTTGTCGAGCAAAGCAGCTTGCTTTTCTGGGTTGTTGATGAAGTAAGGTGACAAGTAGCCACGGTCAAACTGCATACCTTCGACGATGTCGAGTTCGTTTTCCAATGACTTGCCGTCTTCCACCGTGATAACGCCTTCTTTGCCGACTTTGTCCATGGCTTTAGCGATGATTTCGCCGATGCTGTGGTCGCTGTTAGCAGAGATCGAACCGACTTGGGCGATTTCTTTGGTGGTTGTAGTGGCCTTGGTGGCTTTCTTGAGTTGCTCGATCAAAGCGTGCACAGCTTTGTCGATACCGCGCTTCAAGTCCATGGGGTTCATGCCTGCGGCGACATATTTCATGCCTTCGTGCACGATGGCTTGCGCCAACACAGTTGCAGTAGTTGTTCCGTCACCAGCGTTGTCAGAAGTCTTAGAAGCGACTTCTTTGACCATCTGGGCGCCCATGTTTTGCAATTTGTCTTTGAGTTCGATTTCTTTTGCAACGGACACACCGTCTTTGGTCACGGTAGGAGCGCCGAATGAGCGCTCGAGCACCACGTTACGGCCTTTAGGGCCGAGGGTGACTTTGACTGCGTTGGCCAGGATGTTGACACCCTCGACCATGCGCGCGCGGGCTTCGCCGCCAAAAATTACGTCTTTTGCTGCCATATAAATTTCTCCAGAATTTCAATAAATGTGCGTTGCAGTCGTTAAGCGACTACGGCGAAGAGGTCTTCTTCTTTCATGACGAGCAACTCTTCACCGTCGACTTTGACGGTTTGGCCGCTGTATTTGCCGAACAACACGCGTTCGCCAACTTTGACATTCATAGCGATGAGTTCGCCTTTGTCATTTTTCTTGCCTGGACCAACAGCCAAGATTTCACCTTGGTCTGGCTTTTCGGCGGCTGAATCGGGAATCACGATGCCCGAGGCAGTTTTGGTTTCGCTATCAATACGCTTGACGATCACGCGATCGGCGAGGGGACGAAGTTTCATTGCATCTCCAAATTGGAACTAAAGGATTTAAAAACACGGCGGCTTCCGTTTGGGTAACCACCAGTTAGCTCATGGTGGGGTGCAAAGCAACTAAGTTGTTAGCACTCCCGTCCATTGAGTGCTAAGTTTAGGTCATCTGGGGTCGATTTCAAGTGCCCAAGTTTCAATAGTGGGCAATTTAGGCATAAAAAAACCCCGCAAGCGGGGTTTTTAGGGGTCTGCCAAGTCGTTTGGCTGGAGTCAGGCGGTGTGGCTGAGAATTATTGTTGGCGGTCGCGGGCGCTTAACAACTCAGCCATGACGCGGTAGTCGGTCATCGCGTTTTCCCACATGCGGTCTTCGCGGTCTGCTTTGATCCAGCTAGAAAACGTTGTCGGAATGTTCTGGATGCTGTTGAATATGCTGAAAACCAGGTCTTGGGCCACCGAGAGGCCAAGTTTTGCGCGTTCTACGCCGAAATGGATGGTGGGATATTGGGCATGTACGAAGGTTGTCATAGCGGCTCCTGTATTGCTTGTGGCAAAGTTAATAGGCCTAAATTGTAAGGGTTAACCCTAAAACCTTGGTAATTTATAAGGGTAATCCCTTGCTTTGGCTTTGGCGTGGCTTTGGCGCAGCTGTGATGAGGCTATGGCAACTCTAGATTTTCTTCTGGCGCAGACTTATCGCGCGGCCCCACCATGCCCAGCCTGGATTTGAGAGACTGGGGTTGGCCGGTGATCAAGGCAGCGTAATTGGTGGTGTTGGCCAAAACCTTTTTGACATAGTCGCGTGTCTCGTTGAAGGGTATGTTCTCCGCCCAAATGGCACCTTCTAAAACAGGGCCGGTTCCATCGTTGGGTGCCCGCCAGCGCCTAGAGCGGCTCGGTCCTGCGTTGTAAGCTGCGGCCGCAAGCGGCATGGACCCTTCGAAGCTGTCGAGGACCAATTTCAAATAGCCGGTGCCGATGGCGATATTGGTGTCACGGTCCGTGATTTGGTCTGGGGTGAAACCAGTCAAACCAATTTTGCGAGCAGTCCAGCGTGCAGTGGCGGGCATGACTTGCATCAAACCAGAAGCACCGACGTTGGATTTAGCGTCCATCACAAAACGGCTCTCTTGGCGAATTAGCCCGTAGACATAAGCCGGGTCAAGATTGATATTGCGCGCGCGTTGGATCACCGCGTCTTTGAAAGGCATCGGAAAGCGTTGGTCAAAGTCGATCACCGTGCGGGCGCGCTCGCTGGTATTGATGCATCGATCCCAGACTTGGTGATCGCACGCCAGTTGCGCTGCAGCCAGTAATTCGCGGTCAGTCATCAAGCCGCTTTGGCCTTGGGCATTGACCAAGTTTGTACCGTAGTTCCATTCGCGCACGCCTTCCGTTCGCAATCCAATCGCGATGGCATACAAAGCTCTTTGCAACGAGGGGTTGCGCTTGGCGACTTCTGACTCTTCGGCAGTTGGCGCGGGAGGTTTCGCTGGCGCGGTTACTTTGCGACCGAGCTCTTCCATGGCCAATTGCTCGTAAAACCCTTTCACGCCAGCGATGCTCTCGAGCAAAGCATTGGCTTCTTGTTGGATAGCCGGGGTTACTTTTTTGTGGTTCAACAAAGCGCGTGCATACCAATAGACCCAAGTGGGCTCTTTGCGTGCGTCTGGGCTCATCGCTTGGATAGCGCCTTCCACCAAAGGCCATTTAGGCGTTTGGCCGGCACGTAGGGAGGCGCGAACTTTCCAAGCCAACATGTCGTCGTTCAAGTCTTTGTCATGGGCAACGCGGGCGTAGTGGTCTAGTGTGTCCTCGTCCAAACGCATGGCGGATTGACGGCCTATGACACCCCATACCCAATGCCGCTCTTCCGTTGTCAAGTAAGGCTGCCATTTGGTGCGCATCAATTTGGCGGCGACGTCTGGGTCTTGCGAGGCTACGCGAACGAGCGCCATGACGACCAACTCCTGGTGCACCTTTTGCGGTTTAGCGATGTTCTTGGCTAAAAACTGGGCGGCGTTGTTGTAAACATCTTTAACCATCGGTGCGACCTGCGGAGCGACGATTTGTACGGCATTACGCGCCGTGACCGGCCGAGTGTGCTCGACCATTAACCTAGCCTTACGCCAAATATCTAGCGCAGTAAAAAACTTGGCGTCATACAAACGGTCTGCCGCCAAAGTGCATCCGTCATCGGCTTCGCGCATAACCATCCAATTGCGGCGAACTTCGTCGGCAACCAACGCGCCAACTTGCGGGCCTTTTTGGATGAACTCCACGGTGAGGAAATAGCACCGCAGTTCACGGTCGTCGCGCATTCGGTAATGCGGGTACTCAGACTCTAAGCTTGTCCAGTCGCGGCGGCTACCCAAAAGTAGCAACCAGTCGTTACGCAGACGGTCCTCTTGGTAGCTGCCTTCGAACTTGTTAAAAAAAGCCCGAATCTCTTGCGGGGAGGCTTCGTCTAATCGTGCCTTTAACTCCCAATAAGCTGCCCAAGCCTCTAGGGGATGGCCTTTGGCTTGGGGCAGAAGTCCCGTCAAGCGTTTCTTGTCATTGCGTTTGAAAGCGTGGGCCATGTCTTGAATCACCATGTCGGCCTTGGCGTCCGTCACCACGCTCGCGGCAAAAGCGGGAAGCATGTAAGTAAAACTTACAAACAGAGCAACTAAAAATGACACAATGAAGCGGTATTCCATTGCATGATTATCCGTGGACAAAAAAACCTTACGAACCCAGCTCATTGAAGAGCGTTTAAATTTGCCCGACCGTTTAGCGCGTTCAGACATGTTGCAACGCGTC
The DNA here is from genome assembly GCA_040401095.1 of Limnohabitans sp. GTDB lineage: Bacteria > Pseudomonadota > Gammaproteobacteria > Burkholderiales > Burkholderiaceae_C > Limnohabitans. The sequence goes on from JBBAOY010000060.1 coordinate 4,675, forward strand.
ATGCGCATTTGGTTGTTTGACAGACCCGACACCGTCATCGGTGCTTATTGGCCTATCAAAGGCGAATTCGATCCATTGCCTGCTTTGCACCGCTGGAAAGAAGACGGTGAGTTATCTGACCAACCGCATTTGCGCCGCATTGGTTTGCCCGTGGTCGACAAAGCCCACAAAACCCTCACCTTTCATGTGTGGTACCCCGGTTGTCCGATGGAAGAAGACGCTTACGGAATCCCAAAGCCCAAAGACACAGAAATTATTTTTCCAACTTTGCTGTTTGTTCCCTGTTTGGGTTACGGCGCAGGCGGTTATCGCCTTGGCTACGGCGGTGGTTTTTATGACCGCACTTTGGCGAGTTTGCAACCCAAACCTTTCACAGTTGGGTTGGGCTACACCCACGGTTTCCTACCTGAACTCATGCCCGAGCCTCACGACGTTGCGTTAGACGCCGTGCTAAACGACAACGGCGTAGTCTGGCCCATCAGCTAAATTAATTGGGGTCAGAACCTAATTTTTCGAAATCAAGCCCTGAAAAATAGTCTCATAGCTGCGCAAACTCTCAGCTAAACGTTCACGCTGCGCGGTGCTTGTGCTGTTATGTAGTTTGGCAAAGCGTTCGCAGTTTTCTTGCTTCAATGTTTGGCTATAAATTCGATAGGTCTCATCCGGCGGGGTAAAACTTCGGTCAAGCCATCCTTTAAATTGGGCTTGGGCCAAGGATGGACTTAATCCTCCTTGCGAGATGCGTGTAAAAGTTTGTATGGCATCAACTTGTCTACGAAGACGTTCCTCAAAAGAGACTGCCGGTTGAAAGCTAGATTTCATTAACGATTGATTAATCATTTCGCGTTGCGTGGCGTCTAAATTGCCATAAAAATCTTCCAATCGATTGCGCAATTGCTTGTTGCGGGAGCGCAATCTCTTTTCTTCACTGCCGTCCACATAGTCTTCGCGCCACTCAAGGTTCAGCTTGTCATATTTTTTACGCAGATATTGCAATTGCGAGGTACTGAGTTGCCCAACCAGTTTGGTCGCATCCGGCGCCACCTGATGCAAAACCGCGACAAAACTGTTTTGCATATCTTGCGCAATAGCGCACACCTGATCAGGTTGAACATCGTGAGGTGCCATAGCACGCACTTTTTGTAATAAGGCAACGTATTCTGGTAGTTGTGTTTGCCTATGCCATTGGTGTAATTGGCGCAAAGTATCTTTGGCCAAAGGCTTTTGCTTGTCCGATAAGTCAACGTAGCCATCAAGCCACCAGTAAGCAGCCTCGTCCGCTTGGTTGTAGACCAACTTGAGCGTGCTGCAACCGCTCAAAAGCACCAATGCAGATAAGCCAAGCAAGCACAGAGCTTGGCGGATAATTCTCAAAATCAAAGAGGACTTGAACATGACTGCGTTAGATGTGGTGATCATGGCAGCGGGTAAGGGCACTCGCATGAAGAGCAGTATGCCCAAAGTTTTGCATCCATTGGCAGGAAAGCCCTTGGTCCAGCACGTGATTGACACCGCGCACGCTTTGCACACGCGCAACACTATTTTAATTACCGGCCATGGTGCTGAAGTGGTGGAACCTCTTTTGCAAAAAGCCTATCCGAACAAAGCCTTGCAATTTGCCAAGCAAATGCCGCAACTTGGAACCGGCCATGCGGTGCAACAAGCGTTGCCCTTGTTGGATGACGATGGTGTGGTGGTAGTTTTATCAGGCGATGTGCCTTTAACGCAGGTCGATACTTTGCAAGCTTTGATACAAGCCTGCGATGGAAAAAACTTGGCTTTGCTCACCATCGACTTTGAAGATCCCACTGGTTACGGCCGCATCGTGCGTGGGTTCGACCACCAAGTCCACGGCATCATCGAACACAAAGACGCCGATGAGTTGCAACGTGAAATCAAAGAGATCTATAGCGGCATCATGGCCGTGCCTGCTAAGTGCCTCAAGAAATGGTTGCCTCAACTTAAAGACGACAACGCCCAAAAAGAATTTTATTTGACAGATGTAGTCAAGATGGCTGTCGCAGACCATGTGAAAGTGGTAGCACACAGAATCACTGACCCTGCGCAAGTCGCAGGGATCAATTCACCTTTGCAATTGGCTGAGTTAGAACGCATCTACCAAACACGCCAAGCCCACGCGCTGCTGGCACAAGGCGTTCGCATCATCGATCCGGCGCGTATTGATCTGCGTGGCAGTTTGACCTGCAAAGAAGATGTGTCGATAGACATCAACTGTATTTTTGAAGGCCATGTGCAATTGGGTGTTGGTGTGAATATTGGCGCGCATTGCGTGATTGCTAACTGTGTCATTCAAGATGGTGCAGCAATCTTGCCGTTCACCCACATTGACGGTGAAGCGCAAGGTGTGATTGTTGGCAAAGGTGCTCGCGTAGGCCCCTATGCGCGCTTGCGTCCTGGTGCACAACTCGGTGCTGATGTACACGTTGGCAACTTTGTAGAAATCAAAAATTCCACTTTGGCCGATGGCGCAAAAGCCAACCACCTGGCCTACCTTGGTGACGCCACCGTTGGCGAGCGCGTGAACTATGGCGCTGGCAGCATCACCGCCAACTACGACGGTGCCAATAAGCATCGCACCATCATCGAAGCCGATGCACATATTGGTAGCAACTGTGTGTTGGTGGCGCCCGTCACTATTGGCGCAGGTGGCACGGTGGGAGGTGGCTCCACCATTACCAAATCTACTGAGCCAGGCGCGCTAAGTGTTGCACGTGGCAAGCAGGTGAGTGTGGCGAATTGGAAGCGGCCGCAGAAGAACTCAACGAAAACGTAAGTCGCACTAAACGCGCGAATCGTTCGATTCGTGCTAATATCTTGCCATGCAAACTCTAACCGCAAATGAAGCCAAAACCCAGTTTGGGCATTTCATCGACATGGCCCAGCGCGAGCCTGTTCGCGTCGTTCGTCGAGAGCGTGTGGTGGGCGTAATGGTGTCTGCCCAAGACTACGATGCCATGCGTGCCTTTTATGCCAATCGGTTGCAGCACACCTTGGCAGCATCAGCCGCGCAGTCTGAAAAAGCCGGCATGACAGCAAAACGTTTGGAAGCCTTGCTGCGTGACGAATCCTAGGTGGGTGATCGACACCAATGTGTTGATCAGTGCTGCCCTCTCTTCTAAAGGCATTCCAGCCAAGCTTGTCCGTTACTGTCTTGAAAATGGCGCATTGGTTTTCTCATCAGCAACCTTTCAGGAACTTAGGACTCGGCTCTATAGGCCTAAGTTTGATGCCTACATATCCATCGAACTCCGTAATCAGTTATTACATGACTTCAATGCTTCTTCTGTTTGGGTCGAGATAGGCAAGGTAGGCAAATACTGCCGCGATCGAGATGACGACGTATTCATTGAAACAGCGTTGCAATCAAAAGCTGACTTACTCATTAGTGGTGACCAAGACCTACTAACTGCCAAGCCTGTCAAAAATATGCGCATCGTCTCGCCCGCTCAAGCGGCAAAGTTGCTGGGGCTATCGCCCTAAAATCGAAATACTTAGAAAGAACCACCATGTGCGGCATCGTCGGCGCGGTCTCCAAGCGCAATATTGTTTCCATCCTCGTCCAAGGTTTACAGCGATTGGAATATCGCGGTTATGACTCCTGCGGCGTTGCGGTGCATGGTGCGAGTTTGGGTGCTACAACAGGTGGATTACAACGCGCAAGAAGCACAGCCCGCGTGTCAGAATTGATCGAACAAGTTGCCACCGACAAAGTAGAAGGTGGCACCGGTATCGCGCACACGCGTTGGGCCACCCATGGCGCACCAGCAGTGCACAACGCGCATCCCCACTTTAGCCATGGCCCCGCTAAAACACAAAAAGATGCAGAAGGCCGCGTGGCGTTAGTCCACAACGGCATCATCGAAAACCACGATGAATTGCGTGCTGCATTACAAGCCAAAGGCTATGTGTTTGTTAGCCAGACCGATACCGAAGTGATCGCCCATTTGGTCGATAGTTTGTACGCGGGTGATTTGTTAAAGGCCATGCAAGCGGCATTGCCGCAATTGCATGGGGCTTACGCTTTAGCGGTGTTTCATAAAGACGAACCGCATCGCGTGGTCGGTGCGCGTGCAGGTTCTCCGTTGATCTTGGGCGTGGGCCATTCGCATGAAGAAAATTTTCTCGCCAGCGATGCCATGGCTTTGGCAGGAGTGACCAACCAAATCGTTTATCTAGAAGAAGGCGATGTGGTCGATTTGCAGTTAGGCAAATATGCTGTGTATGACCGCAACAACAAAGCCGTGACACGCGAAGTCAAAACCGTCAACGCACACAGCGGCGCAGCAGAGTTAGGGCCTTATCGCCACTACATGCAAAAAGAAATATTTGAACAACCGCGTGCTATTGCCGACACCTTAGAAGGTGTAGAGGGCATCACCCCCGAGTTATTTGGAAAAAACGCAGCCCAAACATTCATAGACATTGATCGTGTTCTGATACTCGCGTGCGGCACCAGTTACCTCAGCGGAAGTGTGGCGCAATATTGGATAGAAGCCATCGCCAAAATTCCTTGCCATGTAGAAATCGCCAGCGAATACCGCTACCGCGAATCTGTTGCAGACCCCCGCACCTTGGTTGTCACCATCACCCAAAGCGGAGAAACAGCTGATACCTTGGCTGCATTGCGACATGCACAAAGCCTTGGCTTAAAACACACGCTCACCATTTGTAACGTCGCTACCAGCGCCATGGTGCGTGAATGTGCGTTGGCCTATGTCACCCGCGCTGGCGTTGAAATTGGCGTGGCATCAACCAAAGCTTTCACCACGCAACTCGCCGCACTGTTCTTGCTAACACTTGCACTTGCAAAAGTAAAAGGGCATTTGACAAGTGCTCAAGAAGCAAGCCACATCAAAGCCATGCGCCACTTGCCTGCCGCATTGCAGGCGGTGTTGGCCTTGGAGCCCCAACTTATAGCGTGGTCTCAAGAATTTGCCACCAAAGAAAATGCCTTGTTCTTGGGCCGCGGCACGCATTACCCCATTGCTTTGGAAGGTGCATTGAAACTCAAAGAGATCACCTACATCCACGCGGAAGCCTATGCCGCAGGTGAGCTCAAGCACGGCCCACTCGCACTGGTGACTAGCGCCATGCCCGTTGTCACTGTTGCCCCCAACGATGCTTTGCTAGAAAAACTCAAAAGCAATATGCAGGAAGTTCGCGCGCGCGGCGGTGAGCTGTTTGTGTTGGCAGACGCTGACACCCGTATCGAAAACAGCGAAGGCGTTCACGTGATTCGTATGCCTGAGCACTATGGCGTGTTGTCGCCTATCTTGCACGTGGTGCCCTTGCAGTTGTTGGCTTATCACACAGCGTGTGCGAGAGGGACGGATGTGGATAAGCCTCG
>JBBAOY010000061.1:0-9734 GCA_040401095.1 Limnohabitans sp.
AGATCGCGCGGCGCATCTGCCACCATGACCAGCAGATGGTTGGTGCCGACAGGGCCAGATGATTTGATGCGCCATTTGCCTTGCGGCAACTTCAGGGTCTGTCCCGCCTCAATGCGGTTGTTTTGGTCTAAATCGTTCGGGAACAACATATACAGAGCTTTACCGTCTGAGCCTGCGAGCGCTGCATAGACATAACCGGCTTGGTCAGATTGCACGGAGAACTCCAAAACATCTTTGCCAATCACCAGCTGTTCTTTGGTCAGCGTGACGCGTACTTTGCGCTTGGCATTGCGCTGGTCATACATTTGCTTAAGCGCATCCTCGCCACTCAAGGGTTTTATCTCAGACGTAGCTAGCGTTTGACTTTGGGTAGTTGCTGGAGTGGTGGTGGTCGAAGGTGTAGCCAATGCAATTTGCTGTGCGGGTGGTGGCGTTGGGGTTGCAGGAGCGGTCGCAACAGCTACTTGCGCAACCGGTTTGTCTGTAGTGGCCAGAGCAGTCATCACATTCGCGGTTTGCGGTACGCCTTGGCTAAACCATGCGGGCACAAAGTTGCCATTGCCTGATAAGACCAGGTTATGCGCTTTAAAGTTGTTGTCGTTTTGCATGCGAAGGTTGATTTTTTCTTGCGCGCATTGCTTGATCTCTTCAATACTGATGGCGCCTGAACCGTCTAAGTCTTTGGCTTCACGCAACATGCAATCGCGGAAATACTGTGTTGCCAATCCGCCTTTTTGTTCATCGTCAAAACTTATTTCGTTGTCACGCGCGGCAGAAATATGCACGATGTCTTGGGGCAAGGCGCCACGGTTAACTTGCTCATTGACCAAACTGCGGGTTTTGATATTCACCGGCTTGCTGCATTCCTCTGATAGGGCCGCAAATTTGGGTCGAAGTGCGCCCTCGTCATTGCTATTGGCAATGCCCCGCGTTCTAGCGGTGGCCGCGGCAGCCACGAGTCCACCGGAATGGCAGGCGTCGTACATGACAAATAACTTGTCGGTTTTTTGCGTGATTTGCGCTAACAAGCTTGCCATCTCGGTGTTGCTGATCATCCCTTTGCTCATTCCGTCATAAGGAAGTAGCGCCTCCACACAACCACCGGCTTGCGGGTCTTGGTAGCGAGTGCCATGGCCAGAGTAGTGGATAAATACGCGGTCGCCATCTTGCACTCTGTCATTCAAGTTATTGAGCGCTGTACGAATATTGGATACCGTTGCTTGGCTATCGTGCAGGTATTGAATATTGCCGTCCGGAACCTGCATGGCTTGTGCAATTTGGGTGGCAGACACTTTGTCCAACTTGGTACCAGGAAGCGGAGGTACCAGCGGGTCTTCATATATACCAACGCCAATAATGAGCGCGTGGCGATTGATGCGCGGCACCAACGGCGGAACATTTCTGACACCCAGTGTTACCGCTGTGTTTCCAGCAGCCTCGCGCCCACTAGACAAACCCGCAACCACTGATGCGCCTGCTTGCATATTGAGCGCACTAGCGCGCACCCAACCCGACACCCGCCCCTTGTCAGAGTTCGCTTCAACCAATACCCAACCGCCTTCTACCGAAGTGACGCGCACTGTCGCACCTTGATTCACCTGCACGAGGACCGCAGAGGATGCCAACTTTTCTGCACGTATTTCTGTTGGGCGCATCACGCTGGCATTTTGCGCAAATGCGGTTGGCGCTACAAGTGCAAGACTTAGCAAGACGTGGCGTATCGAACGCTGGACTGAACTCTCAACTGAACTTTGCATAAGGCTTACTTTCTATTTTCTAAAGTTTTTTGGTGTGTATCACCATTAGATACTTGCGTCCAAGCTTGCAATGCCAGCTGGGAAATTTGTAGAGAGGGTTTTTCTGATTGGTCTGGGACTGTCAAGATATTTCCGGTGAGTGCTTGAAGGCTAACAGCGATTTTTTCTAATTCTTGTCTCGCGGCTTCTAACTCTACTTTAGGACCCGCCAAGGCTAAATAATTTGCAAACGGTTTCCATCGAACCAATTTACTTTGTGCGGGTGTAATGTCTAACAACAAAATACGGCAATTGAACGCATGTTCGCGAAGAGCGCGAACCATATCTTGTAGCTGCTGATCTGTCCATGGTTCATTTATCCGCCAAGCCCACACGCTGGCTTGTTGGCAATTCGGTGCAACATCTCCAAACCAGTGGCGTTTTTGAATAAGGGACCACACCTTGAGCAAGACAACAAATAGCAAACCTAGTCCAGCAGACAAATTCAAATCCAAAAACACATGGTCCGTATTGAGGCTCAGGAAGCTAATACCGAGCATGACAGAAGGCATGCCCAACATACCAGCGGCCAAGGAAGACACGCTTTTGTGATAACTCCAAAAGGCCAAGCCAACGCACATCACCATCGCAATCAATGCCCCAAGCCATTTCGGCATTTCACGCATGACACGTTGGTTCAATGCGTTATCAATGCCTGTTGCCAAAGACTCCACGCCCGCCTGTGTCGAAGACAGTGGCGTTGGGTGGATATCGTGCAAGCTTGGCGCAGTGGATCCGATGATCACAATCTTGCCGGCGAATGATGGCACCTCTTCTTTGGGTTTGGCGCCATCAGCCAAGGCGAACACATCAGCAAAATTGACACGCGGATAGCTATTGGCTTTCTTGCGCCAGTTGATGAGCACATCGTCTTGCGTTGCGTTATCCGAAGCAATTTTTTGTGGTTTATTGAGAAAGCGCTCTAACCAAAACGCATGGGCTTGTGGATCAACTTGTTGCACCACGCTCATGGGCAATGATTGGATCATCCCACCATCATCCAAGCGCTCAAAGTAGCGGTAGCGGCGCAAAATACCATCGCGGTCGACATAGCCATTGTTGTAACCCAGTGGTTTGACTGCAACGCCAGGCAATACGGGCGGAATAAGCGCTACGGTTGAAAATTCTTTTGTTTGTTGCGATGCTTTTTGCACCCACAAGCTGGGTAAGTTTTTTTGCGTCAATTCGCTTTTGTCGTCATTCTCTTTAGGTAGACGCACCAATCCGAAATGGCTGTGCGCACTGCGTTTGGCTGACGCATCGAATGCGGCGTCGCCGCCTGGGTTTAAACGGTCTACGTCTGAAAAAATAATGTCCCACACAACCGCGGCAGGTTGTTGCTCTTCCACATAGTCCAACACCGAGGCCAAGGTATCTCGCGGCCAAGGCCAACGGCCAAATTCTGTGGCCATGCGGGCCAAGGCGGACTCATCGATATCAATGATCACTATGCGCGGATCGGCAGGCGCGGTGATGACGCGGCCACGCACCATGTTGTCGTAGGTGGTTTGCGCTAAGCCACCTGTAACGCCTACTAATAAAACGTCGACAACAATCCAAGCAGAAAAGACAAGCACCAAGCCAATGTGCACCCACTTGTCTGACCAACGCGACAGATAGGTGAGGAACTGACGCTCTAGGCTTTGCCACCAGGGCGTTTTGGCCTCAATCGAGGTTGACAATGCGAACCCGACGGTTTTCAGCGGCTAACGGGTTACCCGCATTGGCCAGGTGTGTCGAGCCTTTGCCAGAGGCCATCAATCGATTGATAGCAACGCCTTGGTGCACCAGGAACTGTTGCACCGCTTCAGCGCGTTGCTGGCTGAGTTTGAGGTTGTAAGCATCATTGCCTTTGGCGTCGGTATGGCCTTCGACTTCAAATTTAGAGGCGCTGAGTTCTGCAGCTTTGAGCGCTGTCGATAAGTTCAACAAGGCTTGCTGGCTCACTGGGCTGATTTGCGCAGAGTTGAATTCAAACTGGATTTGCAATGACAAAGAAGGCTTGACAGCGGGTGCGGCGGGTGCACTTGGCGTTGTATCCGCCGCTTGGTCAACCGCCTCTACCGAGAGGTTGCGCAAACTACGGGTGCGTCTTGGCGCATCAGGAACGGGCTGGACCTTGAGTTGTTCGATCATCTGCTGCGCGCTGGGTGTTGCTTGAGCGAAGACCGAAGAATTAGCGAAAGCAGCGAAGGCAAGAAATGTAAATGCGTAAAGTGTGTTTTTCATGATCGGCAAACTTATGGTTTTGAAAACTGTTGATTATCAATATAGTTCACTAGGTATGGGGCTTTTATGACAAGCTTTGAGTAAATCACTCCATTGTTGAGTCAAAAAGGATTAACTTGGTGCGGCTGGCGGGGATCGAACCCACGACCCTTGGCTTCGGAGGCCAATACTCTATCCACTGAGCTACAGCCGCATCTTTGAGTGGCAAGCCATTGTAGGTGGCTGGCTATAATTTGAGTTGTTTTTGCGCAGCCCTTAAGGATTCCCCTCATCATGAGCGACAACCACCTCGAAGAAGCCCACACGGGCCCCATTAAAACCCCCAAACAGCTTTTGTTGGCTGTTGGTTATTCGTTCATTCTTCCTGTTTTCGTCATCATTGGCTTGGTGTACTACGTCACCTCAGACAACAAACCACAAGCTGGTAGTTCAAACGCACCCGAATCCGTCGCAGCGCGCATTCAAAAAGTGGGCTCAATTGAAATCAAATCTGCTAACACAGAGCCTCGCACTGGTGAGGAGGTTTACAAAGGCCAATGTGGTGGTTGCCATACAGCGGGCTCTTTGGGCTCACCTAAATTTGGTGACAAAACTGCTTGGGCCCCACGCGTGGGCAAAGGTTACGAGGCTTTGTTAACGTCTGCGCTCAAAGGCAAAGGCAGTATGGCTTCACAAGCAGGCGGTGAATACAGCGACTTTGAAATTGGTCGCGCTGTTGTCTATATGGCAAATGCAGGTGGCGGCAAGTTGACCGAGCCAAAAAAACCAGAAGCCAAGTAATTTAGTTTTCACCCTTCACACACAAAGCCGCCTGTTAACTAGGCGGCTTTTTTATTGAGTACGGGCTTTGATGTTTTGATCTTTGTCAGGGCTCAAACAAAAACCAAAGCGCGCTTGCAAATCTATTTTCGCAATGTTTTGCGGCAACCATTCTTTAGACTCTATTTTCTGCGCGGCTTGCAACATGTCCATGCTGTGCATAAGTCCAAACCCTACATCGGTTTCCAGATACAACCAACCCGACTCGTCTAGCCAACTGTTGCGATAGTCGACCACTTGCTGGGTATGGCTGAGCAAAGTGCCATCGGGTTGCAAACGCCACACCCAAGGCGCGACCTCTAACTCAATATAAACACGTTGCGGGCCGTTCTGAAAAAACCATCTCCCATCTGCATCTGTATCGTAATTGCGCCCAATAAATTCAATCAGCTTTTCATGCAGGAGTTTGGAGCCCTTGCTTGTTGCAAAGTCTCCCGCCGCCTGCACAACATCGTCACGCATATACCAATCACCTCGCGCGTCTAGCCCGAGCCAACCGTAACAGTCCGGCACGTTGGGCCATTTGGCAAGGGCTTGTTTGACGATGTCATCCATGGTTTTACTGTGAGTGATTGTTTATATTTTGCTACCCAGCCATCGCAATACCGCTTGCGGTAAGGCATGCAAGGTTCCAGGAAATGCACCGCTGGTAAAGCCAACATGGCCGCCGTCTTGGGGTTGGTATAACTCTACGTACCGTCCTACTTCAACCGCAGTGGGCAAACTGCTAGCTGGCACAAAAGGGTCGTTTTGTGGATTGATGACCCAAGCGGGTAATTCGATATCAGCGAGACCCGGCTTGGCGGATGCGCGCAACCAGTAGTCGGTAACGTCCTTAAAACCATGCAACGGTGCGGTGAAGATATTGTCAAACTCAAACAGGGTGGTGACAGATTGCATAGCCTTCGCGTCGAATAAATTTGGATATTGCGCTAACTTGGCAAACGCCCTTGGCTTCATGCTCTCTAAAAACATTTTGGCGTAAGCGATACGGTTAAATCCACTGTCAATCGCATGACCACTGGCTGTCAAATCTAACGGGGCGCAAACACTGGCAATTGCATTAACAGTTTTATTGGCCTCTGCCTTCACTTCACCCGCCCATTTCATCAAGGCATTACCCCCCAACGATATGCCCACTGCAAAGACGGGTCCGCGGTGCACGCTTTGAAAGCGCTTGAGTATCCAGTCAATTTCTTGGTAATCGCCTGAGTGATACGCGCGCGGAGCACGGTTGATTTCACCACTGCAACCTCTGAAATGCGGCACAGCCATTTGCCAGCCGATGCGTTGCGCTTCCTTTGCAAAAGCGATGGCGTAGTGGCTGGCAGACGAGCCCTCTAACCCGTGGAAGAACACCAGCAATGGGGTGTCCTTGGCCTTTTGATCAAGAGATTTTTTGGTGACTACTTGGTATGCAATTGCTGCTAACGGCACAAGCCAATCTACATCAACGAAGTCATTGTCAGGCGTCTCCCATCGCTGTCTTTGCCAAACTGGTGGCTTGTCGCCAAGACTGCGCAAGCCTTTTGCTGCATAAATAGTTTGCAGGTTTCCCCCCGGCAACCACCAAGGGGCGCGGTAACCCCAGGTCAATGCAAAACCTGAGGTGTCTCTTGCGCCTCTGCATGTGCGGCCGATGTTCCAGGGCTAGCGTGGTGAGCCACCATGCGCCAACCTTGCGGAGTGCGTTGGTACACATTGGTCGCCACCACCAAGGCGTATTGCATGCCCTCGGGTGTTTGAATGGAGATTCGCTCAATCACGTTGTGCATGGCACTGGTTAAAGAGTCCACTTTGCACACGCGCTCTGGCGTTGCAGATATCGTGCCATTGGTGAACATCGTCTCAAATGCCGCACGTATCTGAGCGCTGCCAACCAACCTGGGACCTCCAGGATGCACGCACACAATGTCGTCTTCGTCGGCCCAGCACGCCATGAGTTTTTCTAAATCGCCGGTTTGGAGCGCTTCGTAAAACTGGGCCTCTACATCGTGGGCAGATCCACCAACAGTGGCGGCTTGGAGTTTGGCTTTGGGCATGGCGTAATTGTCTCCTGATTCCTTTGACCAACAAAAAGCCCCAGTCTTTCGAATGGGGCTTTGTTGGTGAGTGACGCTTGGATTTGGCGGGCTATCCGTACGAAGTACGAGCGATTTATTTCTTAGCGCGGTAGCGGCGTAAAGCGGAGAGTTCAGCGGCCAAAATAGTGAGCTCAGAACGGGCACGGGCCAAGTCCACATCGCTTTTAGCGTTTTTGATAGCTTCTTCAGCGGCTTGTTTAGCAACGTTAGCTTTTTCTTCGTCCAAATCATTGCCACGCACCGCGGTGTCAGACATCACAGTGACGCAATCGGGTTGGACTTCCAAAATACCACCAGCGACAAACACAAACTCTTCACCGCCGTCAGCCGTATGGATGCGCACAGATCCGGGACGGATGCGCGTGATCAACGGGGTGTGGCGGGGATAGATACCTAGTTCGCCCGCCTCACCAGGCAGAGCCACAAAAGTTGCTTCGCCTGAGAAGATGGACTCTTCTGCGCTGACAACATCGACGTGAATGGTGCGCATACTTGGCTCAGATCTTCTTGGCTTTTTCGAACGCTTCGTCGATGGTTCCGACCATGTAGAAGGCTTGCTCTGGCAAGTGGTCACACTCACCGCTGGCAATCATCTTGAAACCACGGATGGTTTCAGCCAAAGTGACATATTTGCCGGGTGAACCGGTAAACACTTCAGCGACGTGAAAAGGTTGTGACAAGAAGCGTTGGATCTTGCGGGCACGGGCCACTGCAAGTTTGTCTTCAGGCGCCAATTCGTCCATGCCCAGAATCGCAATGATGTCGCGCAATTCTTTGTAGCGCTGCAAAGTGCCTTGCACAGCGCGGGCTGTCGCATAGTGTTCTTCGCCAACGACGAGTGGGTCCAACTGGCGGCTGGTGGAGTCCAATGGATCGACCGCTGGGTAGATACCCAAAGCAGCAATGTCACGGCTCAACACCACGGTCGAATCCAAGTGGGCGAAAGTGGTTGCAGGTGATGGGTCGGTCAAGTCGTCGGCTGGTACATACACCGCTTGAATAGATGTGATCGAACCGACCTTAGTGGACGTAATACGCTCTTGCAAACGGCCCATTTCTTCGGCCAATGTAGGCTGGTAACCCACAGCTGAAGGCATACGACCCAACAAGGCAGACACTTCGGTACCGGCCAAGGTGTAGCGATAGATGTTGTCCACGAAGAACAGCACGTCACGTCCTTCGTCACGGAAAGATTCGGCGATAGACAAACCTGTCAAAGCCACTCGCAAACGGTTACCAGGAGGCTCGTTCATCTGGCCGTAGACCATGGCTACTTTGGATTCGCCGAGGTTCTCGAGATTCACCACGCCGGAATCCGCCATCTCATGATAGAAGTCGTTACCTTCACGGGTACGCTCGCCCACACCCGCAAACACGGACAAACCGCTGTGCGCTTTGGCAATGTTGTTGATGAGTTCCATCATGTTCACGGTTTTGCCCACACCCGCGCCGCCGAACAATCCAACCTTACCGCCTTTGGCGAAAGGACAGACCAAGTCGATCACCTTGATGCCGGTCTCGAGTAATTCTTGCGAAGGGCTCAATTCGTCATAAGCAGGAGCTTTACGGTGGATAGATGCGGTTTGCGTTTGGTCGACAGGACCACGCTCATCGATGGGGTTGCCCAACACGTCCATGATGCGGCCCAAAGTTCCTTTGCCGACTGGCACGGTAATCGCAGCACCGGTGTTGGTCACCATCAAGCCACGACGCAAGCCGTCAGAGGAGCCCAAAGCGATGGTACGAACGATGCCGTCGCCGAGTTGCTGTTGCACTTCAAGCGTGAGGGCCGTGCCCTCTAACTTGAGCGCGTCATAGACGCGCGGCATGTGGTCGCGAGGGAATTCGACGTCCACCACGGCGCCAATACATTGAACGATTTTTCCCTGAACGCCTTGGTTCTTGTGGGTGGTCTCATGAGCCATGTTGTTTTGCTCCAAAAATTAAAATCAGACAGCAGCCGCACCCGCGACGATTTCCGAAAGTTCTTTCGTGATCGCCGCTTGACGCGTCTTGTTGTAAATAAGTTTGAGTTCGTTGATCACGTTCCCAGCGTTGTCGGTGGCCGACTTCATCGCCACCATCCGTGCAGATTGCTCAGACGCCATGCTCTCAGCCACCGCTTGGTAGACCAATGCTTCGACATAGCGAATCAAGAGTTCTTCAATGACGGTGTGGGCGTCTGGTTCGTAGATGTAGTCCCAGCTTGGCTTGCCAGCTTCTGGCTTGAAGTCGTCGGCAGACAAAGGTAGAAGTTGCTCGACCACAGATTCTTGCTTCATTGTGTTGATGAAGCGTGTGTAACAAAGCTGCACCGAATGGATTTCGCCATTTACATAGCTATCGAGCAATACCTTGACGGGGCCGATCAGCTTGTCTAAATGCGGTGTGTCACCGAGCATGGTGGCTTGCGAGACGACCTTGACACCAGAGCGGTTCAAAAAGCCTAACCCCTTGTTGCCGATGGCCACAGCTTGAGCCGTTTTGCCTTGGGCTTGCAAGTCGCGCAATTTGTGCGAAACCATGCGCAAGATGTTGGTGTTCAAACCGCCGCACAAACCTTTGTCGGTGGTGACGACGATAAAACCCACGCCTTTGGCGTCATTGATTTCCATGAACGGGTGCACGTACTCAGGGTTAGCTTTGCCCAAGTTGGCGGCCACATGGCGAATTTTTTCGCTGTAGGGACGTGCCGCACGCATGCGGTCTTGCGCTTTACGCATTTTGGACGCGGCCACCATTTCCATAGCCTTGGTGATCTTCTTGGTGTTTTCCACCGATTTGATCTTGCCGCGTATTTCCTTAC
>JBBAOY010000062.1:0-9439 GCA_040401095.1 Limnohabitans sp.
ATGACGCCGATCGGTTTTTTTAACTACGGTGGCTTGATCGCCATGCAGACTCTATGGGCTGGCCCTTGGATGGCCAAGGTAGCGGGCTATTCCTCGCTAGAAGCGGCCGGCGGCTTGTTTTGGATCAACGTCAGCATGCTTTTCACCTTCTTGATGTGGGGATTGGTCACACCCAAGCTTTACCTAAGAGGACTCAACGCGAACCGGCTTATTGCTGTCATCACCCCTTTGAATTTATTGGTCCAGGTCTCGATACTCTGGGCCGGACCTGATGCAGGCGCTTTGCATTGGGCCTTGTTTTGTATCAGTGGTTCTGTCGTGTCATTGGCACAACCCGCTGTCGGCGGCGCATTCCCTGCAACCGAAGCGGGCAAGGGGCTCTCTGGTTACAACTTGGTGATCTTTATGGGTGTCTTTTGTGTGCAATGGGGATTTGGCTTACTTATCGATATGTTTCGCAACTTTGGGCTGGAAGAAGTAGCGTCTTTCCAATCTGCCCTGGCTGTATTTTTGTGTTTGTGCGTGGTGTCTTACATACATTTCATTAGGCACAAGACCGAGCGTTGATAATGCAGGCCTGCGCGACCACACCATGAGCAATACGATCCTTATCATCGCCCACGCACCGCTGGCTAATGCACTGCGTGATTGCGCCATGCATGTGTATCCGGAGTGTGCCCATGAAGTCATCGCACTGGATGTACTGCCCGATGCGCAACCCGAAGAAACTTTGCGTTTGGCCAATCAAGCCCTAGAAAATGTGCCGCTAGAAGGCCTGTTGGTGTTGACCGATATCTTTGGTGCAACGCCGGCCAACGTGGCACAAAAAGTAGTGGGTTCACGACGCGCCAAGTTGATTGCCGGCGCCAATGTGCCCATGTTGTTTAGGGCAGTCAGCTACCGCCACGAGTCCTTAGACGATTTGGTGGCACGGGCATTGGCCGGCGGCACCCAAGGCGTGATGCAAGTGGCCATCGCGGCTCCACAAACTCAAACCTCTCGTTCCTATGATCACCAAAAACATCACCATCAGCAATAAATTGGGCTTGCATGCCCGCGCATCAGCCAAGCTCACCAAAGCGGCTGGCGGTTTTCCTTGCAACGTCTGGATCAGCAAAGGCGATCGCCGTGTCAATGCCAAAAGCATCATGGGCGTGATGATGTTGGCCGCTGGCATCGGCGTCGAAGTCACGCTTGAAACAGATGGCGACCAAGAGCAAGCCGCAATGGATGCTTTGGAGCATTTATTCAACGACAAATTTGGTGAAGGCGAGTAATTTGCTATGAGCTTTTCCATCCACGGACTTGCTGTTGCCAGAGGGATCGCCATTGGGCGAGCCGTGCTGGTGGCTTCAAGCCGCGTGGATGTGGCGCATTACTTTATTGATGCACACCAGGTGGAGGAAGAAATCAAGCGGCTGGGCTTGGCCCGAGACGCTGTCAAAGCAGAGCTGCAAGAACTGCACGACACCCTGCCCAAAGATTCGCCGCCTGAACTCAGCGCAATTTTGGAAGTGCATTTGATGCTCTTGCAAGATGAGATGTTGGCCGACGGTGTTACCCACTGGATCAAAGACCGTCTCTACAACGCCGAATGGGCATTGACCTCACAACTCGACGTCGTAGCCCGCCAATTCGACGAAATGGACGACGCCTATTTGCGTGAACGCAAGGGCGATTTAGAACAAGTGGTCGAGCGGGTGTTGCGCCATATGAAGGGCGTTGTGCATATATCGCCACTGCCTGCGCAGCGAAAACATCCAGGTGCGCGCCAGCAAGATCTGTTGCTAGAAGACCAAATGGATGTGCCCTTGGTCTTGGTCGCCCACGACCTCTCGCCCGCCGACATGCTGCAGTTCAAGCAAAGTGTGTTCACCGGTTTTGTCACCGATGTGGGCGGAAAAACGTCGCACACGGCCATCGTGGCGCGCAGCTTAGATATTCCAGCCGTGGTGGGCGCACGCACGGCCAGCCAGCTGGTTCGGCAAGACGACTGGATCATCATCGACGGCGATGCGGGCGTAGTGCTAGTCAACCCCTCGCCCATCATCTTGGCGGAATACGGCTTCAAGCAGCGCCAAGCGGAAGTCGAGCGCGAACGCCTCTCCCGTTTAAGACACACCCCCGCTGTCACGCTAGACGGACAAAAAGTGGAGCTACTCTCTAATATTGAAATGCCTGAAGATGCCGTTTCGGCTTTGGGCGTGGGCTCGGTGGGGGTTGGCTTATTCAGAAGCGAGTTTTTGTTCATGGGCCGCGTCGACAACTTGCCTGACGAAGAAGAACAATATTTGGCCTACCGCAAAGCGGTTGAAGGCATGAAAGGCCTGCCCGTCACCATCCGCACGGTCGATATTGGCGCCGACAAACCGCTTGACCGCAGCCACAAAGACGAAGACCACCTCAACCCCGCATTGGGTTTGCGCGCCATTCGCTGGAGCTTGGCCGACCCCGATATGTTTTTGACGCAACTGCGTGCAATTTTGCGAGCAGCGGCGCACGGGCAAGTGCATCTCTTGATTCCCATGCTGGCGCATGTACAAGAGATCAAACAAACCTTGGTTTTGTTAGACAAGGCGCGGCATCAACTCGAAGCGCGAGGTGACAGATATGGCCCCTTGAAGATTGGCGCCATGATCGAAATACCAGCCGCAGCGTTGATGGTCAAAACCTTTTTGCGCTACTTTGATTTCTTGTCGATTGGCACCAACGATTTGATCCAATACACCTTGGCAATCGACCGCGCAGACGAGTCGGTGGCGCATTTGTATGACCCCTTGCATCCTGCGGTGTTGCGCTTGGTCGCTGACACCATTGCAGAATGCAACGCCCAAGGCAAGAGTGTGTGCGTGTGTGGCGAGATGGCGGGCGACCCCACGTTGACCCGTTTACTTTTGGGTTTGGGTTTGCGCAGTTTTTCCATGCATCCGACCCAAATATTGGCGGTCAAGCAAGAGGTTTTGCGCGCTGACGTCAAGCGCTTGGCGCCATGGGCGCAGGGCGTGCTCGATAGCGACAACCCTGCGGAAGCGGTACTCAGTTAAGCCTGTAATCCAGCCGAATGCGCCTGCTGGTCCGCGTGGTAAGAGCTGCGTACCATAGCGCCAACCGCAGCATGTTTAAAGCCCATCGCATAGGCTTTTTCTTCAAACATCTTGAACGTATCAGGATGCACATAGCGGCGCACAGGGATATGGCTGGAGCTAGGGGCCAAGTATTGGCCGATGGTCAACATGTCGATTTGGTGGTCGCGCATGTCTTGCATCACCGCCAAAATTTCCTCGTCGGTTTCGCCAAGTCCCACCATTAGTCCGCTTTTGGTCGGTACGTTGGGAAAAAGCTGTTTGAATTTTTTAAGCAAATTCAAACTGAACGCGTAGTCGCTGCCAGGCCGCGCTTCTTTGTAAAGACGCGGCACGGTTTCCATGTTGTGGTTCATCACGTCGGGCGGGGCGGCTTTCAAAATCTCGAGCGCACGGTCATCGCGGCCACGGAAGTCGGGCACCAAAATTTCGATTTGCGTCTGGGGGGATAGTTCACGGGTACGGCGTATGCAATCGACAAAATGTTGGCTACCGCCGTCGCGTAAGTCGTCGCGGTCGACGCTGGTGATCACCACGTAGTTCAGTTTCAACGCAGCGATGGTCTTGGCTAAGTTCTCAGGCTCGTTCACGTCTAGCGGATCGGGTCGGCCATGGCCTACATCGCAAAACGGGCAACGGCGCGTGCATTTGTCGCCCATGATCATGAAGGTGGCCGTGCCTTTGCCAAAACATTCGCCGATGTTGGGGCAACTGGCTTCTTCGCACACCGTCACCAATTTGTTAGCGCGCAAGATGTCTTTGATCTCGTAAAACCGCGTGCTCGGTGATCCTGCTTTGACGCGGATCCAATCTGGTTTTTTCAAAACCTCGCCCGCTTGCACTTTGACAGGAATACGCGACAGCTTGGCCGCCGCCTTTTGTTTGGCGGACGCGTTGTAGTTGTCAACGGTTTGCGCTTCGCGCACAACTTCGGGCGTATGGCTAGACATGTGTGAGGCCCATTAGGTCAAGGGCTTAAATAGGTTAGGAGCTTTTGGCCCAAAACATCAGCGGCTTCTTGCCAACTGACCGAGACGCCGATTGTAGAAAGATCCACCGTTTGCAGACTTGGATAGCCGCAGGGGTCGATGCGCGAGAAGGGGGATAAGTCCATCGCCACATTCAATGCAACACCGTGGTAAGTGCAATGGCGGCTGACTTTGATGCCCAAGGCGGCGATTTTGCCAAGGCCTGTGAAGTCAGGCGTGGTGTTTTGTGAGGGCTTTGCTTGTCGCCCTTCGCCGGATGAGCTTTGTTGCGAGACTGGGGCCTCGGCTTTTTGGGGCCGTTGCGCCAAAACAGCATGGCTTCTCGGATCATCCAATCGAACGTAAATACCTGGTGCTCCTGCCACGCGATGCCCCGTGATGCCGAAAGCCAGCAAAGTCCGGATAACAGATTCTTCTAATCGGTAGACATATTCTTTGACGAAATAGCCGCAACGTTTCAGGTCTAACAAGGGATACGCCACCACTTGACCGGGCCCGTGGTAAGTCACTTGGCCGCCACGGTTGGTGGGAACCACCTCGATATCTCCCGTGGCCAACAGATGGTCAGCCCGGCTAGCTAGCCCAAGGGTAAAAACCGACGGGTGCTCGCATATCCAAAGCCTATCGGGTGTTTCAGCGGTGCGCGCGGCGGTGAAATCTTGCATCGCCGCGTAAGTCGGCTGGTAGGGCACCAGCCCCAGCATCTCAATCACAAGACCACTTTCACCATCGGGTGGGTCGACAAGGTTTGGTAGAGCGAATCGAGTTGGTCGCGGCTAGTGGCCGTCACGGTGATGGTCACGCCCAGATATTTGCCAGCCTTGCTTTCGCGCAATTCAATGGTGCTGGCATCAAAAGTAGGGTCAAACTGCTTGGCAATATAGGTCACTGCATGGACAAAGCCGTCCACCCGCAAGCCCATTACCTTGATTGGGAATTGGCAGGGGTATTCAATCAGCGATTCTTGGGCTGGGGCGGTCATTGGGGATGAATTATCCCCTTGGCGCTGATTTTTGGAAGGTATATGGGTTTACACGTATACTCGTAGGCTTTGCAGGACCAAATGGACGGCTATGCGCGTTAACCCCATATTGTCTTTATGGCGTGTTGTGGGTGCGCAAGCACTGGTCGGAATTTTGGTAGCGCTGGTTGCGGGGTATTTTTTTGGGCAAGCGTCCATTGGATATTCAGCCCTTTATGGCGCCATGGCAGTTTGTCTGCCTTCCGCGGTTTTTGCCAGAGGTCTGACAAGTCGGGTCAGTTCGGCAAATCCAGGTTCTGCAGTGATGGGATTTTTCGTGTGGGAGATGGCCAAAGTCGGCCTCACAGTAGCGATGCTATTTGCCGCTCCCCACATAGTGACGGATTTAAGTTGGCCCGCCATGTTGGTGGGCCTGGTAGTGACGATGAAGGTGGTTTGGTTGGCACTAGGCATGCGCCGGGTGTTTTACCGATAAGCCCAACTTAAAAAGAGTGAAAGCATGTCTGTTGAGTCTGTAGCGCAAGGTCCCACCGCAGGTGAATACATCGGTCACCACCTCACGCATTTGCAAAACAAGCAAATGTCTGGCGTGATCGATTTCTCTGTCTACAACATCGACTCTATTTTCTGGTCTGTTTTCCTCGGCGTTTTGGCTTGTTTCTTCCTGTGGCGCGCTGCCAAAGGCGCTACCGCCCACGCCCCTGGCCGTTTTCAGGCTGCTGTCGAAATCCTCGTCGAAATGGTCGACAACCAAGCCAAAGGCATCGTGCACAACGCCAACAGCCGCAAATTGGTCGCCCCTTTGGCACTCACCGTCTTTATCTGGATCTTCTTGCTCAACGCCATGGACTTGTTCCCTGTCGATTTGTTTCCCATGATTTGGGAAACCATTTTTGGCGCGATGGGCGGCGACACTCACCATGCTTATATGCGCGTCGTGCCTTCGGCCGACTTGTCGACCACGCTGGGCATGTCTACTTCTGTTTTGTTGGTGTGCGTGTTCTACAACATCAAAATCAAAGGTATTGGCGGCTGGGTGCATGAGCTGTTCTGCGCCCCATTTGGCGCCCATCCCCTTTTGTGGCCTGTGAATTTCCTCATGCAAATGATTGAATTCGCTGCCAAAACCGTGTCCCACGGCATGCGACTTTTCGGCAATATGTACGCGGGTGAGCTCGTTTTCATGCTGATTGCCTTGATGGGCAGTTATGCCGCTATGTCTGTGCCAGGCGTGTTGTTGCCCATTGGCCACATCATCGCCGGTTCTATTTGGGCCATTTTCCACATCATGATCATCACCTTACAGGCGTTCATTTTCATGATGTTGACCTTGGTCTACATCGGTCAAGCGCACGACGCGCATTGAGTTTTCTTTTTAACCTTTCTCAAACATCCATTCTTAGGAGTCACAAATGGAACACGTACTCGGTTATGTCGCACTCGCCTCCGGCCTCATCATTGGCTTGGGCGCTATTGGTGCTTGTATCGGTATCGGCATCATGGGTAGCAAATACCTCGAAGCTGCTGCCCGTCAACCAGAGTTGATGAACGAACTGCAAACCAAGATGTTCTTGTTGGCTGGTTTGATCGACGCCGCTTTCTTGATTGGCGTAGGTATCGCCATGATGTTTGCGTTCGCAAACCCCTTCGTTCTGAAGTAATCCCGCAACGTCCATAAGAAAGGTGTTGCCGTGAGCATCAATGCAACCCTGTTCGTCCAGATGATCGTTTTCGCGATTCTGGTGTGGTTCACGATGAAATTCGTGTGGCCCCCGATCGCAAACGCCCTTGACGAGCGCGCCGAAAAAATCGCCCATGGTCTGGCTGCTGCCGAGCACGCCAAGATTGAACTGTCCAACGCCCATAAAGAGGTGGAACTCAAGCTTGCAGCGACGAAAAACGAGTCCACCACCTTGTTGGCGGACGCCGAGCGTCGCGCCCAGCACTTGATCGACGAAGCCAAAACCCGTGCTAGCGAAGAAGCCAACAAAATTGTGGCGGCTGCACGTGTCGAAGCTGAACAAGAAACGGTAAAAGCCCGCGAACATTTGCGCGAGCAAGTCGCTGCCTTGGCTGTCAAAGGCGCAGAACAAATTTTGCGCAAAGAAGTCAATGCCAACGTCCATGCCGACCTGTTGGGTCGTTTGAAGACTGAGCTGTAAGAGAAGCGCTATGGCCGAACTCGCCACCATCGCCAGACCTTACGCGGAAGCCCTCTTCCAAGCGACTAAGAACGACTTGCAGGCTACCGCAGCTTGGCTCGACGAGCTGGCTGCGATTGCTAGCAACGTGCAGTTGTTGCAGTTTGCTTCCAACCCTAAGGCCACTTCTGAGCAAATCATGGGTGTGGTCAAAGGGGTAGCCAAGTCCCAACTATCCGCTGCCGCAGATAACTTTCTGCGCGCCGTGGTTGACAACGGTCGCTTGAGCGCTTTGCCAGAAATGGCGGCGCAATACCGTGAACATGTCAATGCGCAAAGCGGTTCCTCCGATGCGGTGGTGTACAGCGCTTTTGAAATCGCGCCTGCGGCCTTGGCCGATGTGACGGCGTTGTTGCAAAAGCGTTTTGGACGCACCTTGCACGTCAAAGTCGAAATCGAACCAGAACTCATTGGTGGAATTCGCGTAGTGGTGGGCGACGAGGTGTTAGACACCTCCGTCAAAGCCCGTTTGGATCAAATGAAAGTCGCGTTAATTGCCTGAGCCGCCGGCTCACCAGCAGTTAGCACATACAAGAAAGAAGGAAAGAGTCATGCAACTCAATCCAGCAGAAATCTCTGAACTGATCAAGAGCCGTATCGAAGGTTTGGCTAATGACGCCAACATTCGCAACCAGGGCACCGTGATTTCGGTGACCGACGGTATCGTCCGCATCCACGGCTTGTCCGACGTGATGCAAGGTGAAATGTTGGAGTTTCCCAACAACACCTTTGGCCTCGCTTTGAACCTCGAGCGTGACTCGGTCGGTTCTGTGATCTTGGGTGAATACGAGCACATCTCCGAAGGCGATGTGGTCAAGTGCACCGGTCGCATTTTGGAAGTGCCAGTCGGCCCTGAGTTAATTGGCCGCGTGGTCAACGCCTTGGGTCAACCGATCGATGGCAAAGGCCCGATCAACGCCAAGATGACCGACGTGATCGAAAAAGTCGCGCCTGGTGTGATTGCCCGTGAATCCGTTAGCCAGCCGATGCAAACCGGTTTGAAGTCGATTGACTCCATGGTGCCAGTCGGCCGTGGTCAACGCGAATTGATCATTGGTGACCGCCAAACAGGTAAGACCGCTGTCGCGATCGACGCCATCATCAACCAAAAAGGTCAGAACATGACCTGCGTGTACGTGGCGATTGGCCAAAAAGCCTCTTCCATTAAAAACGTGGTGCGCGCTTTGGAACAAGCTGGCGCGATGGACTACACGATTGTGGTGGCCGCGTCTGCCTCTGAGTCTGCTGCGATGCAATTTGTCGCCGCTTACTCAGGCTGCACGATGGGCGAATACTTCCGCGACCGTGGCGAAGATGCCTTGATCGTGTATGACGATTTGTCCAAGCAAGCCGTGGCGTATCGCCAAGTGTCTTTGCTGTTGCGTCGCCCACCAGGCCGCGAAGCCTATCCTGGCGACGTGTTCTATTTGCACAGCCGTTTGCTCGAGCGCGCAGCCCGTGTCAATGCCGACTACGTCGAGCATTTCACCAAAGGCGCTGTCAAAGGCAAAACAGGTTCATTGACTGCATTGCCGATCATTGAAACCCAAGCTGGTGACGTGTCAGCCTTCGTGCCGACCAACGTGATTTCGATCACCGACGGTCAGATCTTCTTGGAAACTTCGTTATTTAACGCGGGTGTCCGCCCTGCGATTAACGCTGGTATCTCGGTGTCTCGCGTCGGTGGCGCAGCGCAAACCAAGCTCATCAAAAACTTGTCTGGCGGTATCCGTACCGACTTGGCGCAGTACCGTGAATTGGCAGCGTTCGCGCAGTTCGCATCTGACCTCGATGAGGCTACCCGCAAACAACTCGACCGCGGTGCCCGCGTCACAGAATTGCTCAAGCAAGCCCAATACAGCCCACAACCCATCAGCTTGATGGGCGCTACGCTGTTCGCGGTGAACAAAGGCTTCTTGGACGACATCGAAGTCAAACAAGTTCTGCACTTTGAAACCGAAATGCATGCTTATCTCAAGCACAAGCATGCAGCCTTGTTGGCCAAATTAGAAGCCGACAAAGCCATGGACAAAGATGCTGAGGCCGAATTGACCGCTGCCCTAGGCGCGTTCAAGAAGACCTTTGCTTAATTCCTACCTGACCACACAAGGAGCCTCGAATGGCAGCAGGTAAGGAAATACGCGGCAAGATCAAATCGGTGGAAAACACCAAGAAGATCACCAA
>JBBAOY010000063.1:0-9270 GCA_040401095.1 Limnohabitans sp.
CGCCGTGGTTTTCGTTTTCAGCATGCCAAAAATGGTTGAAGCCTGCGCCAAACATGTGGGCCAAAGAAGCGAAGGAGCCAATGTGGCCACCGAGATCGCCACCGTCTTCTGGGTTGTGGCGGTTCGCTTTGACCACCATCGCCATCGCGTTCCAACGCATGTAGGCGCGCAGACGCTCTTCAATTTCAAGGTTACCCGGGCAATGGGCTTCTTGGTCGGGTTCGATGGTGTTGACATAGCCGGTATTGGCAGAAAACGGCATATCGATGCTGTTTTCGCGGGCATGCTCTAGCAGTTGCTCTAATAAATAGTGGGCACGTTCTGGGCCCTCTGCATGGATAACGGCGGACAAAGCGTCCATCCATTCACGCGTTTCCTGACTGTCTGAATCGTTGAGCGCAAATGTTCTCAAATCATTCGGTAATGCCGACATGTCTGTCTCCTAGGTTGCCTATGTTTTTGTCAAATATAGCCCAATTCTGACATGAAAACCTATAAATTTCAAATAGCGCTATGTGTTTTTGTATTATGAAATTTAGTGGTCATTGATAATCAGAACCAATCTATGTTCAGCCAATACAAGCAATTCATAAGCAAGCCATCCACCCATGTATGGCGCAAATGGTGGGCGACCCAAACGCCTAGCCGACAGGACAGATTCGCCTTTCTTGCCCCGCTGATGGCTGTGCTGGTCTTTATGGTGGCCATCACCAGCGTCTTTTGGTATCTGAAATACGAGGAAATCGACCGCGAGCAAGAAATTGTGCGTCGTGATGTGGAATACGCCCAGCAAAGGGTCAGACTCAGGTTGTTAGACAAACAGGAAGAGTTGTTGCGTTTCTCGAAAGATCTATCGGTCCAGCGGATTGGGACCAAGGGATTTATTGCAACAGCCCAAAAAATAATTGATGAAACGCCGGAACTCTCTAGCTTGACTTGGCTAGACACCAAAAGGCGTGTTGTGATCAGCGTCACCAGCGCCAACGCCAATGCGCTGGTCGAACTCTATCCGGGGGTGGTAGTCAACGAACCATTGGTGATCAACGTATTTCAAGTTGCCAAAGAGTTAAAACAACCCATCTACTCCAAACCCATTACCTACAGTAGCGCTAGACCAGCCCCTTTTTCTCAGCTGCAGTTGCATGTACCCATCTTGGAACAGAACAACTTTGAGGGGGTCATCGTGGCGGAATTCGCACTCGAAGGAATCCTGCGCTACGCCATACCACCCGAGGTGAGCGGTCAATACATCGTCTCTTTACGTGACGATAAAAACAATGTGCTGGCAGGTCAAGCCAATAAAGCTAAGCCCCGCGTCACAGAAGTTTTGCCTTGGATTTTCAAGACCAATGAGTACGAAGTGCCCGTCATGCCAGTAGGTTATGCCCTGTCCATCCATGCACAAACCTATCGAACAGGCCCGGGAATGATAGGCAACAGCATGTATTGGCTGGTCGCCATTTTGAGTGCCATGACAGCATGGCTGCTGATTGGCAGTTGGCGACACACCCGCCGACGCGTGCAAGCGCAGCAGGCCTTGATGGCTGAAACCAACTTCCGACGGGCGATGGAAAACTCCATCTTGACGGGCATGCGTGCGATGGATTTGAAAGGATGCATCACCTATGTAAACGCCGCTTTTTGCCAAATGACAGGTTGGACTGAGTCTGAATTAGTGGGGCGCTTCCCGCCCTTCCCCTACTGGCCAGAAGAAGACGTCGCGCTTTTAAATTCCAGGTTGCAAAAAGAATTGGATGGCAATACATCAACCAACGGCTTGCAAGTGCGCGTCAAACGCAAAGACGGCCACCTATTTGACGCGCGTTTGTACGTATCGCCTTTAGTCGATGCGGTAGGCAAACAAACCGGATGGATGACCTCGATGACAGACATCACCGAGCCGACCCGCATCCGCCAACAACTCTCTGCAGCGCACGACCGATTCACGGCGGTACTAGAAGGTTTAGACGCCTCTGTTTCCGTCGCTCCATTGGGCAGCGAAGAGCTTTTGTTTGCCAACAAGCTCTACCGCAAATGGTTTGACCCGACAACCCAAGGCCATTTGAGTTTGGTCATGCAAGCTGGTCTACCACGCACGACACAAAGCACTTCCACAGAACTCGCAACCGTTGGCGCAGATGAAGACGACAGCGATCCGCTTGCAGGTTTTCCTATAGACGATCTGCAAGAAATCCAAAGCGAAAATGCCGAAATATTTTTGCCCGATTTGGGCAAGTGGCTGGAAGTGCGTTCGCGCTATCTCAACTGGGTAGACGGCAGACTGGCGCAAATCGTCATCGCCACCGACATCACACCGCGTCGCCAAGCAGAAGAGCAAGCACAAGCGCAAGCCGAACGTGCGCAAACTGCCAGCCGACTAATCACCATGGGCGAGATGGCTTCGAGCGTGGCACATGAACTCAACCAACCGCTAACCGCCATCAACAACTATTGCAATGGAATGGTCTCGCGCATCAAAGCGAAAAAGCTAAATGAAGCAGAGTTAATCACCGCGCTGGAAAAAACAGCGCACCAAGCGCAGCGCGCAGGGCAAATCATTCAACGCATTCGCAGTTTTGTAAAACGCAGCGAACCTAATCGGACCTTATCGAGCGTGCCACAACTGGTCTCAGAAGCGGTCGAGCTCGCCGGTATTGAATTACGCAGACGGCAAGTGCGTTTGAGCCAAGTCATTGCTAGCCGATTGCCACAAATCCATGTTGACCCGATATTGATTGAACAGGTTTTGGTCAATTTGATGCGCAACGCGGCTGAATCCATCGACACAGCACAACGCCCATTTGCGCGTCGCCAAGTTGAACTCAAAGTTGTTCCTCGCACAGAACAAGGCGTCTCGGTCATCGAATTCAGCGTCACCGATACCGGTAGCGGTTTGGCGCCCGAAGTGATGGAACGTTTGTTTGAAGCTTTCTTCTCTACCAAGGCCGAAGGTATGGGAATTGGTTTGAATTTATGTCGCAGTATTGTGGAATCGCACGAGGGCAGGATGCAGGCTGAGAACCTCTACAATGCAAGTCAAGTATCGGGTTGCAGATTTTCTTTCTGGATACCTGCTCGCTAAAGCTGGAGTTTTATTACATGAGTCTCATCCCCAAAAAAGGTACTGTGTATGTAGTCGACGACGATGAAGCCGTTCGCGATTCATTGCAATGGTTACTCGAAGGCAAAGACTACCGCGTACGCTGCTTCGACTCTGCTGAAACATTCCTCAGCCGCTATGACGCCCGCGAGGTCGCTTGCTTGATCGTTGACATCCGCATGGGTGGCATGTCAGGACTTGAATTACAAGACAAGCTGATCGAGCGCAAATCACCTCTTCCAGTTGTCTTTATCACTGGACACGGTGATGTACCCATGGCAGTCGACACCATGAAAAAAGGCGCGATGGACTTTATCCAAAAGCCTTTCAAGGAAGCAGAGTTAGTTCCCTTGGTAGAACGCATGCTTGAGCACGCCAAAGACGCATTCGCCGATCACCAACAAGCCGCCAGCCGGGACGCATTGATGTCCAAACTCACCACACGTGAAGCCCAAGTTTTGGAGCGCATCGTTGCAGGCCGTTTGAACAAGCAAATTGCGGACGATCTAGGCATCAGCATTAAAACCGTAGAAGCGCACCGAGCCAACATCATGGAAAAACTCAACGCCAACACCGTGGCTGACTTGCTCAAAACAGCATTGGGTCAAAACGCAGCCAAAGCGTAATTTTGCGCTAGCCCATGACCGCACAACTTATTGACGGAAACGCCCTCTCCAAGCAGTTACGCGCGCAAGTCGCCATAGACGCTGCAAAACTTAACTCCCAAGGTGTTAAACCAGGACTCGCTGTTGTATTGGTCGGCGAAAACCCTGCCAGTCAGGTGTATGTGCGCAATAAAGTGAAAGCTTGCGAGGAAGCAGGTTTTCATTCAGTTCTCGAAAAATACGATGCCACCTTGAGCGAGGCTGATTTATTGCAACGGGTCCATGCGCTCAACAACGATGCATCCATACATGGCATCTTGGTGCAGCTTCCTTTGCCTGCACATATTGATGGGCAAAAGGTCATCGAGGCCATTAGTCCCGCCAAAGATGTAGACGGATTTCATATCGCCAGTGCTGGCGCTTTGATGACTGGTATGAAAGGCTTTTGGCCATGTACTCCGTATGGCTGCATGAAGATGCTGGAGAGCATTGGCTACTCGCTCAAAGGTAAACATGCTGTTGTGATTGGTCGCAGCAATATTGTTGGCAAGCCCATGGCTTTGATGCTGTTACAACAAAATGCCACCGTCACCATCTGCCACAGCGGCACCGTCAACCTCAAAAACATCACCCTGCAGGCCGATGTGGTTGTGGCCGCTGTAGGTAAGCGCAATGTGCTGACTGCAGACATGGTCAAACCAGGCGCGGTAGTACTGGATGTTGGTATGAACCGCAACGACGAAGGCAAGTTGTGTGGTGACGTCGACTTTGAAGGTGTGAAAGAAGTTGCGGGTTACATCACACCCGTGCCAGGCGGTGTTGGCCCCATGACCATCACTATGCTGTTGGTCAATACCTTGGAATCTGCGCAACACGCCTTAGGTAAAACATAAGCATTTTTTGTCGGTTCATAACAACCGGTTCCATCTCACCCATTCACCGACTACTTTTATGAATACCCGCGCTAACCCTCTGCTTGATTTTTCTGATCTTCCCTTGTTCGATGCCGTCGCGCCTTCAGACATTGCCCCTGCATTGGATGTGCTTCTTACAAATGCTGATAAAGCGCTAGAGACTGTTACCGCATCCAACTTTCCAGCCAACTGGAGCCAAATTTCCTCAGTTCTTGATGTAAGCGTTGAAAAGCTCAGTCGGGCTTGGGGCGCCGTGAACCATTTGCATTCCGTTGCCGATTCACCTGAATTGCGTGCCGCCTACACAGAGGCCTTGCCAAGGGTCACCGCTTTTTACACGCGTATGGGTGCCGATGAGCGCTTGTATGCCAAATACAAAACCATTACGCCTGCCGCACTCAACGCTGAACAAAAACGGGCCCACACCTTGGCTGTGCGTAATTTTGTTTTGTCTGGTGCAGAACTCACAGGAGCTGCAAAAGAACGCTTTGCTGAAATCCAAGAGCGTATGGCAGACGTTAGCCAAAAATTCAGTGAAAACGTCCTCGACGCCACCGACCAGTGGTCTTTGCTGGTGACTGCTGAAGAACTAGCAGGCGTGCCAGCTGATATTTTGGAAATGACCCAGGCTAATGCCGAAAAAGCAGGGCTTCAGGGTTATCAACTTAGTTTGAAGATGCCTTGTTACTTGCCCATCATGCAATTTGCACACAACTCTGCTTTGCGAGAAAAGCTTTACCGTGCGTATGTCACGCGTGCTTCATACAAAACGCAAGACAACACCACCTCCATTCAAGAAATACTAGCCCTTCGACACGAAGAAGCACAACTCCTAGGCTACGCAAATTACGCAGAAGTTTCACTGGCCAGCAAAATGGCGCAATCGCCTGCTGAAGTGATGACCTTCTTGCGCGACCTTGCCAAGCGCGCAAAACCCTATGCGGAAAAAGATGTTGCCGAATTGCGCGAATTCGCGGCTAAGCAATTGAATCTTAAAGACCCCCAAGCTTGGGACTGGACCTATATCGCTGAAAAGTTAAAGGAAGCGCGCTACGCTTTCAGCGAACAAGAAGTGAAGATGTATTTCACAGCACCCAAAGTATTGGCAGGCTTGTTCAAAATTGTTGAAACGCTTTTTGAAGTCAGCATTCGCAAAGACACCGCCCCTGTGTGGCACGAAGGCGTTGAGTTTTTCCGCATCGAGCGCTCTGGCGCATTGGTCGGTCAGTTTTATCTTGACCCAGGCGCTCGCTCGGGCAAACGCGGTGGCGCATGGATGGACGATGTGCGTGCGCGTTGGTTACGACCCGATAACCAGCAACTGCAAACCCCAGTTGCGCATTTGGTGTGTAACTTCGCCGAAGGTGCTGGTGGCAAACCTCCGTTGTTGACACACGACGATGTCATCACCCTCTTCCACGAATGCGGCCACGGCTTGCACCACATGCTCACGCAAATCAATGAGCGTGATGTCTCCGGTATTAGCGGCGTCGAGTGGGACGCCGTTGAACTGCCTAGCCAGTTCATGGAAAACTTTTGTTGGGAATGGTCGGTCTTGCGCCACATGACAGCCCATGTCGATACCGGCGAACCATTGCCACGCGAACTCTTCGACAAAATGTTGGCCGCCAAAAACTTCCAAAGTGGCCTGCAAACTTTGCGTCAAATTGAGTTCTCTCTGTTTGACATGCGTTTGCATTGCGAAGGCGACAAAGCACAAAACTTTATGCAGGTCTTGCAAGAAGTGCGTGACGAAGTATCTGTGTTGCAACCGCCCACTTGGTCGCGTACACCGCATACCTTTAGCCACATATTTGCAGGTGGCTACGCGGCGGGCTATTACAGCTACAAATGGGCTGAGGTGCTCAGTGCTGATGCCTATGCGGCGTTTGAAGAAACTGCTGCACCAGATGGTTCACCCAACATCGAAACGGGTCGCAAATACCGCGAAGCTATTTTGGAAGCCGGTGGCAGCAGAACAGCCATGGAATCGTTCAAAGCTTTTAGAGGCCGTGAACCGCAATTGGATGCGTTGCTAAGACACCAAGGCATGGCTAACTGATCATCATTAACTCGCGTGCGTTCGGTGCGTGGTTTATTTAAAAGTCAAAGTTTTCACACCGCTAGCAGTAGCTAGCAAGCAAACTTGCGCCTTTTGGTGGGCGAATACGCCTACTGTGACCACACCAGGCCATTGGCTGATGGTTGACTCGAAAGCCAGCGGGTCTTTGATCTGTAAACCTGTGACATCCACAATGTGCTGACCGTTATCGGTGACTAAAGATTGGCCTTCTTTCATGCGCAATATTGCCTTGCCCCCAATGGCAGCAAACTGCTTGATCACACGCGCAGTTGCCATAGGGATCACCTCTACTGGCAATGGAAAGGCGCCCAAAGTTTCTACTAATTTGCTTTCATCGGCGATACATATAAATTTCTTTGACTGCGCCGCCACAATTTTTTCGCGCGTTAAAGCAGCCCCACCGCCTTTGATCATGAAACCATGGTGGTCAATTTCGTCCGCACCGTCGATGTAGACCGAAAGTTCATCAACCTCAGTAGTTTCAAACACCTTAATGCCGCACGCACGCAAACGCTCGGTAGAAGCCATCGAGCTAGAGACTGCGCCTTTGATCTCGTCTTTCATGGTCGCCAAGGCGTCGATGAATTTGTTCACAGTAGAGCCTGTGCCCACACCCACAATCTCGCCGCGCACTACATATTGCAGAGCGGCTTGCCCCACCAAGGTCTTTAATTCGTCCTGCGTCAGGGCGTTATTCGGTGCGGGGGTGCTCATGGGCGAAAATCCTCGGATCATCAAAGATTGAGATTATCCATGTCGTTCTTGCCATATTCGTGGGCCCGCCCTTTTCTGTTCTCGATGGATGCCGAAGTTGCGCACGAGCACACACTTGCCTTGCTTGCTAAAACGCAAAACACTGCCTTGCAATGCTTGTATGCGCAAAAAAGAGTTGAAGACCCGATTACTCTTGCAGGACTCACATTTCCCAACCGTGTGGGTCTAGCCGCGGGATTGGATAAAAACGCCCAATGCATCGACGCCTTCAGCGCTTTTGGGTTTGGTTTTGTGGAAGTCGGTACTGTCACACCTAAAGGCCAACCTGGTAACCCAAAGCCTCGTATGTTTAGATTGCCACAAGCCGATGCTTTGATTAACCGACTTGGTTTTAACAATGATGGGCTAGATGCTTTTTTACATAATGTGCAAGAGGTGAAATTCCGCCAAAAGTCTCAAGCGCGACCGATGCTTTTGGGGCTCAATATTGGTAAAAACGCATCTACGCCCATTGAGAATGCAGCCGACGATTACCTCATCTGCCTCGAAGGCGTCTACCCGCACGCTGACTACATCACCGTCAACATCTCGAGTCCTAACACCAAAAACTTGCGCGAACTCCAAAGTGACGAAGCGCTGGATGCCTTGATCTCTCAGCTCTCTTCCAAACGCACCGAACTAGCGCAACGTCATCACAAGCAAGTCCCCGTCTTCATCAAAATTGCTCCCGATTTAGACGAAGCGCAGATCACCGTCATTGCCAACACACTAAAAAAACACTGCACCTCAGACGCCACACCTTCTTGGGGGGTTATCGCCACCAACACAACCTTGGCGCGTGATGCAGTTTCAGATTTGCAACACGGCAATGAAGCTGGGGGCCTATCTGGCAGACCCGTGTTTGAAAAAAGCAACCAAGTCATTCGGCAATTACGTCAGGCTATGGGACCCAACTTTCCCATCATTGGGGTGGGGGGTGTTCTAAGCGGAGAAGATGCCGCAGCCAAAATCAAAGCGGGTGCTGATGTGGTCCAGATTTATACGGGTTTGATCTACAAGGGACCGACCTTGGTGACTGAGGCGGCTACCGCTATCAAATCTTTAAGAGCTTAATTTAGACACTGGAATCGCACGCAGTAAGTCTTCGTTTAAGACCTAAAGTGCAGTCTAAAAAATCACTCGATCACAACTGGCACAAACAATTTGTAACCCAAACGGGTCACTGCTTTGATGCTCGGTTGTCCACCCAAGAGCACATCCATCTTGCGTCTAACGCGGCTTACAACTTGCTCAATGCGCAGTTTGTTGGTGGGTTCTGGTAGGTCTATGTCACCAAAGACCTCAATCAACCTAGACATACTCAAAAGCTCGCCTGACAAAGCTAACTCTTGTAACAACTTGGCTTCGCTGACCGTCAATTTGATAGCTTCTTTAGCCGGTGACACAAGTTGCAATGAAGCTAGATGCAGCGACCACGATGGGTTATCTGCTTGAGGAGAAATACGTCGACAGAGATTTTGTAGAACGGTTGTGAGCTCTGAGGGATTTACGGGCTTGGTGAGGTAGACATCTGCGCCAGAATCGTAGCCTTCATGTCGGTCAATGCTTCTAACGCGGGCTGTCAGCATCACAATACCCATGGAGGGGTAAGCCAGCCGAACACGCTTGGCAATGCCGATGCCATCCTCTTCCGGCAAGTTCAAGTCCAAAACTATTACATCAGGCTTGCTGATCGCAAGTTCTTGGTTCAACTCTTGCCCATCACCCACACCACGAATGGAAAAT
Organism: Limnohabitans sp.; assembly: GCA_040401095.1. Taxonomy (GTDB): domain Bacteria; phylum Pseudomonadota; class Gammaproteobacteria; order Burkholderiales; family Burkholderiaceae_C; genus Limnohabitans. Next base: position 9,202 of record JBBAOY010000063.1, read on the forward strand.
CCAGCATCAACCAAATTTCCTGATAAAAAGTCGCTTTTTTGCAAATATTTCAATAAATTTGTCTAAATC
>JBBAOY010000064.1:0-9267 GCA_040401095.1 Limnohabitans sp.
CCGTGAGGGCGGCAAGACCGTCGGCGCGGGTGTGGTTGCGAAAATCATTGCTTAATAAAGGATATCAACATGTCCACTAAGCAAAAAATCCGTATCCGCCTCAAAGCGTTTGACTACAAACTGATCGACCAATCCGCTGCTGAGATTGTTGACACCGCCAAGCGCACCGGCGCGATTGTCAAAGGCCCCGTGCCTTTGCCAACCCGCATGAAGCGTTTTGACATCTTGCGTTCACCGCACGTCAACAAAACCAGCCGCGACCAGCTCGAAATTCGTACCCACCAGCGTTTGATGGACATCGTCGACCCTACCGATAAAACGGTAGACGCCTTGATGAAACTCGACCTGCCCGCCGGCGTGGACGTAGAAATTAAGTTGCAGTAATGCAACGTTTGGGCGTGGGCATTAGCCCCGCCTAAACAAACCTGCCCCACAAAGCTTGCCAGTGGGGTGAAAAAAGCGATATACTCGCAGGCTCTGTGCTAATAGTCCAGAGCAATTTATCAACCTTCTTTCACATACCAAACGCAACTGCCAATTGAAGTGGTCGCGGTGAGAGTTTTGGAGAACAACAATGAGTCAAAGCATCCGTTTGGGATTGCTGGGGCGCAAGGTGGGCATGATGCGTCTGTTCACTGATGAGGGGGATGCTATTCCCGTCACAGTGCTCGATGTGTCTAACAACCGTGTCACCCAGGTCAAGACCCAGGAAAATGACGGCTACGTAGCCTTACAGGTTACGTTTGGTGCGCGCAAATCTTCGCGTGTGACCAAGCCAATGGCTGGACACCTTGCGAAAGCAGGCGTCGAAGCTGGCGAAATCATCCAAGAATTCCAAGTCAACGCTGACATTGCTGCCAAATATGCAGCTGGTGCCACCGTGCCCGTGTCTGATGTCTTCGCAGTCGGCCAAAAAGTCGACGTGCAGGGCACCACCATCGGTAAAGGCTTTGCCGGCACGATCAAGCGCCACCACTTCAAGTCACAGCGCGCGTCGCACGGTAACAGCCGTTCGCACAACGTGCCTGGCTCGATCGGCATGGCGCAAGATCCAGGCCGTGTGTTCCCAGGCAAGCGTATGTCGGGTCACTTAGGCGTGGACACCGTGACCACCCAAAATCTCGACGTCATTCGCATCGACGAAGCACGCCAATTACTGTTGGTCCGTGGCGCAGTACCCGGCTCAGCCGGTGGCTTTGTCACTGTGCGTCCTGCCGTCAAAGCGCAAGGAGCCAATTGATGCAAGTCGAACTCCTCAACGACCAAGGTCAGGCATCGGCAAAGTACGACGCTCCTGAAACTGTGTTCGGTCGCGAATACAACGAAGACTTGGTGCACCAAATCGTCGTGGCTTATCAAGCCAACGCACGGCAAGGCACACGCGCGCAAAAAGACCGCGAACAAGTCAAGCACTCCACCAAGAAGCCGTTCAAGCAAAAAGGTACTGGTCGCGCACGCGCTGGTATGACGTCTTCGCCTATTTGGCGTGGCGGCGGTCGTGTTTTCCCAAACATGCCTGACGAAAACTTCACACAAAAAATCAACAAGAAGATGTACCGCGCTGGTATGGCGTCTATCTTCTCGCAACTCGCACGCGAAGGCCGTTTGGCTGTGGTCGAGTCGTTGAAAGTGGAGTCGCCCAAAACCAAATTGCTGGCTGCCAAATTCAAAGCGATGAACTTGCAATCGGTGTTGGTCATTTCTGACGAAGTGGACGACAACCTGTACTTGGCTTCACGCAATCTGCCCAACGTGATGGTGGTCGAGCCCCGTTACGCCGATCCATTGTCATTGGTCCACTACCGCAAGGTGTTGGTGACCAAGGCTGCCATGGACCAACTCAAGGAGATGTTCGCATGAGCCACGGACACCAAACTACCCAATTCGACGAAGGTCGCTTGATGCAAGTGCTGGTCTCGCCTGTGGTGTCTGAAAAGGCCACCATGGTTGCAGAGAAAAGCAATGCAGTGACTTTCAAAGTGTTGCAAGACGCTACCAAGCCTGAAATCAAAGCCGCTGTGGAATTGATGTTCAAGGTCGAGGTGCAAGGCGTCTCTGTCGTCAACACCAAAGGCAAGACCAAGCGTTTTGGCAAATCCATCGGTCGTCGCGACAACGTGCGCAAGGCTTATGTGACGCTCAAACCTGGTCAAGAACTCAACATCTCTGGGGAGGCCGCTTAATCATGGCAGTCATCAAGATGAAACCGACATCGCCCGGTCAACGCGGCGTTGTCAAAGTTACCCGTGACCACCTGCACAAAGGTGAGCCTTACGCCCCGTTGCTGGAACCCCAGCACCAAAAATCGGGTCGTAACAACAACGGTCACATCACAACCCGTCACAAGGGCGGTGGTCACAAGCACCACTACCGTGTGGTCGACTTCCGTCGTAACAAAGACGCGATTCCTGCCAAGGTCGAGCGTATTGAGTACGACCCTAACCGCACTGCGCACATCGCTTTGATTTGCTATGCAGACGGTGAGCGTGCTTACATCATTGCCCCGCGTGGTTTAGAAGTTGGCGCAACATTGCTCAGCGGTTCGGAAGCTCCGATCCGTGCAGGTAACACGTTGCCCATCCGCAACATCCCCGTCGGTTCAACGATCCATTGCATCGAATTGAAGCCTGGTGCGGGTGCGCAAATCGCGCGCTCCGCTGGCACGTCAGCCACTTTGTTGGCGCGTGAAGGCACTTACGCCCAAGTGCGTATGCGCTCTGGTGAAGTTCGCAAAATCCACATCGAATGCCGCGCCACCATTGGTGAAGTCGCTAACGAAGAACACAGTCTGCGCCGTTTGGGCAAAGCAGGCGTCAAGCGCTGGATGGGTATTCGCCCAACCGTGCGTGGCGTTGCAATGAACCCAGTGGATCACCCACACGGCGGTGGCGAAGGTCGCACCGGCGAAGGCCGTCATGCTGTCGACCCATGGGGTAACCTGACCAAAGGCTACCGTACCCGTAACAACAAACGCACACAAGTCATGATTGTGTCGCGTCGCAAAAAGTAAGGGGTAACAAATGACTCGCTCTCTCAAAAAGGGTCCGTTTGTTGACCACCACTTGGTGGCCAAGGTCGACAAAGCCATTGCAACCAAAGACAAAAAGCCGGTGAAAACTTGGTCGCGTCGTTCTATGGTTTTGCCCGATTTCATCGGCTTGACCATCGCTGTGCACAACGGCAAGCAACACGTCCCTGTTTACATCACAGACCAGATGGTGGGCCACAAGCTCGGCGAATTCGCCTTGACGCGCACCTTCAAAGGTCACCCCGCGGACAAAAAAGTCCAGAAGAAATAAGGAAACACCATGGAAACACGTGCAGTCCTTCGGGGCGTCCGACTCTCGGTTGACAAAGGCCGTTTGGTTGCGGACATGATTCGCGGCAAAAAAGTTGATCACGCGCTCAACATCTTGACATTCACGCAGAAAAAAGCTGCTGGCATTGTCAAGAAAGTGTTGGAGTCCGCCATCGCTAATGCCGAACACAACGACGGTGCCGATATCGACGAGTTGAAGGTGAAAACCATCTACGTCGAAAAAGGCGCCACGCTCAAGCGTTTCACCGCCCGCGCCAAAGGCCGCGGCAACAGTATCAGCAAGCCTACCTGCCACGTTTACGTGACAGTCGGCAACTGAAAGGGTTAAGAAAGATATGGGACAAAAAATCCACCCAACAGGCTTTCGCCTCTCGGTTAGCCGCAACTGGGCCAGCCGTTGGTACGCTAGCAACCGTGACTTCGCTGGCATGCTGGCCGAAGACATCAAGGTACGCGAGTACCTCAAGGCCAAACTCAAAAACGCCGCTGTTTCACGCGTTCTGATTGAGCGCCCCGCTAAAAATGCCCGCATCACTATCTTCTCAGCACGTCCAGGCGTGGTGATTGGCAAAAAAGGTGAGGACATCGAAACACTCAAGCGCGAACTCGCTAGCCGTTTGGGCGTGCCTGTATCGGTCAACATCGAAGAAGTGCGTAAGCCCGAAATCGATGCCCAGTTGATCGCAGACAGCATCACCCAACAGCTTGAAAAGCGCATCATGTTCCGCCGCGCCATGAAGCGCGCCATGCAAAACGCCATGCGTCTCGGTGCCCAAGGCATCAAGATCATGTCGGCTGGTCGCTTGAACGGCATCGAAATCGCACGTACCGAGTGGTATCGCGAAGGTCGTGTGCCACTTCACACATTGCGCGCAGACATCGATTACGCAACCTCTGAAGCAAAAACCACTTACGGCATCATCGGTGTCAAAGTGTGGGTTTATAAGGGCGACACACTAGGCCGTAACGACCTACCCGCCGCCTCTGAGCCCCGTGCTGAAGAAGAGCGTCGTCCACGTGGCCCACGCCGCGATGCACGTCCCGCAGGCGATCGTCCTGCACGTACAGGCGCTCGTCGTCCTGCCGGAACCAATGCCGCACCAACGGATGGCAGCGATAAACCCGCTGAAGCCGCTGATGCCCCTAAAACTATCGTCAAGCGCGTCCGCAAGGTTGCCGCGCCCACAGCCACTGGCACGGCTGCGGACGGTCAAGGAGAATAAGCATGCTGCAACCAGCACGCCGTAAATACCGCAAAGAACAAAAAGGCCGCAACACCGGCATCGCTACCCGTGGCAACACGGTAGCGTTTGGTGATTTCGGTCTGAAGTCTACTGATCGCGGTCGTCTCACGGCTCGTCAAATTGAATCCGCACGTCGTGCGATTTCCCGTCACGTCAAACGTGGCGGTCGTATCTGGATTCGTGTGTTCCCTGACAAACCGATTTCCCAAAAGCCTGCTGAAGTGCGTATGGGTAACGGTAAAGGTAACCCCGAGTACTACGTCGCAGAAATCCAACCCGGCAAAGTGTTGTATGAGATCGTGGGAGTTCCAGAAGAACTCGCGCGTGAAGCCTTCCGCTTGGCCGCTGCCAAGTTGCCCTTGCGCACCACTTTCGTGGCCCGCATGATTGGTCAATAAATTCAGGAGATACAAGAAATGAAAGCTGCTGAACTACGCCAAAAAGATGTTGCTGGTGTGAAAGAAGAAGTTAAAGCTTTGCAAAAAGCCCACTTCGGTTTGCGTATGCAAAAAGGTACCCAACAACTCAACAACACCTCGCAATTGCGCTCGACACGTCGAAGCATTGCACGCGCCAAAACCATCCTTGCTGAAAAGCAAGCCGCCAAATAAGGACAATGAAGATGACGGACACCAAAAAATCCCTCAAACGCACCTTGATTGGCAAGGTGGTCAGTGACAAACGCGCCAAGACGGTCACCGTGTTGGTCGAACGCCGCGTCAAGCACGCGCTCTACGGCAAGATTGTGGGTAAATCGAGCAAATACCACGCACACGATGAAACCGGCGAGTTTCACTTGGGCGATCTGATTGAAATCACAGAAAGTAAGCCAATTTCTAAAACCAAAAATTGGGTTGCGACCCGTTTGGTTGAGAAGGCAGCTGCCGTCTAAGTTTTTGTAGGCTCTCGTCCTGCAAATGCCCCAAAAACGGCCCACAATGTGGGTCGTTTTGCTTTTCTAGCCCTCACTTTTAACTACCTCTTTAGGAGCATCCCATGATCAAAGTCGGAGATACATTGCCACACACCACCCTGATGGAATATTCAGATGTAGAAGGTGAAGGTTGTAGCATTGGCCCTAACGCCGTCGATGTAGCCAAAGCCACTGCTGGCAAAACTGTTGCAGTTTTTGGATTGCCTGGCGCATTCACACCAACATGCTCTGCCAAACACGTTCCTGGTTATGTAGACCATGCGGCTGAGTTGAAAGCTGCCGGCGTTGATGAAATCTGGTGTGTCAGCGTGAACGACGCATTCGTGATGGGCGCATGGGCGCGAGAATTGCACACAGCCGGCAAAGTCCGTATGTTGGGCGATGGCAGTGCAGACTTTGCCCAAGCAACGGGTTTGACGCTCGACTTGACGGCGCGCGGCATGGGTGTGCGTAGCAACCGTTACTCGATGTTGGTCAAAGATGGCAAGGTTGCTACCTTGAACGTCGAAGGCCCTGGCAAATTTGAAGTAAGCGATGCGCAAACTATGCTAACGCAAGCAGCTAACAAATCACTGTAATCTGTGAACGCTTAAAAGCTTCAAGCTTTTTAAGCCGCAAAAAAGCCCGGTACGCGCCGGGCTTTTTTTATACCGCTGCGCTGAGCATCACCATCCGGTAGACACCATACGCACACACACCCACAACAACCAGCGCAAACAAGCGGGTTTGCAAAGAGTCGCGTGATGCTGGTGTGTTGGGCGAGGTCAGCTTATCGCCATCGATCATCGGACGCATGAGGTTTTGTTTTTTGGCATACAAGTGGTAGAGCACCGCAGCGATATGCACGCCAATCAAAACCAAGATCAGAGGAAATCCAATTTCGGTGTGGTATTGGGTCGCGAAACCAACCCAAGCGTTGGGAACCAATGCCGCCCATGGGCCGCTGATGCTGATGTCGTCATCGCTCATCAAACCACTCAGGCCTTGCAGCGCCAAAACCATCAGAAAAACAAAAACGGAAATGGCACCAAGCGGGTTGTGTCCAACAGAAGGCTTGGCATCTGGGTTTTTGAAGTTGCGCAAATAGGAAAGTAACGAAGACGGACTAGGAATAAAAGTTGCAAAGCGCGACCAATGCCCGCCCACAATGCCCCAAACGATGCGGAAAAACACCAGTGTCAACACGCTGTAGCCCAAATAAAAATGCACCGCCATGGCAAGGTCGCCGTTGCCACCTGTGATGACCAAGCCGAGCACGCAAAGTGCCAACAATATGTGAAACAGTCGGGTGGGCAAATCCCAAATTCGGGTTTTTGTGGTTTGGGCTTGTTGTGTCATGGCAATTTCGATTCATTAAACATGTCACACAGAATGCATAGAATTAAGCTGTGTGAATCAAAACACCTATTTTCAACCCATAAGGACTCATCACATGAAAAAACTTCTCGCAACCCTAGTAGTTATAGGCGCAACTTTCATCGGGACTTCCGCACAAGCCCAATTTGCCAAGCCTGAAGACGCTATCAAGTACCGCAAGGCGGCCTTAACTGTGATGGGTGCACACACATCACGCCTTGGCGCCATGGCGCAAGGCCGCGTTCCATTTGACGCAAAAACTGCCACAGAAAATGCTGAAATCGTGGCCGAGATGGCCAAACTGCCTTGGGCTGCATTTGTAGACGGCTCTGACACCGGTGACACCAAGGCCAAAGCTGAAATTTGGAAAGAAAGCGCTAAGTTCAAAGACTATGCAGGCAAGTTGCAAACTGAATCTGTCAAATTAGTTGTTGCCGCAAAAAGTGGCAACCAAGATGCATTTAAGACAGCCTTTGGTGCAACGGCCGGCACATGTAAAACATGCCACGACGACTTCCGCGCTAAATAATTGCCGCCTCGCGTAGTTGCTGGATTTTTTCTTCTGAATAACCCAGCAACTCGGCCAACACCTCGTTTGTGTGTTGCCCCAAAAGTGGTGGCGCAACGTCATTACGAACAGGTGTTGCACTTAGTTTCATCGGGCTGGCCACCAAATTGACAGGCCCCGTTCCGGGCCTCTCCCATGTATGCACCATCGCACGCGATTGCACATGGGGGTCGTCAAACACTTCTGCCAAATTATTGATAGCGCCACACGGCACTTTGGCGGCTTCTAATGCGCTGAGCCAATCTTGTTTGCTGCGTGTGCGCATGACTTCTTCGAGCACGGGCACTAACACCGCACGGTTGCGAACCCGCTCAGAGTTTTTAGCAAATCGTGGGTCTTGTGAAAGTTCTGGTCTACCAGCAACTGCACAAAACTTCGCGTACTGCCCGTCGTTACCCACCGCCAATATCAAATGGTCTTTGCTGCCGTCAGCGGCAGGCGCTACTTCAAATACTTGGTAAGGAACAATGTTTTGGTGCGCATTGCCCGCGCGCCCGGGCACTTTGCCAGAAACCAAATAGTTCGCGCCTAAATTGGCCAGCATCGCGACTTGCGTGTCTAACAAAGCCATGTCGATATGTTGTCCTTGCCCTGTACTTTCCGCGTGTCGAAGTGCGGCCAAGATGGCGACGGATGCGTACATGCCAGTGAATAAATCGGCAACGGCCACGCCTACTTTTTGCGGGCCACCACCGAGATCGTCGCGCTCACCAGTGACGCTCATCAAGCCACCGATACCTTGCACGGCGTAGTCGTATCCAGCACGTTCACGGTAGGGGCCGGTTTGGCCAAAGCCCGTCACGCTGCAATACACCAAGCGCGGATTGATTTTGGAAAGTGACGCAAAGTCCAAACCGTAGCGCGCCATGTCGCCAACTTTGAAGTTCTCAATGAACACATCGCTGGCATAAGCCAATGCACGAATAATTTCTTGGCCCTCTGCAGACGCAATATCGCAAGTGATAGAGCGCTTGTTGCGGTTGGTGCCTAGGTAGTAGGCGGCATCTGTGGTGTCGTTACCCGCAGCATCTTTTAAAAACGGAGGCCCCCAACCGCGTGTGTCGTCGCCAAATGTGGGGCGTTCGACTTTGACCACGTCTGCGCCTAAATCAGCCAGTGTTTGGGTACACCAGGGGCCCGCGAGCACGCGGGATAAATCGAGTATGCGGATGCCATCTAATGCGTTCATTTGCAAATTGTCGTGCAAAAGCTGTCCGATAGAAGACAGTACCGCAACAAAGCGGCGTTAAACGGATGCCATCATATGTCAAATTACATAACAAGTCGAGATAATGGTTGGCATGATAAATAAAGAACAAACGCACGACTTGCTATCGCTGCGTGAGGTGGCGTGGGTATTTTTTGCGTTTGCTGTGGCGTATTTTTTATCTGCGCTATTGCGCGCGATTACCGCTACGCTGTCGCCCACCTTGAGCATGGAGTTTGGTCTGCACGCACGCGATCTGGGTTTGCTCGCCGGCGGATATTTCTTGGGCTTTTCCATGACCCAATTGCCTTTGGGTCATTGGTTAGATGCGCATGGTCCTAAAAAGGTTGTTCTGCGGTTTTTGGCTATGGCTGTAGTCGGTTGTCTAGCATTTGCCTTGGCTACTAACTTTATCGGCTTGTTTTTGTCACGTATGTTGATCGGTGCGGGGGTGAGCGCATGTTTGATGGCGCCTTTAACCGGCTATCGCCGTTGGCTCACGCCAGACATTCAGCAACGCGCGAATTCGTGGATGTTGATGACGGGGTCATTCGGCATGCTGGCCTCCACCTTGCCGGTGCAATGGTTGTTGCCCACCATCGGCTGGCGCTGGATGTTTGCTATTTTGGCGATATTGCT
>JBBAOY010000065.1:0-8983 GCA_040401095.1 Limnohabitans sp.
CTTTGCCATTGGTGGTAGTGCGCGAGCATTGGATGGCGCAACTACAACAAACCACGATGCAACGTCGCTTCTTTGGCGGTGGCGTGCAATTTGCAACGCTGATGCCTATGCGTTCAATTCCGTTTAAAGTGGTCTGTTTGCTTGGCATGAACGATGGCGACTATCCGCGTAGCCAAACCCCGCGTGACTTTGATTTGATGAGCGAAGCCGCCCAACTCGATGCATCGCGATCGCTCTGGCGTGCGGGCGATAGATCGCGCCGTGAAGACGACCGCTATTTGTTTTTAGAAGCACTGCTTTCTGCGCGTGAAAAACTCTATGTCAGTTGGCAAGGACGACGCTCGACTGACCATGAAGTCAAACCTCCGTCTGTGCTGGTAGCGCAGTTAATCGATTATCTCAATGCAGTGTGGAAGCGCGGAGATGGATTAGCTTTTGACAAAAATAACCAACTGCAACCATTGCAGGCTTTCTCACCCAAGTACTTCACAAAAGACAGTGGTGTCACCACATACGCCCAGGATTGGCAAAGCGCTTGGCTTTCCAAAGAGCAACCGAAATCTTCAACTGCATCACCTGCCCCCAATAAAGCTGAGTTACCTCGAGAATTAACGCTACAAAACTTGCAAAGGTTGCTGAAACAACCCGTAGATGTTTTTGTCCGCGACAGATTACGCTTGCAACTCGATACACCCGAAAAGGCCAGTGCCCAAGATGAGCCATTTGCGATCAATCATCTGGACAAATATTTACTGACAGAAACTATTACCAAAGCTAGCAGTCCAGAGCAAGCGCTGCAACGGCTAAGACTAAGTGGACAACTTGCCATTGCCGGATTTGGTCAAGTACAAGAAAAAGTATTACTCAATCAACGTGAAGAGCTTGTTAAGCGCTTCGATGGCGTCGTGAAAGATTGGCCCAATACGCTCACTGCGCAAACCGAAAGCTGGGTGTTCGACTCGACGGCTTTCACTGCTGAATGGGCTAATGGTCAATCTATTTGGAGGACCAACAGCAGTGGGTCTGCGTGGCTACAAATTGAAATGCGTGCCGGCTCTGTTGTAGAAGGCAAAGAAAACAACCAGCATCCTAGGGTAGACACCTTGACTACCCTTTGGTTACATCACCTCGTGGCATGCGCCAGTGGTACACCTACCACTAGCGTACAAATTGGTCTCAACGGAGTGGTGCAATTTGATGCAGTGCCACCAGAGTCCGCCAACCAATACTTGCGTGCACTTTTTACGCTTTATACAGAGGCATGGCAACATCCATTACCGTTGTCTCGTAAATCTGCTTGCGCTTACGTCGCTGCGCATCACTTTGCAGACACTGCAAAGTATGACAATGCAGATGATTTAGCGGCTCATGCAATTTTTGAAGCGCGTAAAGTTTTTGAAGGCTCTCACCATCGAATCGGTGAATTGACTGAAAGCACTTCCCTGCAACGTGTATTTAGTAGCTTCGAAGATATAGAAGCCGATTTACCTATGTGGGCCCAACGTTTTTATGGTGTCATGGCCCAGCACGCCAAATTAGTTGCTATTGCACCGACCACGGCAGACGAGGCATCTGCCTTATGAGCACGAACGCTACCCCTACCTTTCAAGCGCAAAAGCTTGACGCCTTGCATATGCCGTTACATGGCAGGCAGGTGATTGAAGCCAGTGCAGGCACAGGCAAAACTTGGACGCTGGCTGCGTTGTATCTTCGCTTGGTTCTGGGCCACCAACGCGAGTCCGCTTTGCTACCGCCGCAAATTCTGGTGATGACGTTTACCGACGCGGCCACCGCTGAGTTACGAGACCGTATCCGTGCGCGTCTAAGCCAAGCCGCTGTATTTTTTGATGCCAGTGCACAAGATAAACCGTTGCCGCTTGGCTTTACAGCAGATCCATTTTTAATCGACCTACGCGACAGCTACCAAAAGACTGTATGGCCAAGTTGTGCCCTTCAACTCAATTGCGCTGCAGAGTGGATGGACAATGCCGCTATCTACACCATACACGGCTGGTCACGACGCATGCTGAGTCTGCATGCATTGGACAGCCGTAACTTGTTTGAGCAAACCCATCTTGAAAATGCGGAAGACTTGCAACGCGAATTGGTACAAGACTATTGGCGTGCATGGTTTTATCCGCCTAGTGCACAGTCTTTGGAAACTGTGTCGCCCTTCATTGGCAATGCGCCTGATGTTTTACTGAATAAAGTAAGAACCATTTGGTCAGCAACAGAACGCAAACCCGGAAACAATGAAGCGCCGACACTGAATCCTCACCAAATCATCGAAGCCCATATGGTCTGGGCCCAAGTACTCGCATCTAAAGCTGATATTTGCCATGCACATTGGAACGACGCTCTTTACGCCACTTTGCAAGAGGTTGGTAGCAAGAAAAAACTCAAAGGTGTGCGTACTGACCATTACGCCAAATGGCTCCAAGCACTGAAAGACTGGGCAGAGGGCCTAGCCACCATAAAGCCAGATGTCATTGCACGTTTCACCACCGCCGTACTAACGGACAAGAATTGGCCTGATGCAAAAGACTTTGCATTTTTCGCAGCAGTGGATGACTACGTTGCCCATCAAACAGCAGAACCCAGTACCGAGCAAGAATTAGTCTGGCATGCTGCGCATACTGTTGGAGAGAAATACAAACTAGCCAAAGCACAAAGGGCTGCTTTTGATTTCTCTGATCTTTTACAAAACCTCCATGGTGCAGTGATGGCTGAAGATGGACGGCTAGCCGCATCCATTCGACACCAATATCCTGTTGCCTTAGTGGATGAATTTCAAGATACCGATCCATGGCAATACCAAACACTGAACTGTATTTATGCAAATGGAGCTTGCACTGCGAGAAATGCACTCATCATGATCGGCGATCCCAAGCAAGCCATTTATAGTTTTCGCGGCGCAGACTTAGGCACCTACCTCACTGCACGACAAGATGCGATTACAAGCAATCCAAAAGCAATTCACACATTGAGTAGCAACCGCCGATCGACTACTAGACTGGTCCATGCGCTCAACCATGTTTTTTCTCAAATCGATGCGCCCTTTGCTTGCGCCCAAGGTCGCATTGATTACCTAAGCGTTTCTGCGGAGAGTAATGTAGCTGGATTGGTAAATGCCGACGGAACGCCTCACCCAGCGTTATCCGTTTGGCACATGCCTTCTGATGGCACACCCACCAAAGCAGATACCTATTTACAAGCCGCATCGCATGCATTCGCAGACCGGATGGCAGAGTTGCTTAACCGTGGTGTTGTAACGCCTGGTGAGATGGCCGTATTGGTCCGTGGCCAACACCAAGCCGATGCGATTAGGCGAGCTTTGCGTACGCGACAAATTCCCAGTGTGTATCTGTCTGACAGATCGAATGTGTACGCAACCCCTGAAGCACTCGACATCTGGCGACTATTGCGTGCGGTCGCAACACCGAGACAAACCGAGTGGGTGCGCGCGGCTATCGGCAGCGCTGTATGGGCGCTGACACTAGATGAGGTCTTAAGCCTCACCCAAGATGAATTGCAATGGGAAGCCCAGCTAGACAACTTCCACCAGTGGCGTCAAATCTGGCAGCAACAAGGTGTGTTGGCCATGTTGCACCAATGGTTGCATAGCCAAGGTATCGCTAGCCGTCTGCTGGCAGACGAAGACGGTGAACGTCGTATCAGCAATGTGCTGCATATAGGCGAGTTATTGCAGCATGCAGCGCAATCACTCCAAGGCGAATATGCGTTGGTGCGTTTTTTAGGCGAGCAAATTCATAAGCCTACGCAATCTGCAGATGCACAAAAAATGCGCTTAGAAACCGATGCCCAATGCGTGCAAGTGATCACTTATCACAAGAGCAAGGGCTTGCAGTACCCCTTGGTGTTTGTGCCATTTATGGGTAGCTTCAGGACGGAGAAGTCATCCAAGACTAGTTTTGTCGAAGATGAAGAAGCAAATGACGACACCCTCGAACCCTCGTCAGTCGATGAAGACATGCGCATCATTTACGTTGCCTTAACACGTGCACAGCGTGCGTTATGGATTGGTGTGGCTGAAACCTTCCGAGATATCAGTGGCGATATCAAAAAAGATACGTTCAAACAAAGTGCACTGTCTAAGCTTTTAAAACGCAAAGTGAAAGGCGATTTGAGCCAACAACTCAATACGCTTTGGGGTTCTTGTCAGGATATCAGCATTCAAGAATTGCCGGAACCTAGCTACATCAGTTATTTACCACCCCGTTTGGCAGCTGCGCCGCAAAGTGCGCTCACACCTAAACTCCAGCACCACAGCCCATGGTGGACAGCAAGTTTTAGCGCACTCACACGTGGATTAATTACGGAGTCGAAACGCGATGAAGATGTTGCGGCTGCCATCATCGATGCAGATACGGAGCTTTCTTTAGTTGTCACGAAACCCGATGCAATCAGTCGCTGGCAAAACTTTCCAGCAGGCGCACGCTATGGCACATTGATGCACGACTTGCTCGATTGGTTGTCGCAAAACCAATGGCCACTTGCCAACCCAAAAGCGCCTGCTTGGTCTCAACAAGCGTGGGCTGAGTTATTGGAACGTAAAGCCAATTGGTTGCAACTCAAAGAGGTTGAGCGCCATGACCTAGGCGCTTGGTTGCAAGAGGTTATTCAAACGCCGCTTCCGCTAGATACCCATCACCTCGGTTTTGAGACACCGCCTTTGGTGTTGGGTCAGTTAACACCAGAGCAGATGTGGTCCGAGATGGAATTTAATTTGGAAGCGCACCATGTGCCTGCCAAATTATTAGACCAACACATCCAATCGCATCTCTTTGTCGGTGAAGCGCGGCCAGCGCTTCAGCCCAGATTGATGCAAGGCATGCTCACAGGTTCATTAGATTTGGTCTTACAGCATGACCAACGCTATTGGGTGGTCGACTACAAATCAAATAAGCTCAATGACTATGTTGCAGTTACTTTGCAAGATGCTGTGTTGCATAAACGCTATGAAGTGCAGTATGTGCTCTACACCTTAGCCTTGCACCGCCTCCTCAAAGTTCGTTTACCTGACTATTCCTATGAACAACATTTGGGTGGTGCCGTTTACCTCTTCATGCGTGGAATTAATCAAACAGGGGCTGGCGTGCATTTTCAACGCCCTCCGCAAGCCTTGATCGAAACGCTTGACAGCCTGTTTGCAGGTATCACCGTATGAGTGCTCTAAAAGACCTCTTAAAAAGTTTTGATAAGTCTGTGGGGCTAGATCAACCTATTGGCCTAACTGGCTTAGACATTTCACTTGCTAACTATTTCAATGCACATCAAGCAAGTCATGATCCTCGCCATCTTTGGTTGGCGGCTCTTACAAGTTACCAATGGGGACGAGGACACGCGTGCTTGGATCTTGGCGCTTTGCAATCACAAGCCAATGCCCTATTGGGATGGAATGATGAGCAAATCACCGCATTGCCTCAACAGCTAAGCACAGCTGCGCCTACTCTGCCTTGGATACAAGGAGACAACAGTCCCATGGTGTTGGTACAAGATACAGGTACTCAAAGCGATCGCTTGTATTTACGCCGTGCATGGACTGCGGAGCAAAGCATTCGGCAACATATCCTGAATCGCATCAACATACCTATTACTGAGCCTGCAGATTTAAAAATTCAACTAGATGCTCTTTTTGGAAAAGACACTTCGATGCAACGCGTTGCATGTGAAGTCGCTGCAATAAATCGCATCACACTCATCACGGGTGGTCCGGGCACAGGGAAAACGACCACGGTTGTCAAACTTTTAGCCTTATTGATAGCCACTTCTCAAGACACTTTAAAAATCCACTTGGCAGCACCTACAGGTAAAGCCGCTGCAAGACTGACTGAGTCGATCACCAATGCGCTGGTACATATGCCTGCGGAGGTTCAATCCAACATACCCACTCAAACACAAACCTTGCACCGTTTATTACGCAGCAATAGCCGCGACACACGCGTGCATCAACTAGCCACAGATGTAGTGGTGGTAGACGAAGCCTCCATGGTCGATCTTGAAATGATGGCTCGCCTGCTTGCGTCAGTACCACCCACGGCTAGATTGATTTTGTTGGGTGACAAAGACCAATTGGCCTCTGTGGAAGCGGGTGCAGTGATGTCGCAGTTATGCACAGGCGAACTATTACGCGCCCAAACAGTCACGTTGACGCATAGCCACCGATTTGACGCCACCAGCGGTATTGGCCAATGGGCCCAAGCGGTTAATGCTGACAATCAAAACAATGCGGAGTCTATTCAAGCGTTATGGAGTGCTGCACCTGATTGGTTGAGCATCTTGCCAATGCGCACAGCGGAAGATGGCAAGCAAAGATCAGAATTAACCAGCCCATTACATCCGGTCACACGATTACAACTCTCCAACGCGCACGACGCAAAGTTAGCCCCTGCACTTCGACATGGCTGGCGTCATTGGTTATCTCTTTTAAATGGACATCGCACAGACACATCTGAGAAAACTGCTGCTTGTACAGACACTCAAGCCAACGATTTACTCAAAGCTTTCAGCGAATTCTCTTTACTGTGTGCTGTACGCGAAGGCCCTTTTGGCGTCATACAACTCAATGCGCATATTGAAAAAGCACTTGGCTTTACTCCTGCTGCTTGGTATGTGGGTCGTCCCGTCATGGTCACGCGTAATGACTATGCCTTGGAATTGATGAATGGGGATGTGGGCATCTGCTTACCCGGACCCAACGGTGTCTTGCGCGTCGCGTTCCCTGGCTTGAATGGCAGCGTTAGGTGGATAGTGCCCTCGCGATTAGACAGCGTTGAAACCGTATTCGCAATGACAGTCCATAAATCGCAAGGGTCTGAATTCAAACATGTTTTGCTGGTCGTCCCCGCACAAGATTCGCCTGTTCTCACCCGTGAATTGATTTATACCGGTCTTACCCGCGCCAGAGAAGATCTAACGATTTGGGCACCCAGAAAAGAAGTATTGCTGCAAGCTTGCAGCAGACGCGTTTTACGAAGTGGGGGCTTAGGCGCGGGATAATAGCGAGATGATGCAAACCTACTTCGCGCAACTCGAGCAGTTACTAGTTCCCCTGTTAATCGCTGCTGTTATTTTTGTTTTCTCAATCACTGTTTTTGTAATTTGGTCGCGCCGTATCGATCAGATACGCAAAAGCGTGACGGATCTAGACAATTGGGTTCGCTCTTCCAATGACAAAGGCCGCAATATATTGGCCCAAGCACAAAGTAAAACGCCTGATGAGGTTTTGCGTTTTTTATTACGCGAAACAGAAGCAGGCTTGATCGATCTGCCTGCTGCTGGCGGCTCTGCACAAACTTCAACCACCAGTTACAGCTTTCGTAGCCACGCGGAAACTTGGACAGTCCGCGATGCATTAGGTGGGCGCTTGAATTTATCTTTGTTTGAAACCATGCCCAACCTCTTGATTGGTTTTGGTTTGATGTGTACATTTATTTTTCTGGCTGTGGCACTGCAACAAGCGGGTTTGGCTTTGAACGCTTTAGATGTATCTGCCAGGCAACAAGACCAAGCATTGCAATCGCTTATTGCCACCGCTGGCGGTAAATTCATCACATCGATTGCTGGTCTCTTGTGTTCATTGGTATGGAATTGGCGCGCCAAAATTTCTTTAGGTAGCTTGCAGGCCAGTATCGACTCGCTATGCCATACCTTGCGCAGCAAAATTCCAGACAATGCCGCCGAAGCGAGCATGCGGGTTCAGTTGTCATTGTTTCAAGAAATCTTGCAGCAAAACCAAGCTCAAGTAGCTGAACTCAAACGTTTAGAAGGCGGGCTTACAAATGCAGGCAGCCAAGCAGCTGGCGAACTGAGCAAAGCTGGTGCAGTGCTTACCCAAGGAATTTCAACGGGCATGGCGTCTTTTGGTGATGCAGTGCAAGCTCTAGCGCAAACGATCCAAGCTACCAACAGCACTGTGACTACCCTCGACAGCGCGCTCTCGCGTGCAGCCACAGCGGGCCAACAAGGTGCGCAACAACTAGAAAGTTTGATGGCGCAACTGTCGCAAACATTGGGTAACTTACAAACCGTCATGGGTGGACTGCAATCTACCGCAGACAAAGTAGATGCAACTGCCGATAAATTCCAAACTAGCGCAACTGCGATTGAGAACGCAGTCACTACCCAACAAGAAACGGCCAACACATTCAAAGACAGCGCACGCACCACCGAGCAAGCGCTCGAGACGGTGCGCACCCATTTGATGGATGCACAAAAAGCATTGAATGGAACGGTCGACGCATTGACCAAAGGTGTTAGCGCCTACAGCGCCCAAGTGGCTGGACTGCACACCAAGATGGACCAACATCTGGCCACCGCAGTGAACCAATTGGGAGGAAGCATCACCAATTTAGAAGAGGTGTTGGATGAATTCATCGACGCATTACCTCCCAAGTCTTGATGCTACCTACCAAAGTCATTCAGCTTAGTTCGCGTTCTGATTTTTCATTCATCACACCATGTTTATAAAAAGTAGACGCCCCCCCTCTGAGACTGAAAACGTTGAAGAGTCAGGCTATATGGCCTCTGCCAGTGACTTGATGATTGGTATCCTGTTCATTTTTATCGTCATGGTGATGGTGCTGTTAGCCCGTAAACCTGAAGAGCCCAAAGAGCCACCACCTGACCCACTGGCGGCAGTGGTGCAAGCCATTGGTAGTCGCCTGCAAGTGGCTGGAGTGCCCGTCACCATCAATCAAGCATCAGGTGTGATTACCTTACCTGCAGACACCTTGTTTGGACTTGGCCAACCTGATCTCGCTAGCAATGGCCTACAAACCTTGAGACTTGCAAGTGAACAACTGAAAGACATTCTTCCTTGCTATGTTTTTTCACAACGCCGCGCATTACCCACAGACTGTCCGCCTAATCCTCAGCAAGTGGAGATTGAAACCATTTTGATTGAAGGCCACACCGATGCATCGCCCCTTCTTCGAGGTGACTATAGCAATTGGCATTTAGG
>JBBAOY010000066.1:0-8541 GCA_040401095.1 Limnohabitans sp.
CCTAAATGAATGCCTAGTTTGGTCATTCGTGCTTTGTTGAGCATGACCCGGTCGTTCATCAAGTACATCCAGTCGTCCATTTGGACGTTGATGATGGACCCATCCACTGGCAAGGCCAAGGTATAGCTCCAATTAAAAGCATTGCCTTTGGCTTGGCCTAAGGCTATACCCACAACATCGCCTGCTGTTCCCGTAAAGGCGCCATTGCCTTTGTCGGTGAGTTTCCAAATACGTTTTTCAGTTGTGCCATCTGAGTAGACAAAATCTTCGTCCAAGATGCCTTGGTCGTTATTCCACTGGCATTTCATCTCGACGGTGAACCGTTTCACAACCTTGCCATTGCGGTCCGTGAATATTCCCCATGCGTCTACCACGCCGTTGAAATAGGTTTTTAAATCCAACATAGGTTTTTGATCTGCGTAATCTTGCACGGTGGGCCCGGCGCATCCAACAAGGCCCATTGCACCTGCCGTAGCAGTAATTCCAGTCAATAAAAGCGTTCTACGTTGCATCGTGTGTAACCTCGGTCTGTTGGGGATGGGTTTTGGAGATAAAGACAAGCAGGGGAAGTGTAATCATCCAAACGCAAGCAAGGGTTGCAATGGAGAAAAGTGTGTTGTCAAACGCTGCAGCCCCTAGTTTGGTGCCGGCTACATAACTCAAGGGGCCAAATAGGAGACCTGCGACTGCAGACAGCATCCAATGCTTATTTTGCAAAAATGCAAGTGAAGAATTCAAGGTCAAAGCAAACATCGCCCAAATCATCCAAAGCCAAAACGGACTGAGCGGACCCAACGACCAACCGTAAAAACTAATGACTGAGAAATATTGCAAGCTTGAATCAATAACAATTCCTAGCGCCAAACATACCAGCGAAAGCTTAAAGTCTTTTAAAGGTGCATGGGTATAAAAAAAATGAATGCCTATCAAAACGCTGCAAGTCAACAGTGCAGGAATTTCTAGGCTATTTCTGACTGCCGCGATGCAGATGAACCATCCCACTTGAAAGCCGATTGCGTTGATAAGACGATGCATTTGTAGATTTTGTATAAAACTGTCAATACTGAGCATTGTTTATTAGTTATGTAGGTTTTCTTGTAGGATCGATTAATTGTTAATTTTTCGTTGGGGATATTCATGAAGACGCAAGTTTGCATCATTGGTGGAGGGCCTTCTGGGCTCATGCTTTCACAATTGCTGCACCTTCAAGGCATTGAGACGGTTGTTCTTGAGCGGCAAAGCCGCGAGTATGTTTTGAGTCGCATTCGTGCGGGTGTTTTAGAGAATGGCTTTACAGAACTCATGCGCCAAGCACAATGTGGTGAACGCATGGACAAAGAAGGCGAAGTCCACGATGGATTCTTCATAGCTCACGAAGGTAAATTAGACCGCGTAGATTTACACAAACACAGCAATGGCAGTTCGGTCATGGTTTATGGACAAACCGAATTGACGCGTGACTTATATGAAGCACGCGACCGCATGAACGGCATCATCATCCATAACGCAGAAGATGTACAGCCGCATGATGTGAAGAGCGTCAATCCTTATGTCACTTACCGCAAAGACAATACTGAATACCGTGTTGATTGCGACTATGTCATCGGTGCCGATGGCTTCCACGGAGTGAGCCGTAAATCGATTCCAGCAGACGTGTTGAAAGAATACGAAAAGGTTTATCCATTCGGTTGGCTTGGCGTTTTGTCACGCACCAAGCCAGTTTCTCCTGAGTTGATTTACGCCAAGCATGACCGTGGTTTTGCTTTGTGTTCTTTGCGCTCGCAGGTGTTGAGCCGTTATTACATCCAAGTGCCAGTAACCGACTCGGTAGATAACTGGTCTGATGAGGCATTTTGGGCTGAACTCAAACGCAGATTGCCTGCTGAGGTGGCAGAGCAATTGATAACTGGCGCTACGATCGAAAAATCAATTGCGCCGTTACGTTCCTATGTGGCTGAGCCTATGCGTTATGGCAATTTGTTTTTAGCGGGTGACGCAGCGCACATCGTTCCGCCCACTGGTGCGCGTGGCCTCAATACCGCTGGTTCGGACATCTTCTATCTGTACAACGGATTGGTAGACTTTTATAAGAAGAATGACGCAACCGGTTTAGAGCAGTATTCAGAAAAAGCGCTAGTGCGCGTTTGGAAGGCGCAAAGGTTTGCTTGGTGGATGACCACTATGTTGCATACTTTTCCGGAAACACCTGATTACGACCAAAAATTAAAAGAAATCGATATGTCGTATTTGTTCTCATCTGACGCCGCGCTGAGCTCGTTGGCAGAAAACTATATTGGCTTGCCCTACTAAGCATGCTTTTCTGGCTTGAGTCCAAAGTCGTAGTGCAATAAATCCCAAGACTTGGGCGCTGGAGTGTTGTCTGGGTAGACAGGGGCAGTGCTCTTTTTGAGGTCTGCAATAAGGCTTTTCTTCACGCCAAACACTGCGTCACTTTCTAACCAAGGGTCACCCGCTAAGAATAC
Source organism: Limnohabitans sp. (assembly GCA_040401095.1). Lineage (GTDB taxonomy): Bacteria > Pseudomonadota > Gammaproteobacteria > Burkholderiales > Burkholderiaceae_C > Limnohabitans. Next base: position 2,484 of record JBBAOY010000066.1, read on the forward strand.
ATGCGTCACAAGGGTTTCAAAGCCTGGCGACGATACATGGAAGTGCACGTGGGCAGGGCGCATGTAATGTCGTTTAGTGGCATCTAATAGTTTTCCTACAGGGCCATCGTTGGGGATGGGGTAGCTAGAAGGAACAATCGTTTTAAACCAGAAGCGACCGTCCGTATCCGATTTAAATTGCGCACGCATTTTGGGTTCACCATGGAGTTCGGGTTTTTGTGCGTCGTATAAGCCTTCTGCATCGGTATGCCACATATCGATGATGGCGCCCACAATCGGGCTGCCGTCTGGCGCTTTGATAGATCCTTCAATAAAAATCGGATCACCTTCTTCCTCGGGCACCAAAGTAGCGCCATTCGCCGTCAATTTATGTTCGCCTAAATAGAAGGGCCCTAAGACCGTAGTTTCTGTAGTGCCTTCAGGCATTCGGTGGTTGATCGCATCGACCAACATAGACACACCAAATACATCAGATAACAAAATGAATTCTTGGCGGCGGTCATCACACATGTGACCCGTCTTGGTTAAAAAATCAATCGCCTCTACCCATTCGTCTTGGGTAAGTTCCACTTCTTTGACAAATGCATGTGCATGGCGCGTGATGGCTTGTACGATTTGTTTGAGTCGTGGGTTGTCACAAGCCCCAAATCTATCGACTACGGCATCTGTCAGATTGTGTTCGGTGAAGTCGAGCATGTCATTTCCTATCAATTTGGTGTGTGTGTGACGTCTTAGAGACTTGGCAGAACGGCATATTACCGCCTAAACCGTTGAGAATTTAATGCGCGCTTTCTGCGTAAGACGATTCAACCAATTTAACCAAGGCGTATAAGGCTTGATTGGCAGGCGTGGCAATGCCATGTGCTAACCCACGGCGAACGATGAATCCATTGAGATGGTCTATCTCGCTTGTTTTGCGCCGCGCCATGTCCTGGGCGGTCGATGATTTTTGTCCTGGCATGGCCATTGCAATATTGGCGACAGTTTGAAGCGCTTCAGGCTCGGATAAAACTACGCCATCTGCTTTGGCTACAGCGATAACTTCTTTTACAACAGTCGCTTGTGTGGCGCGGATAGAGTCGAGTAGCGCAAGGTTGCCATAGGACAGTTGAGATAGACCCGAAATGGCATTGAATGCGCAATTGACCATGAGCTTGGACCACAACTCCACCATCACGTTATCGGAAATACGAACACCCACCTGAGCGCTTGCAAAAAGTTCAACTACGTCAGCCAAGGTTTGATGGGGATGATTCAACCTAGGCGGCAACATATTTCCGATAACAAGATCGCCTCTGCCATGGTGCTTCACGTAACCTGGTGCAGTGATTTCAGTAGCAACATACACCACTGCGGGGATCACTGCATTTTTTATATGGCGTGATATCAGCATAGAATTTTCGACGCCGTTTTGTAGGCTGACCACTACCGCTTGCGGTAAGAGGTGGGCCGCAATGTCTTGGGCGACGACTTCACTGTCGGTCGATTTCACGCAAAACAAGATTAGGTCAGCATCTTTGACCGCAGATATGTTTGTGCTGGTCTCAAGACGGATGTTCTCAATGCGAGAAGAATTAGCCAAATCGAGTTGCAACCCATGGTTGGCTATTGCCTGCATATGCGCTTCTCGACCAATCAAAGTGACCTTATGGCCTGCACGCGCAAGCATTGCACCGTAAAAACTGCCTACTGCACCAGCGCCAACGACGACGATATGTTTGAAGTGGTTGTTCAGATAAATTCCTTGGTACGGCTTATTCAGATGATTCTAGTTACCGACATAAATAGATACTTAACCATAATTACCCTCTAACATTTCTCCTGCGTTTCCAGTAAAACATCTACATAGGGTTTCATTATTTTTTGGGGTATAGATTTATGCATAACAACGTAGCACAAGAAGCCGCTAAAGCCATTTGGACACATTGGCAAAACAACACCAGGTTAGACGCGTTGCCCATCGATATCAGGCCTGCAACCCGCCAAGAAGGGTATGCCGTGCAAGCGATGCTGCCCGCAGTTGCATCGCGCACGGTCTTGGGTTGGAAAATCGCTGCAACCAGTGCGGTGGGTCAAGCGCATATTAATGTGTGTGGTCCTATGGCAGGACGAATTTTGTCTGGCCAAGTGCTGCAAGACGGAGACGAAGTTCCTTCGCTAGGCAATTGGATGCGTGTGGCCGAACCTGAGATTGCCTTCGTGATGCAATCTGATCTCAACCCTCGCGCCGGTGCCTATTCAATCGAAGAAGTGATGCAAGCAGTTGGCGCATTACACCCTTCGCTTGAGATACCCAATTCGCGGTTTACCGTTTTCACCGCTGTCGGAGAGGCGCAATTGGCGGCAGACAATGCCTGCGCCCATCAATTTATCTTAGGTTCCAAAGCGCCAGAGTCTTGGCGCGACATAGATCTCAGCAAACATGCTGTCCATGCGCAAGTCACTGCTTCAAATGGTGCAACATGGAAGCGAGAAGGCATAGGTGCAGCAGTTCTAGGCGATCCTCGCATCGCACTTACTTGGCTAGTCAATGAACTCACGTCGCAAGGTGTCAGTTTGCAAGCGGGTCAATTCGTCACCACTGGAACCTGCATGACGCCATTGGAGTTGAGTTCGGGCGACACAGTAGATGCGGATTTTGGAGTGCTGGGACGTATAGGGTTAAGGTTTAGGTAATGAGGGTACGTTGCGCTTCGCAGATTTAATTTACTGGCTAGCCATCAACGCATCATCAAAAATCGCCACAGCACGCGTCCACCCCGCAGAGGCGCCACGAATTTTGTGCGGAAAGCAGCTGATGTAAAAGCCAGTGGGTGGCAAGCTTTCTAGGTTGTGCATTTTTTCTATGTGGCAGTAACCGATGTCACGTCCTGCTTTGTGGCCTTCCCAAATAAGCGAAGCGTCTTGTGATGCGCCGTATTTCTGCGCGGTGTGGACAAACGGTGCATCCCAACTCCAAGCGTCGGTACCAGTAAGCCGCACACCACGTTCTAATAAATACATGGTGGCTTCGTATCCCATGCCGCAGCCACTCGAGACGTAGTCATTCGAGCCATAGCGGGAACCAGCACGTGTGTTGATCACCACAATTTCTAAGGGGCTCAAGCTGTGTTGAATGCGTGCCAATTCGGCTTCTACGTCTTCAGCGGTGACGACATAGCCATCAGCAAAGTGACGGAAATCTAATTTGACGCCTGGTTGAAAGCACCATTCCAGTGGAACGTCATGGATGGCAATGGCAGGCTTTTTTTCGCCCAGTGCCTTGTCCATCGTGGAGTGAAAGTGGTAGGGCGCATCAAGGTGTGTGCCGTTGTGGGTAGACAGATGCACAAATTCGACAGCCCAACCTTCTCCATCGGGCAAGTCTTCTTTTTTCAAGCCTGGAAAAAAAGGCTCTATTTGCGCAAATGTATTGTCATGCGTGAAGTATTCAATCTTGGGCGCAAAGGCGGGTGGGTCACTGATGACGTCGTTTTCTAAGAATATGGAGAGGTCTACAAATTTACGTGTCATGCGTTACTCCAGTTTTTAAACTTTTAAAGTTCTGCCGAACAAATCAAACAGTCTCTCCCAATGCCTTTCCGCTCCGTGCTTTTCATAGACTGCACGCTGGGGAAATACAAAGCCGTGTTCGGCTTTAGGGAACCATTCGATACGGTGTTTGTTTTTTGCGTCCACTAGGGCTTGCTCAAGTTGGCGAATGTCCTCGGGCGGCGCCCACTTGTCGATCTCAGCACAAGCGAAATAACTTTCGCAGCGGATTTTGGGCGGCATGCGGTGCGGTGAGTCGGCATCGTCGGTGACCATATTGGCGCCATGGATGGACGCAATGCTTTGGAAGCGGTCTGGGAAATCTGCTGCTGCCCACATCACGAATGGGCCGCTCATGCAGTAGCCAACAGCGCCGATTCTTTTGGCATCTGCGTGGGTGTTTTGATCCACATACGACAGAATGGCTTGCGTATCGGTATGGCTGGTATGTGCGTTTAAAGAATGCATGTGCCCAAACATCTCTTCCAGTTGCTCGGGTGTGCGTTCTTTGAGGTAATAGTCTCGGGTGCGGCGGTAGTAAAGATTGGGCAGCACAACAAAGTAACCGACGGTGGCCAAACGTCTGGCCATGTCGTGCAACTCTTCGCGCTTGCCTGGTGCATCCATATAAAACAAGACAACGGGGAAGGGCCCGTTCTCTTCTGGGTAAACCACGAAGGTATTCATTAACCCGTCGGCGGTTGGGATGTCGATGTGGTGTTCGATCATGTGTGTCTCCTTGTTATGGTTCTAGCGCATTGCCATAAAAACCTTGCAATACTGTATATAAAAACAGTATTATAGGATTTATGCCAATTTCATCAAATCTATTAAACCACCCTCGACAGGTTCTCTCCGCTCCGCTTTATTTAGACGTCTGCACCTGGAAAGTCCCCGCCGGTTTTCCTTCCCCGGCCGCCGACCACACCCAAGAGCGGGTGGACCTCAACAAAGAGCTCATCCGCAACAAAGACGCGACCTATCTTTTTCGGGTGAAAGGCGACTCTATGACGGGGGCCGGCATTTATGAGGGCGACACCTTGGTGGTGGACCGTAGCGTGACGCCCAAGCACAACCACATCGTGCTCGCTTTGCTGAACAACGAATTTACCGTCAAGCGCTTGTACCGGCGTGGTGGCGTCGTCAAGTTGGTGGCCGAGAACAACATCTATCCCATTCGACTGATTAAAGAAGAAGATGACTTTGTGGTCTGGGGCGTTGTCACCTTCAATCTGCACAAGCTGTGTTAACCGTATGTCTGCGCAGATTCAGCAATTGGCATTGGTCGACTGCAATAACTTTTACGTCAGTTGCGAAAGAGTCTTTCGTCCAGATTTGAAAGACGTGCCTGTCGTGGTGTTGTCGAACAACGATGGATGCGTTGTTTCGCGTTCGAACGAATCGAAAACGCTCGGCATCAAGATGGGGCAACCATGGTTTGAATGTAAAGCGTTAGCGGAGGAACACGGCATCTTGGCTTTGAGTTCGAACTACGCGCTCTATGCCGATATGTCTAATAGAGTGATGGCGATTTTGAGTGACTATTCGCCAAGGCATGAGGTCTATTCCATTGATGAGTGTTTTGTCGATCTCACGGGCACGCCACACCTGAAAGAGACGAGCTACCAAATGCGCGACCGTGTTATCGCGTGGACTGGTATTCCTGTCTGCGTTGGTATTGGTCCGACCAAAACCTTGGCGAAATTGGCCAACCATATTGCCAAGAAGCACCCGCGCTCCAAAGGTGTTTTTAATTACAACGATCTCACGTCTACGCAACAAGACCATTTGCTCAGCCGCATTGCGGTAGACGAGGTGTGGGGGGTAGGGCGCAAGCTCACAGTGCGCTTAGCAGAGCATGGCATTTACACGGTACAAGATTTGCGCGTGGCGCATTTGCCCACATTGCGCGCCGCCTTTGGCGTGGTGATGGAAAAGACACAACGTGAATTACAAGGCATTGCATGCATCGATCTAGCGGAAGTCACGCCTGCTAAAAAACAAATCATTGCCAGCCGTTCCTTTGGGCAAGCTGTGCACGATGCTGACGTGTTGAAAGACGCGATGAGCACGTTTGTTGCCAATGCTTGCGCCAAGCTGCGAGCACAAGAGTCGCACGCGTCGGTGATCCAAGTGTTCTTACAAACCAATCGGTTTCGCCATGACCAGCCGCAGTACATGCCTTCTTTGTCAGTGCCGCTGCCGCAACCTACGAATGACAGCTTGGTTGTGAACCGATGGGCCGACTATTTGGTCGGGCGCATGTTCAAGCCAGACTATGCGTATAAGAAAGCGGGAATCATGTTGAGTGAAATCACGCCCATCACGCATTTGCAAAGTGATTGGCTAGAACCGAGCCAAGCGCCTTCAGCAAATCTCATGACCGCAGTGGACGCGTTGAACAAGCGTTTCGGGCGCGGCTTTGTGAAGATCTCTACCCAAGGTGCGTTTAGCCAATGGCAGATGCGACAAGAGAGAAAGTCACCGAACTACACCACCGATTGGGCGTCGCTGCCACTGGTGGCTT
>JBBAOY010000067.1:0-7727 GCA_040401095.1 Limnohabitans sp.
AGTCAAATATTGCAGCGTGCGCAAACCGCATCCGTACAAATTACAAGCCGTGCTATCGATGACGCAGCCTCTGCTCGAACCCTTGGAAAAGAACGGCAAGGTACCGGCATAGTGATTCGAGCAGACGGCTTGATTCTGACGATTGGTTATTTAATTTTAGAAACCGAACAAATAGAAATTCGAACCCATCAGCAAAAAACTTACCCTGCCCAAGTTGTGGCGTATGACCAAGCGACTGGATTTGGATTAATCAAATCGCTCATTCCTCTTCAAGGTATAGAGCCCGTTAAATTTGGTAAATCCCAAGATCAAAAAATCGACGAAATGCTTTTGGTTGTGTCTGCGGGTGAATCAGCTTTCTCAGGCCCCACCAAGCTAAAAGATATTCGTGCATTCACAGGGTATTGGGAATATCACCTCGATAGCGCAATTTATACAAGCCCACCCGTAGTCAATCACTCTGGTGCGGGGCTATTTAATTTGCAAGGCGAGTTAATAGGAATCGGAAGCCTATTTATGCAAGACGTTATGCCTGCGGAGAATCCGGCTAGCTTGGCCGGCAATATGTTTGTTCCAGTTGAGTTACTGGAGCCAATTTTTAAAGAGATGCTGCAAAACGGAGTGGGTCCCAATAGTCGTAGACCTTGGTTAGGTATCAATGCAGTGGAAAGACAGGGGCGTATTCAAATTGTTCGCGTGACCCCAGAAAGTCCGGCGTATTTAGCAGGCATAAGGCCTGGGCAATGGTTGCTTGGCTTAAATGAAAAACCTGTAGAAAGCTTGTCAGCTTTTTATAAACAACTATGGGCAGTACCCATTAATTCGGGTTCTGTGAAAGTTACTGTTTTTGATGGAAGAGACATCAATCAAATTCCAGTAGATGTAGTAGATCGCTCGAAAACTATAAAAAAACCAGCAGGGGTGTAGGTGACATTGATAGTTTTTAGTATGTTGAGATGAAAACAATCTTCATAGTTGTCACAGTTCTGGCAGGCAGAAGAGAGTAGGGTGTGGGGATTGGTCAACCCTTTATGGATAAATGTGCTGCCGATGCGATCTTCACCATGGTTGGATGAAGAACACCTAATTTAGGATTTTGGCCATGCGGTGCATGGGGTGGAACATTGAAATACATGTCATTGAATGGCAATTCAAGGACTGCGCGAAGATTGAATTTAGTGTTGTAACTAAGTCCTGCACTTGAATATGCTGCAGGGTTATCTTCTTTAGTAATTCTGAATTCGCCTGAGTAGAGGCGACTTAATTTTTGACTCGTTCCATACGCAACTTGCACAAAGATAAGCCCGTTCTCATCTGACTTGGTCATTAAAATTAAGGCAGGTCTTGGTTTGGGTTTAGGCTGGATACTGTTTGGAAAGTAGCACCAAACAATTTCTCCTGCACTGGGTTCAGGCCACCATTTCATTTGGTGCCTCAGGCTTCAAAGAGGCTGGAGCGGACAGTGCCACCTTTTGCTTTTAGCGCAGATTTTTTAATTTGGCTTAGTTGCGATTTTGAAAGCGGCCCATCATCGGGTTCGTATTGGGGTAAAAACTTAATTGCTAGCGCATGTAAAGCAAGGTGAATCACTTGTGTTTCATCCACGCCAAGCGTGTTGGCGAGACGCTTGGCTGTGATTCGTGTGATGCCAGTTGAACTATCTTGAGAACGGTATCGAAAGGCAATTTGACTCGGAGCAGTTCTCATAAAAATGACCTTTTTTAAAGATATCTTTATGATATCTTTTGATATTGTGTTTGTCAAGACCCACATTCAGGTTTATGTGGCGTATTTTTCTATAGAAATTATTTTCAGTTATAGATCAACTAACGCAACCTTGACTGTTTTAAGCATGATGGGTTTGACCAATATTTTGTAACTGTCGAGATCGAAGCCGTGGGTTTCGAGTTTTGAGGGTTTGCCTGCTTCCCCCAACTTAGAGCACTGAGTACCTAGGTAACACCAATTATTTACACGGTGTCGCTGTACCCAGCCATCTGCCTCTTCAATCAGATCGATAGGGCCGCTAAATGGCCACAACTCCACTTGTGAATCAATAAGTGCAGAGAAAAGACGTTCATCATGCGTTTGACGGTCTTCTTTTCCTACGCATGCACCTAAACAGGTTTTGATCTGCAGACCAAAACAACCCCTCTTAGATGTCTTTTCCAGTCCCAGCACCGACATGCACAGCATATGTTGTTGCGCTAAGGTTTTGAGTTTTGCGCGAGCCGCATGGTGAGAAGAAAACAATCCATAAAGCTCAGGCGTTGAGCCAAGGTTGACAGACTTGCTATCGACGATTTCGGGTTCTGTGCCTTGGTTGGTTTGGTTTAAGCGAATAGAGCTAAGCGTGCGAATTCGTCTAAGCCTCTGGTTAAAGAGTGGGCTTAGCTCTTTGATCATGCGTGACTCAAGCAACAGGGCGCCTATCTCGCCAGCCGTCTCTATGAAATCGATGCGGCGTGTCTGGGCAATCATGTTGGCCTCATCAGGCGCGCGTAAGTGGCTCATGACCCGTGCACGAATATCTACGCTCTTGCCAATGTAGAGCGGCAGTTTGCCTTCACCTTTGAAGATATAAACACCCGACTTACGTGGTAGCGCATCCAGGCAGTCTGTATCGATCTTGTGGGCTATCGAGTTTTCTGTTGTAAGGCTACTCAAGCACCACTATCCCTTTAGGTGTTTTAAGCGTTCCCTTGATGCTGGCGGGCCCTTCAGAAATAGATATACCGTTTAGACCAATAGATGCGTACGCAGCTTGCAGTTTTTCTGCGCTTGGATGGGTAATGTCTATGCTTTGTAACGTCACGCCAGAGCGCGGCAGTGTGTTGCGTGGGTGAAGGCGTAATGGCTCCGTTGCATCTGCTTTACCCCATTGGATAAGGGTTGGAAGCGCACCGTCAAAAAGGCGTTGCCCGTCAGCGCGAACTGAAATTTGCCAATGCAATATTCCTTTGTTAGTTTGACGTTCTGCATGGATGGCTGGACCACGATCTATGCCTTCCATGCGTAAAGCCATACGCGCAGCTTTGATGTCTGGCGTACTCGCAACAAAATGGATCAAGCGCGGTTCCTTGGCAATTTTTTTCTGCAATTCAAAATCATCTAAATCGAACCAACGGTGTGGGTGGAGGGTTGTAGTTTTTTTAGGGCGAACAGCCGCTGGATTAATTGCGATGATTTCAAAATATGCCATAGGAAATTTTGGTGTGGCTATTTTGAATAATCGGTTGTGTGTGCCGAATAAGGCATGTTCTCCGCCTAACGCTGGTGTAATACCAAACAGCGCTTCACACCATTGCACTCCTTGGTCTAGACTTATAGCGGCCACAACTAGGTGGTCAATTTGAGTTTGCATGAAGATAGAGTTACAGGTGCTGTGCTTACACAAACTCTGTTAAAAGTTGACCTGCAAGCGATGCTTGTTTTAGCAAGCCCTTGTGATCGGCTACTTGTTGTCCGTTGACCCACACAGCTTTGACACCTATGGCGTCGGTGTGCAGTCTTGCAGCACCTCCTGGCAAATCGAATACGCGATGCTTGTTGCCGCGATTGACTGTTTGCGGGTCAAAGAGTAAGAGGTCTGCAAAATAACCCTTGCGTATTTGGCCTCTGTTTTTTAAACCAAGTATGCGTGCTGGTAGCGAAGTCAATCGGCGGACGGCTTCGGGCATAGACATCTTGCCTAATTCTCTAGACCAGTAACCCATCAGATGCAAGCCAAAACCAGCATCGTTAAAGAATGTCAAGTGCGCGCCTGCATCACTCAGAGAAACCAGGCTATGCGGGTGATTCAGCATGGAGCCCACTGCATCGATATCGCTATTTAGTAAGAGTGCAGTAAAGACGGTTTTTAAATCTTCTGATACTGCTAAATCAAGAGCAAAGTCGAGTGGGTCTTTTTGATGTTCTTTTGCTAATGCAGCCACAGTGCGTTGTTCGAAGTTGGCGTGTTGGGGTAGACAAGTTTCAACAACATGTACTTTGTCCCATTCGTTATTAAATAACCGAAAAGTTGCAGTAGTGGCCAACTCACTACGCACTTGATTTCTGAAGTTGGAGTCAGAAAGTTTTTGGATCAATGCATCGTGTGTAAGGCCGAGTGCTGGCTTCCAACTTTGCAACCCTTCAACAGGGTAGGGCGACTGAAAGGTAAAGTCCATCGTGAGAGGGCAACAAGAAACTTGGCCCACTACCTGTCTTCCTCGGGCATTCGCTTGGGTGATTGCATCCAAGTCTTTAAACACAGCAGTCGGATTTGTGCTGTTATGCAGCAGGGCAGCGATCATCACGGGTCTACCAGATTGGGCTGCCATGTCTTCCAGAAACGACACGGGCATTTGCCCGCCCTTGGTCACCATATAGATGCCTTTGCCCTTTTCGCCCATGGCTTTGATCATGGCCATCATTTCTTCATCATTGGCTAAGCGTGATGGCATTGGCAACCCACCTTCACCGTTATGCGCCGGGCTCGTACTACTTGCAAAACCAATAGCGCCATGGGCCATCGCATCCCGAACAATATCTGCCATACGCTCTACTTCATCGGCGGTGGCAGCACGTTTGTTGGCTTGATCTCCTAAAACCCAAGTGCGAACGGATGAATGACCAATGTAAGCCGCTACGTTCACAGCACTGCCTTTGCGCTTAAGAAGTTGCAAGTACTCAGGAAAGGTTTCAAAGCCCCAGTCAATTCCTTGGCGTAAAACATCTAAAGACATACCCTCTACTTGCGTGAGGTTGCGCATGGTTATTTCGCGATCAACTGGTTTGCAGGGCGCAATAGTGAAACCGCAGTTTCCAATAATGGCGGTGGTAACGCCAAGAGCTGGAGATGGATTGACATAAGGGTCCCACGTTATTTGGGCATCGTAATGTGTATGGCTATCAATGATGCCTGGCATGAGTGCCAGACCTTGCGCATCGATGGCTTGGTTGGCCTGTAGTTTTAAAGCGGGACCGACTTCGTGGATGAGACCTTGATGTATCGCAACATCTTGTAGGTGGGGTTCATTACCGTTGCCATCAAAGACTAGTGCATTTTGAATGAGGAGGTCGATTCGGTTCATAGCTGAGTGAATTTTTTAGGCGGTGATGGTGAGTTGTAGAGATGCACGTTTTTTGATCTCTAGCCAATCCCAAGTAATACCAAGTCCTGGTGTTTCGGGTGGATAGGCAAAGCCATTTTCTACTTGGATACGTGATGTGGTGATGTCGTCGAGTTGCGGAATGTATTCCACCCAGGCTGCATTAGGTACTGCAGCACATAGACTGACGTGCAATTCCATTAAAAAGTGTGGGCATACGGGCACATCAAATGCTTCAGCCAAATGCGCTACCTTGATCCAAGGTGTGATGCCTCCAATGCGCGCTACATCGGGTTGAACGATGCTGCAGGCGCCTTGCTCCAAATATTCGCGAAACTGCGATAGGTGGTACATCGACTCGCCGACTGCAACAGGAATATTTGTATGTTCTAGTAACTGCCGATGCCCGCTCAGGTCTTCGGCTGGCAAGGGCTCTTCAAGCCACGCTAGATCTAAGCCCTCAAAGGCTTTTGCGCGACGCATGACCTCGGGGCGGTTGAAACCTTGATTGGCGTCAGTCATCAGTTCAAAGCCGCTACCGACTGCAGTGCGAACGGCCGAGAGTCGGGCAACATCTTCACTGACATGCGGACGACCAATTTTTATCTTGGCGCCTTTAAAGCCTTGCGCTTGTGCAGCCAATGTTTGGTCTACCAGTTCAGCCGCTTCTAAATGCAACCAGCCACCCTCGGTGGTGTAGACAGGTAATTTGTCTTGTGCACCGCCAAGCAAACGCCATAAGGGCAACTGTTGACTTTGCGCACGCCAGTCCCACAAAGCGGTATCTACGCAAGCTAATGCCAAGCTGGTGATAGCACCAACAGCAGTCGCATGGGTGAAGTAAAACAAATCTTTCCAAATTGCTTCTATCTCTAGGGGTGAACGGCCAATTAACCGAGGAGCCAGATGGTCCTTTAACAGCGCAATGACAGATGAGCCACCTGTGCCAATGGTGTACGCGTAACCAGTGGCGTCAATGCCATCACTGCAGTGCAGAGTAAGTAAAACGGTTTCCTGCGTGACAAATGATTGAATGGCATCTGTACGCACCACTTTTGGCGGCAAATTGACTTGCCGTATCGTAATACTTTGTATTTTTATAGCTGGCATGGATTAGAAGTTTTAGAGAGACACAAGATTTTGCATTAAACACATGCAACGCCATCTAACTCTACTGCCGTGTCTCTTAAAACATTCGCCACGTTGCTGTACAACTGGCTCCAACTTGCTAATTCACCGCCAGGTTGTGAAATGACGGAGCCTAATCTTTGCGCATATTGAATGACCTGGTGTCCAATAACTACCCGCTGTTTGGAAAATATTTGTAGAGCATGCAAAACGTCAGTTGTATTTGATTGCAGGCACTTGACTAGACAAAGCGCGTCACCAGCAGCTTTGGTAACACCTTGGCCAATATGTGGTCTAGATATAAATGCAGCATCACCAATTAAGGCAACTCTAGATCGAGCCATGCTAGTGGTCACGCTGTCGTAGATAGGCTGCATGAAAAGTTCGGGCGCGAGTTGAATAATTTGAGTCCAAGCAGGGTGCAATGTATCGGCTGCTTGTTGCTTTAAATTTTGTAATACTAGTGGGTGAATTAGCTTCGGCGCAATACCATCAGAGTGTTGAACACCTCGTTCGTCAGTTAAAAGAATTTTTAATGCATCTGTATTTGTTTTTCGATACCACACAATATTGATATGCACATCGTTATTGTTATCAGATGGCATCACTGGATAGCCCAAAATTTGATCGCCGGGCAATTGAGAGACCATCATGCCGTCGTGAAGCAAGTCCTGATAAGCCTTGTCTAAACGTGCCAAGGGGGCCATGGCGCGCCACGCTACATAGCCAGCGTATTCAGGGGCGGGGGCATTGAATAAATGATGTCGCGACCAAGACCTATAGCCATCAGCTGCCACCACTAAGTCTGCCTCTATAGATTCGTCTCCAGCAAGGCGAACGATTGCTTTATTTTTTGCATCACCAGCTTCAATACTTGTCACCATTTTGCCCATTCGATAAAGATCCGAAGGCAGAGCTTCCAGCAAAAAACTCAATAAACGTGACCAAGAAGCCATTACCTGCTGTGTGTCTAGTTGCGCAAGAATATTGCCACTTGCATCAAATGCTTTGCGCGTATTGATTGGTGTCCCTAGTGCTTCACCAAATCTTGCACCAGCAAGTTCCATAACCTTCATAAGGCCTGCATGGGTCGCGATTCCAGTGCCGCGGCTAGTCAATGGCGTGGTGGATTTTTCTAAAACCTGAACTTGCCAGCCAGCACGATGCAAAAGATTTGCTGCAAAAAGTCCGCCCATGGATCCACCAATGATTAATGCTCTTGGTTTGCTCATACTATGAAAGACTTACGGGAGTTAATACTTTTGGCCATTGCCTCGCAGGCAAGGGCCATCGGCTTTCAATGGCTTGTGCGAGTGACGAAAGTTCTGATCTATCCATTTTTTGTGAAGTTCTTAGTGCGATGACGATCGAGTTTCCTGCTGTGGTAGGCTTGAAAATCCAAACCGTGCCATCACTAAATACGCGGGCTATTTTTTGAGCGCTTTCCTTTGCGTTGGAATGGCGTCCAAAGATGTTGACTGTCATACAACCGCTTTCTGTAAGAAG
>JBBAOY010000068.1:0-7680 GCA_040401095.1 Limnohabitans sp.
AAAATGTGGTGATTGATATTTTGAATAGATCTTGTGAATACCAAAAGACAAGGGTCATTTACCTGGTTTTGAAATTATTTTTAAGAGCTTCATACTGATAGCTTGTTTTCAGCATTCAAAGTGGCACCAAGGTTTATAGAACTTCTTGGTAATAGTGAATCGACGGGCTAGATCCAAATTAAAAACGTCTTTTTAGAAGAAATCTCAAAACCACCAAGACTTACCTTGATACCAAGTGATACAAATTCTCCTCGCTGACCACCTGATCCAAGGCCTTTTCCATGATGGATCTAGCTTGGCTAGTGAGTTCGAGGAGATTTCGGTGCAGCAAGGCGTCTTTTTTATTTTGTGAAGCGCATTCGTTACTGTACGTCTCGAACTCAACTAAAAGCAAAACAATCTCTGACAAATGCCTTGGACACTCGCAAGTCACCAGCGAAGGGGTCTCCGCTAGCGCAATAAGATCGGCATCGCTGAAACGTCTTATGTTTGATTGGGTGTGAACATTAAAGTTTTCGTTCGTTTTGGGGCCTGTAAAGATCAGACTAAGTAACTCATTGCCGCTCAAGGGAGCGCGGCGAACAGTAATTCCAGCCGCCAGCAGAGAGTCTGAAACCGGTTCGGCTCCAAAAGAATAGACAACAATTACGTTTGAAGCAGAAAGGCTATTTCGCAACCACAGGATGCGCGCTGCTAAGTGTGCATGTAGTGTTCTTAAGTAAACAACAATCACGTCTACCTGCCCGACGCCTTCAGCTTGGAGCTCTGCGTGATCAAGATCGTCAAAGACGAGCATAGGCTCCAACTTAAACCGCCCTTCCAACTTACGAGCTGCGACATTTCCTACGACAAGAACTTTTTGAACACCCAATGGTCGCGCATGAGAATTTGATGACAACGTAGTGAGAGCATCAACGTCTAGGTGGGCAACAGTACTAATTGAATGGCCTTGAGAAGTGAGGCGCTTGATGATTCGCAATCGTTCAATATCTTGCATCGAATAGGAACGATGACCAGTGGCCGACTTGGGGGGCAACACAACGCCGTAGCGGTGCTCCCAAATACGAAGTGTCGAAGCTGATATGCCCGCTAATCGAGAAGCTGCACCACTTCGCAATCGAAACTCAGCACCAGATTCATGTGTGGAACTCTTAGCAGCCATTTGTTATGTCTCCGAGGTAGGACTTGGTTTTAATTCATATTACAAATCATATGAAACGATATTGAAACAATATAAATACGATAATAAACGATAAATTACATAAAAGATCGTTTCAATATCTTGATAAGTGATACATTTACGTTTCAAATTATTAAAAATCGAATAAATCTCAAACTTTTATTAAAGGGTAAACACAATGATCGATAAATTAATGACAACAAAGCAAACCTGTATTTGGGCGTGGCTATCAGCATTAGCCGCCCCCCTGATTGGTGGCGCTCTTGTTTTGATGTCCGGAGTTGCTAATGCAACGGAAGCCAGCGGAAATCTCAAACAGGATGATTTTGTAGGTATCAGTTTTTGGATCATCTCGATGACGCTGGTTGCAGCCACAGTCTTTTTCTTCTTGGAACGCGACCGCGTTTCACCTAAATGGAAGACATCGCTATCAGTATCAGGACTAGTTACCTTAGTTGCTGCAGTTCACTATTTCTACATGCGTGACGTCTGGGTTGCTACAGGCTCAACCCCCACAGTCTTTCGCTACATCGACTGGTTGATCACAGTTCCTTTGCTGATGATTGAGTTCTTCCTTATCTTGTCGGCCATCACCAAGGTACCTGCTGGTGTCTTTTGGCGCTTGATGGTCGGAACGCTGGTAATGTTGATCGGCGGCTATTTGGGTGAAGCGGGATACATGGCTGTGCTTCCGGCATTCATCATCGGTATGGCTGGCTGGGCATTCATCATCTATGAAATCTACTTGGGTGAAGCAGGAAAAATCAATGCAGACAGTGCGCCTGTTGAAGTGCAGTCTGCTTTCAGTGCGATGCGCTTGATCGTCGTTTTTGGATGGGCTGTCTACCCGATTGGCTACTTTTTTGGCTACCTCACTGGTGCCGGTCCAGAGCAGAGTGCAAACGCATTGAATGTTATCTACAACCTTGCAGACCTTTTGAACAAGGTTGCTTTTGGCCTCATCATTTGGGCCGTAGCTGTTAGCCAGTCTGAGTCTGAAAAGACAACAAAGACTTAATGTCAGTAAGGGGTTGAGCTCTTAAGCTTGACTCCTTTTTTTTAATGCCTACCTCGGGCTTTCACGTCTGTCATTGGAAGACCTCATATGAAAGCTATTGTTATTGGCGCCGGTTTTGGCGGTATCGCGGCGGCACTGCGCTTGCGTGCTAAAGGCTATGAGGTTTCACTCATAGACCGTTGCAACGACTTAGGCGGACGTGCACAAGTTTTTTCCCGCGATGGTTTCAAACACGATGCAGGACCCACGGTCATCACTGCTCCCTTTCTGTTTGAGGAGTTATTTGCCTTGTTTGGTGAAAAGTTCTCTGAATTTGTGAAACTTGTTCCTTTAACGCCTTGGTACCGCTTTCATTTTTCTGACAATACCCAGTTCGACTACGGCGGCACACTTGAAGAAACAATAGCAGAAATAGCACGAATTGAACCAGCAGATTGTGATGGCTATCGAAGGTTACTTGTTCAATCTGAAAAGATATTCGAAATTGGATTTGCCCAGCTGTCTGGCGTTTCCTTTCATAACTTTGGAAAGATGCTAAAGCAGATCCCTGCCCTGCTTAGACTTCGCTGCCAAGATACGGTTTGGAAGCTCGTATCTAGACACCTCAAAAACCCAAAGCTTCGCCAGGCCTTTTCAATTCAACCGCTATTGGTTGGCGGAAATCCGTTCGATACCACTAGCATTTATGGCTTGATCCATTACCTAGAACGTGCATATGGCGTGCACTTTGCAATGGGTGGCACAGCGGCCATTACATCAGCGCTAGGTGCCTTAATGTCGCGTCAAGGTATAGATTTGCAGCTAAACACTACCGTTAGTCGAATAGATGTTGTTAAAGGTGTTGCAACTGGCGTTACGCTAGAAAATGGCGCTTCAATTGAAGCTGACGTTGTTGTGTCAAATGCAGACCCAGCGCATCTGTACGGCAAGATGATCCCCTCTGAGCAGCAGGCGCCATCAGCCCGTTTAAAACTTGCCGCTGCAGAATTCTCCATGGGCCTGTTTGTTCTTTACTTTGGTACAACTCGCCAGTACCCCGATGTTGCACACCACACCATCTGGCTTGGCGATCGATATCGAGAACTACTTGCTGATATTTTTCATGACAAAATTTTGTCGGAGGATTTTTCGCTTTATTTGCATCGCCCTACAGCTACCGACCCCAGCTTTGCTCCCACTGGCTGCGACAGCTTTTACGTACTATGCCCCGTACCTAATTTGAAGGGTGCGGTCGACTGGAAAGTAGAAGGCCCACGCTTGCAGTCTCGCATTGTGGCTGCACTAGATAAAACGATATTGCCAGGCCTTAGCGAATGTATTAAAAGTGACTTTTATATGACGCCCGAAAATTTCCGGAATGATTATCTAAGCGCATACGGAGCAGGGTTTTCGGTTGCACCGCTGTTTCGACAATCAGCTTGGTTCCGCTTCCATAACAAGGCTGAGGGAATCAAGAATCTCTACCTAGTGGGCGCTGGAACACATCCAGGCGCAGGACTACCAGGTGTTATTTGTTCTGCCAAGGTCATCGATTCGCTTATTCCTTCTGTGAGCGCGAAGTCAAGTCAAGCTATAAAAAGAATTGCTTACGAAACATTACAAAGCGCAGACCGGGTACTGACTCTCAAGGGTAGAAGTTTTCATTGGGCTCGCCGTTTGATGACATCTGCTCACGCTGCTCGGGCAACACGGTTGTATGGTTTTTGTCGCTACGTCGACGACTTGGCGGACGAGGCGTCCTTCAATGAGAATCCCCATAAGACTCTTGCCTTGGTCGCACAGGACATCAAAAACGGTGAGTCGTCTATTCCTGTAGTGACTGACATGCTTGCGCTGATGACTGAATGCCACATAGAGCCAGCAATCGTTCTTACCTTCATTGATGGCGTGATGTCGGACTTGGAAACAGTTCGCATATCTGATGAAAGTGCTTTGCTTCGCTACTGCTATCAAGTTGCGGGAACCGTTGGTTCAATGATGTCCAGGGTACTAGGGTGCCATGACAACTCGGCACTTCGTCATGCGGTAGACCTAGGTATTGCAATGCAACTTACAAATATATGCCGTGACGTACAAGCCGATGCCGCTGCTGGTCGCCGCTACCTGCCAGCCTCATTAGTCGGAGATTTAGATCCGCAAGAACTAATCAATCCGCTCTCACCATTACAAACTCGATTACAAACTTGTATCGACCTCTTACTCATCTCCGCTGACAAATACTACCGCAGTGGCGAGGCTGGTTTAGCATATCTTCCTTTTGGTGCTCGCTGCAGTATTTTGGTAGCAGCACGTTCTTATCATGCTATCGGTACCCAGCTTCGCAAGCGACAAAACGCTTACTGGTTCGGTCGAACAACTGTGCCAAGTCATACCAAATTCCTAGTTACTGTTAAGGCGTTATTTTTCTTACCAATGATCCGAAATTTCTGGCTGATCCAAAAGCATCATGACTCAACCCTGCACACTTCCTTATCTACTTTCTTGATGACAGATACGCCTTTTGGTCACCGGCATGTCTGATGTATTTGATCTTGTAATTCTCGGAGGTGGCTGTGCTGGTTTGAGCTTATCGATGGCGCTTGAGACCTATGGCGCAAAAGCGCCTCGCACCCTAGTGATTGAATCACGCGATACCTACCGTAACGATCGGACATGGTGCTTTTGGAGTGACCGATCAAAGGTCCTACCTTATAAAATTCAGCACAACTGGCAAACAATGCGCGTATCAAACGGTGGGCAGGCTACTTCACTCGATTGTGGATCAACGCCCTATCAAATGCTGGCTGGCGAAGACTTCTACTCAAGCGCTTTAGCTTCAATCGAAAGGCAGTCAACAATTACTTTACAGATGGGCAGCGCAGTTATTGACGAGCTGCACTTCGATGAAAATGTTTGGATTATTGAAACTACTACCGGTAGTGTCTTGGCCCGTAATGTAATTGACACAAGACCGCCTGCAACAGCTGTGAGTGGAGGCTCTACGCTTTGGCAATCTTTTTACGGGCTTGAGATCGAGTGTAACGAGGCAATATTTGATGCTCGAACTCTAGACTTGATGAACTTTCAAGAACCCGATCCACGTCACGTACCCTTTGTTTATGTATTACCAGTCACATCAAAGCGAGCGCTAATTGAACTGACGGTATTTGGCGCCCAGCCGCTGGAGCGTATTGACCTAAATGAACAGCTTTATACGGCAGTTGCAAAACTAGTTAATGGCGCTGCGTATAAGACTTTGCGCAGTGAACACGGCATTCTCCCAATGGGACTAAACAACTTACCACTGCCTGCGCACCATAGTTACGTGCAGGTAGGCGTAATGTCTGGTAGCGCACGACCAAGTACAGGATATTCCTTTCAGCGCATTCAGTTGTGGGCTCATGAATGTGCTTCTTCATTGATACGGCACAGTCGACCGGTGCCTCACAGACCCGATCCTCTCCCCTTGCGCATAATGGATCAAATTTTTCTAAATGTGTTGAAAGCTGATCCTATACGTGGTGGCGCCATCTTTTTTGCGTTGTTTAGTAACGCCAATACGGCGCGAGTTATTCGATTTCTAAGCGGTCGTAGCGGCGTTGTTGACAGTCTCGCAGTAGTTTTAGCCATGCCGTTCGCTCCTTTTCTTAAAGCTGCGTTTCTTATGATGCTGCGTGCTGTAAATATCGGTAAAGACAAGCAACCAGTATGAGTCTCAAATTTCAAGGAATTTTGTTTAGTTTGATAGCGTGGGCGATACTGCTTTCAATTCCCTTGCTTCCAGATCTAAGCACCGAGGTTCAGCTTTTAATACTGTCACCAATCATCCTATTCATGGGCGTACCACATGGCGCGTTAGATACCGTATACGCACGCCAATTCGTTGGCATTAAATCAATCTCTGGCTGGGGCTTATTTTCACTAGCTTACGTTTTAGCCGCTGCTCTAGTGGTTTGCTTATGGTTGGTCGCGCCGGGAATTTTCCTAGCAGCATTTCTATTGATTTCAGCATTCCATTTCTCAGGTGACCCAGAGGGCGAGAAAACTTCGATGCTATTTAGAATTTTGTATGGTGGTTCAGTCATACTTTGTCCATTGGTGTTGCATCAATTGGAAGTCTTAAGCATCTTTGCATATCTTGCTGGGTACACAAATGCGCAAATTATTGTTGCAACACTAAATTGGATTGCATGGCCTTGGACAATAGCTGTTAGCTTAGCTGCTATCGCAGGTGTTAAAAAAGAACCGCTGCGCAGCTTGGAACTTGCATCTGTTGCTGGGTTGCTGATTTTTCTTCCACCTCTGCTCGGGTTTACGATCTTTTTTTGCGGTATGCATAGCGCCCGACATGTGCTCAGAACGCGTGATTACTCCTTGGCGGGAAACATGGGCGCGTTAATGCGAATCGCCTTATGGCCCATGGCGTTAACTGTCACCGGAGTAGCTGTCGCCTGGTGGCTGTCTGCTGGAATCGATCTGGACATGAGACTTGCTCAATTACTTTTTGTAGGACTTGCCGCACTGACTGTGCCGCATATGCTTGTAATAGAAAAAGTACGTTTGACGGGCTGGACGGTCGGTCGAAGCATATCAAGCAAGTAACTTAAAAAAGATTCTTACTTATCTCTCAGTTTGATTGACTCAATACATGAAGCTTTTTTCTCACCAAGATAAGAAGCTATTTGTGAGCTGACTAAAAAATTGAAATTTATATCCAACTTTCGAGTTGCCACCTAAAGTTATCCTCTCGGCGAATTGAACCGCCTTTTCCGCCAGAAACTCTGTACTCTCCGTTCGTTTCTCGCACAACCCATCGCCCAATCTCTGGGGCAATCCAGATTGAGTCTCTTCTAACAGTATCCAAGCGAAAGCTGTCGTACTGGGACAAGCGTATTAGCTTTTCAAAATGCATAGTTTCAAAAGTACCCAAAGGAAGATTGATTTTTTCCCAGCCAACAAATGAAACTCTTCCACTCAACCAATATTTAAAGGAAGAAGTACCTGAAAAATAATAAGTCTCAAATGCTTCTTTATCTCCCACATTTAAACCATTCAACCATATGGGAACAGACTGCTCATAGTTTTGAACTGACTCCCAATAACTATCTTGTTTAAGGCGCCCCCATCCACTCTGAATCTCATCTCCCAAGTTTGCGTTAGTTTTTGAGTTACGAGTTATACGAATACTTTTGTTGACTTCTACAACTTCATCTTTAACGACATCTAGCAATTGGCTGTTGTAGCAGTTGTATTTGCTATAAACCCAAGTCTGCCCTAATGCCGGAGAGCGAATACCGCCAACCGACTCATTCCTACTAACCTTGGACGCGGAGACAGGTGCTATAAATTGAATTGAGCAACCAGCTGGTAACGCCGCGAGCGATATGAACACTCTACGGTTTAATATTCTGTACATAGGGCGTGTTTCAATTTACCAAATTTAAAGTTAATGAGGCTTTGGGTAAGCTAAAACTGACACTCCACGTTTCCCCAGGCAAAACCG
>JBBAOY010000069.1:0-7248 GCA_040401095.1 Limnohabitans sp.
CCGTGAGGGCGGCAAGACCGTCGGCGCGGGTGTGGTTGCGAAAATCATTGCTTAAGTAGTCACTTAGGGGCGTAGCTTAGTGGTAAAGTTGCGGTTTCCAAAACCGTCGATGGGGGTTCGATTCCCTCCGCCCCTGCCACTGTAGCTTTGCGGTAGGTGGCAAAAAAGCCCGCTTTTCATGGCGGGCTTTGGTGTCTTAAGTAGCGTCGTAATGTGTGTCTTTTTAAGTGTCATTAAACGGTTCAGGAATTCATTAAGTCATCATGTCAGCAGCAAATATTGAAACCGTATCGACGGCAGGCGACAAGGCCAAATTGGTCTTGGTCGGACTGTTGGTGGTCGCTGCTGTGGCGGGTTTTTATACCTTGGCGCCACAGGGCGTCATTGCGCAGTGGTTGGCTTTGGTGGCTGGTTTGGCTGCGGCTGTGGTGATGTTCTTGCTGTCCATTCCAGGCCGCCAGTTGGTGGCGTTTGGCTCCGACGCATGGCGTGAAGTTAAAAAAGTCGTATGGCCCACACGCAAAGAGTCCACACAAATGACGCTTTACGTGTTCGGTTTTGTGGTCATCATGGCTGCGTTTTTGTGGTTCACCGATAAAACACTCGAATGGGTGTTCTACGACTTGATTTTGGGATGGAAAAAATAATGACAGACATCCTTGACAACGCAGCGGCAGAAACGCCATCCATCCCTGCGGCAGCAGCAGCGCCCACCAATCCGGATTTCCGTTGGTATGTGGTGCACGCCTATTCGGGTATGGAAAAAGCGGTTGAGCGCAATATCCGTGAAAGCATTGCGCGCGCAGGCATGGACAACAAATTCGGCCGCATCTTGGTGCCGACCGAAGAAGTCGTAGAGATGAAAAACGGCCAGCGCAAAACCGCTGAACGCAAATTCTTCCCTGGCTACGTGTTTGTTGAAATGATCTTGGACGACGAGTCATGGCACTTGGTCAAACACACCAACAAAGTCACTGGTTTTGTGGGCGGCGCGAAAACCCGTCCATCGCCTATATCTGAAGCCGAGGTTCAAAAAATCGTCAGCCAAATGCAAGACGGTGTGGACAAACCGCGTCACAAAGTCGAGTTCATGGTCGGCGAATTTATTCGCGTCAAAGACGGTCCTTTCACCGACTTCAATGGCTCGATCGAAGAAGTCAATTACGAGAAAAACAAAGTGCGTGTATCGGTCATGATTTTTGGCCGTAGCACACCCGTTGAATTGGAATTTGGACAAATCGAGAAGACTTAAGTCTTTCGATGCGAGATTAGAAATTTAGCCAATAGAGATATTGGCGGCGACGGCAAAGCAATGCAAGCCGAAACAAAAAACAAAACTTGGTGCCACCCGACTCGGTGCCAAGTGGTTGAAAAAGAGTCGTTAACCCCCGGGGAGCCGAAGGCCGAAAGGCCCTAAGCGTTATCACCCGCAAGGAGAAAAAGCATGGCGAAAAAAATCGTCGGCTTCATCAAGCTGCAAGTGCCAGCTGGTAAAGCCAATCCATCGCCACCGATTGGCCCCGCATTGGGTCAACGTGGTTTGAACATCATGGAATTCTGCAAGGCGTTCAATGCCCAGACCCAAGGCGTTGAGCCTGGTCTGCCGTTGCCTGTGGTCATCACCGCATTTGCAGACAAGTCATTCACCTTCATCATCAAGACGCCGCCAGCGACGACTTTGATCAAGAAGGCCATCAAGCTCGACAAAGGTTCTGCACGTCCCCACGTCGACAAGGTGGGCAAGATCACGCGCGCACAGCTCGAAGAAATCGCCAAAGCAAAAATGGAAGATTTGAACGCGGCTGACCTCGACGCAGCCGTTCGCATCATCGCCGGCTCTGCCCGTTCGATGGGCGTGACAGTGGAGGGCGTGTAAATGTCTAAGCTCACTAAAAAACAAAAAGCCTTTGAAGGCAAAGTCGATAGCAACAAGTTGTACCCATTGACCGAAGCCATTGGCATCGTCAAAGAATGTGCAACTGCTAAGTTCGACGAATCGATCGACGTGGCTGTGCAACTCGGTATTGACGCGAAGAAGTCAGACCAAGTGGTGCGTGGCGCTGTGGTGTTACCTAACGGCACCGGTAAAACAGCCCGCGTCGCGGTGTTCGCACAAGGCGCAAAAGCTGAAGAAGCCAAAGCCGCTGGTGCAGACATCGTCGGTATGGACGACTTGGCTGCCATGGTCAAAGCAGGCGATATGCCGTTTGACGTGGTGATTGCTGCACCAGACGCTATGCGTGTGGTCGGTACCTTGGGTCAAATCTTGGGCCCACGTGGTCTGATGCCAAACCCCAAAGTGGGTACTGTGACGCCTGACGTCGCCACGGCTGTGAAAAACGCCAAAGCAGGTCAGGTGCAGTTCCGTGTCGACAAGGCCGGTATCGTGCACGCCACCATCGGTCGTCGGTCATTTGACACTGACAAACTCCAAGGGAACTTGGCAGCATTGGTCGAAGCATTGAACAAATCCAAGCCACCATCGAGCAAAGGTGTATTCCTGCGCAAAGTGGCGGTGTCGTCCACCATGGGCGTCGGCGTTCGCGTCGATACACAAACACTGACCGCTTAATCAAGCGATCAAAAATCCGGGTTTTCGCTTAATCGCAAGGACCCTGAGTGGTGGGCTGAAGCAATTCGCAAGAGTTGCAACAGGCCATCCAAGACCGTTGGTGTGTGGCTTGACCGCACTTAATCCATCAACCAACGCAGATGGCGATCCCACTGAACGGAATTTTCCTGACAGTTAGGTCGCTGCAAAAGTGACGTGTTCAAAAGCAACCAGCTTGCGAACACATTTAAAGGAGAAGACTTTGAGTCTGAATCGCAGTGAGAAAGAAGCGGTCATTTCTGAAGTGACCACGCTCGCCGCACAAGCTCAAACGCTGGTGATGGCGGAATACCGCGGCATCACGGTCGCGGACATGACCAAACTGCGTAACCAAGCGCGTAGCACTGGAGTGAGCTTAAGCGTGTTGAAAAACACCTTGGCCCGCCGTGCTGTCGCTGGTAGCGCATTTGAAGTTGTGTCGGACCAGATGACCGGTCCGCTGATCTATGGCTTTTCTGTCGATGCTGTCGCCGCCGCTAAGGTGGTGGCTGACTTCGCAAAAACCAACGACAAGTTGGTGATTCGCGGTGGTGCATTTGCAGGCAAGGCTTTGGACGTAAACGGCGTGAAGCAATTGGCAAACATTCCTTCGAAAGAAGTGTTGTTGGCCCAGTTGTGTGGCTTGTTGATGTCACCAATGTCTCGCACCGCAGTGGTGTTGGGCGCGTTGGCTGCCAAAAAAGGCGAGGGCGAAGCTGTAGCCGCTTAAGGCCAGCTTTACTGTTTTAAATTAATTGTTAGGAAACAAAAAATGGCATTCGATAAAGACGCATTTTTGACCGCGCTCGACAGCATGACGGTCATGGAACTCAACGAATTGGTGAAAGCCATCGAAGAGAAATTTGGCGTAAGCGCCGCAGCGATGGCAGCGCCTGCTGCTGCAGGTGGCGGCGGTGGCGCAGCTGCTGTTGAAGAGAAAACCGAATTCAACGTCGTGTTGCTTGAAGCTGGTGCCAACAAGGTATCGGTCATCAAGGCCGTGCGTGAAATCACTGGTTTGGGTCTTAAGGAAGCCAAAGACATGGTCGACGGCGCTCCTAAGGCTGTGAAAGAAGGCGCATCTAAGGCTGACGCTGAAGCTGCTAAGAAGAAGCTCGAAGAAGCTGGTGCGAAAGTAGAACTCAAGTAATTCGGCCCTTGCCTATTGCGCAGTCCGATCTCGGTCTTGCGATGCTCACCGTACTCAAGTACGGCTGCGCTTCTCAAACCGACCTCGCACTGCTCACTACGGCAATCATCCGAATTACACGAAGGCTGAACGCAGTTCAGCCTTTTGTGCTCACAGAGTACACCCAAAAGTCAAAAGATTTTTGAGTGTCTTCTGACCCCAACTGCAGAAGATGCCTTGGTTCGGGTTGCGTGCAATGCGCAACCGTCCGCCAACGCTGGTAGAGGCCAGCGACCAAGCCCGTTGCTTTGCGCGAGATACGCGTAGAGCGGCAACAGTTTTGAGCGATCAATCCCGGAGATCTCATGGCCTATACATTCACCGAACGCAAGCGCATCCGCAAAAGTTTCGGAAGCCGCGACAGCGTGCTGGAAGTTCCTTATTTGTTGCAAATGCAAAAAGACGCGTACACCGCCTTTTTGCAAGCCGACGTAGCCCCTAAAAAACGCACCCAAGAAGGTTTGCAAGCTGCATTTGAAGCGGCATTCCCGATCGTGTCGCACAACGGTTTTGTCGAGATGAAATATCTCGAATACAACTTGGCCCGTCCCGCATTCGATGTGCGCGAATGCCAAACCCGCGGTTTGACGTATTCGTCAGCCGTGCGCGCACGTGTGCAGTTGATCATTTATGACCGCGAGTCATCGACGCCGCAATCCAAAGTGGTGAAAGAAGTGAAAGAGCAAGAGGTCTACATGGGCGAAGTGCCTTTGATGACCGACAAAGGTTCTTTCATCATCAACGGAACTGAGCGCGTGATCGTGTCGCAGTTGCACCGTTCGCCTGGTGTGTTCTTTGAACACGACAAGGGCAAGACCCACAGCTCTGGCAAATTGTTGTTCAGCGCCCGCATCATTCCTTACCGCGGTTCGTGGCTGGACTTTGAATTCGACCCCAAAGACCTCTTGTATTTCCGCGTCGACCGTCGCCGCAAAATGCCTGTCACCATTTTGCTCAAAGCGATTGGCCTGACACAAGAAACTATTCTGGCCAACTTCTTTGTGAACGACAGCTTCCGTTTGATGGACAGCGGCGCGCAAATGGAATTTGTCGCAGAGCGTCTGCGTGGTGAAGTCGCCCGTTTCGACATCACAGACAAATCCGGCAAAGTCATCATTGCCAAAGACAAGCGCGTCACAGCACGCCACACCCGCGAATTGGAAGAAAGCAAAACCACGCATATCAGCGTGCCAGAAGACTTCCTTGTTGGCCGTGTCATTTCCAAGAACATCATCGACAGCGACACCGGTGAATTGATCGCCCGTGCCAACGACGAGTTGACCGAAGCCTTGCTCAAGAAATTGCGCGAAGCCGGTGTGCAAGAGTTGCATTGCATCTACACCAACGAACTCGACCAAGGTGCGTACATGTCGCAAACCTTGCGTGTGGACGAGACCATCGACGAGTTCGCAGCCCGTGTCGCCATCTACCGCATGATGCGCCCTGGCGAGCCACCGACCGAAGACGCAGTGCAAGCACTGTTCCAACGTTTGTTCTACAACCCTGATACGTATGACTTGTCACGCGTCGGTCGTATGAAGTTCAATGCCAAAGTCGGCATCACAGAATCTACCGGCCCGATGGTTTTGACTAACGAAGACATCTTGTCCGTTGTCAAAATCTTGGTTGACTTGCGTAACGGCCGCGGCGAAGTCGATGACATCGACCACTTAGGCAACCGCCGTGTGCGTTGCGTCGGCGAATTGGCCGAGAACCAATACCGCACCGGTTTGGCTCGTATCGAAAAAGCCGTGAAAGAGCGTTTGGGCCAAGCCGAGCAAGAGCCTTTGATGCCGCACGACTTGATCAACAGCAAGCCTATCTCTGCAGCGTTGAAAGAATTCTTTGGCGCGTCACAACTGTCTCAGTTCATGGACCAAACCAACCCCTTGTCGGAGATCACGCACAAGCGTCGCGTCTCTGCCTTAGGCCCAGGTGGTTTGACCCGCGAACGCGCAGGCTTTGAAGTGCGTGACGTGCACGTGACCCACTACGGTCGCGTCTGCCCTATCGAAACACCAGAGGGTCCCAACATTGGTTTGATCAACTCCTTGGCTTTGTATGCCCGTTTGAACGAATACGGTTTCATCGAAACACCGTACCGTCGCGTGGTCGATGCCAAAGTCACCATGGACATCGACTATTTGTCGGCCATCGAAGAAGGCAAGTACGTGATCGCGCAGGCCAACGCCACGCTCGACGGCGAAGGCCGTTTGACCGGCGACTTGGTCTCTGCCCGTGAAAAAGGCGAATCCATTTTGTGTGGCGCAGAGCGCATCCAATACATGGACGTGTCTCCTGCTCAGATCGTGTCCGTTGCTGCTTCACTCGTGCCGTTCCTCGAGCACGACGACGCGAACCGTGCGTTGATGGGTGCGAACATGCAGCGCCAAGCGGTGCCTGTTTTGCGCGCTGAAAAAGCGTTTGTCGGTACTGGTATCGAGCGCGTGTCTGCGATCGACTCTGGCACGGTGGTGACTGCAAGCCGCGGTGGCGTGGTTGACTATGTCGACGCAACCCGTATCGTGGTGCGTGTGAACGATGCAGAAGCCCAAGCCGGTGAAGTCGGTGTAGACATCTACAACCTCATCAAATACCAACGCTCGAATCAAAACACCAATATTCACCAGCGTCCTATCGTCAAACGCGGCGACAAAATCGCCAAGTTGGACGTGATTGCTGACGGCGCATCGACCGACCTCGGTGAATTGGCCTTGGGCCAAAACATGTTGGTCGCGTTCATGCCTTGGAACGGTTACAACTTCGAAGACTCGATTTTGATCAGCGAGCGTGTGGTGGCTGAAGACCGCTACACCTCCATCCACATCGAAGAACTCGTGGTGATGGCGCGTGATACCAAGTTGGGCGCAGAAGAAATTACCCGCGATATTCCGAACTTGGCTGAGCAACAACTCAACCGTTTGGATGACTCCGGCATCATTTATGTGGGTGCTGAAGTGCAACCGGGCGACACATTGGTCGGCAAGGTCACACCCAAAGGCGAGACCACGCTCACACCAGAAGAAAAATTGTTGCGCGCCATCTTCGGCGAAAAAGCTAGCGATGTGAAAGACACCTCTTTGCGCGTGAGCCAAGGTTCTCAAGGTACTGTGATCGACGTGCAAGTCTTCACCCGTGAAGGTATCGTGCGTGACAAGCGTGCCCAGCAAATCATTGACGATGAGCTGAAGCGTTTCCGCCTCGACTTGAACGACCAGTTGCGTATTGTTGAAGCCGACGCGTTCGACCGTATCGAAAAACTCTTGGTCGGTAAAGCCGCTAACGGTGGCCCCAACAAACTGGCTAAAGGCAGCAAGATCGACAAAGCCTATATGGCTTCTGTCGAGAAGTTCCACTGGTTCGACATCCGTCCTGCAGACGAAGACGTTGCTAGCCAACTCGAGAGCATCAAAAACGCGATGGAACAAACCCGTCACAGCTTTGACCTCGCGTTCGAAGAGAAGCGTAA
>JBBAOY010000070.1:0-5466 GCA_040401095.1 Limnohabitans sp.
CTTAATCAGCCCCATCCAAACTAGGCAACAAAACTTTCAAACGTTTCTTAACGGCGTCCAAGCGCTCCATATCGTCTTGCGAGCCATAGACTTCCTCTAAATTACGCAACATGCGCGTCATGATTTCTCTGGGCGAGGCGCTGCGCAAATAGTGTTTGAGTAATTCGTCCGAGATATCGCCTTCACGGGCAAGACCAGACTCGGCATACAAAGGTGAGAGGCGCTCCATCAAGTCTTCTTTGGTCAGCGAGTGGCCGTTGAAGGGGTCGATGACCACCTTGCCTTCGTGTGGGTAAGGCAGATGCACCTTGACCAAAAAATGCCCAGGAAAGCCAACGCCATACGCCTCAAGACCTATTTGCCCGGCCAACTCAAGCCACAACAGCGCCAGACTGATAGGTATACCGCGACGTGTCCGCAACATGACATGCAAATAGCTGTTGTCAGGGTCGTAGTAGTTGTTGGCGTTGCCAGCGAAACCCATTTCTTCGAAAAAGAATTTGTTGAGTAATCGCAATTTTTGGATCGCACCGGCGTCTGCAGGCAAACGCTTTTTGAGTCGGCTGACGAGTTGGTCAACTTGCCCCAAGACTTCTTGGATATCGAGTTCGGGGTATTCGTCTTGGGCTAAGCAAATGGCGGATTCGAGCAAAGGGAACTCCGTGTCGCTTTGCACCAGCGAAGCAAAATATTCCAAAGAGGTGGGCACTTCTAACTTGAAATCCATGGTTCAACGCCTTTTATCGCCGCAACAAATTAATGACATTCAATCCGCTCAAGCGAAGGGTAACAAAATAAATCAGCGCACTGACCAACAGAACGCCAGCCATGGAGCCAATGCGTAAAAACGGTGTCACCTGCATGTCAGTCCAGTTCAGTGCATACGTCATGGTCGCTAACCAAGCGCCCAATAAAGCGCTGCCAAGCAAAACCTGTGCGATCAGGCGCCACCAACCTTTGTTGGGCACATAAGACCCGCGCCTGCGCAAGCCAATGAGTAACCAGCCCGCATTGATTAAAGCCCCCAAGCCAATCGACAGAGCCAAGCCAGCATGGGCAAAAACAGGTACAAGCACCACATTCAGCAACTGGGTGATTACTAACACCGAGACCGCAATGATCACCGGCGTGCGGGTGTCTTGGCTTGCGTAAAAACCAGGCGCCAGCACTTTGATGGCGACCAAGCCAATGAGGCCCACGCCATAGCCCATCAACGCAACGGTGGTCTGTTGCACGTCGTGCGCATTGAAGGCGCCATAGTGGTACAGCACCGCTACCAAGGCCGGGGAGAACACCAACAAGGCCACGCCACAAGGCAAGGCCAGCACCAGTACCAAACGCAAACCCCAGTCCAGCATGTTAGAAAACGCCTGGTTGTCATTGGCCGCTTTGGCAGCGGAGAGTTGCGGCATCAACACCACACCCAAGGCAACACCGAGCATGGCGGTCGGAAATTCCATCAAGCGGTCGGCGTAACTCAACCAACTCACGCTACCAGGCGTCAAGTGCGAAGCGATTTGGGTGTTGATGAGCAAAGAAATCTGCGCCACGCTCACACCAAGCAATGCAGGCGCCATCAGTTGCAAGATGCGTTGCGGCCCTTCGCTCTTCCAAGCTTGGCGCAGAGAAGTCCAACCCAGACCTACACGGGGCAAAAGATCTAATTTGCGCAACGCCCACCACTGGGCAGTCAGTTGCGCCACGCCACCGAGCATCACACCGCCCGCCATGGCGTAGATGGGCTCAATACCCCAACGTCCAAATAACGGAGCGCCCCACAGGGCTGCACCGATCATGCAAACGTTTAGTAGCACGGGCGTAGCCGCTGGCACAGCAAAGCGCTTCCAAGTGTTCAAAACTCCTGCACCTAAAGCCACCAAAGACATCAAGGCGATGTAGGGAAACATCCAGCGCGTCATCACGACTGCTGCTTCAAATCCTTGCGGTGTTTGCTGTAGACCGCTTGCCATTGCCCAGACCAACCATGGTGCGCCCAACACGCCTGCAACGCTGGCCACAAACAAGGCCCATGCCAACACGGTGGTGACTTGGTGAATCAAGACGTGCGTGGCTTCGTCCCCTGCCTGCTGGCGGCTGGCCGCTAAAACGGGAACGAAGGCTTGGCTGAAAGCGCCTTCGGCAAAAAGGCGCCTAAATAGATTAGGGATACGAAACGCCACATTGAAGGCGTCGGTCAGCGCGCTGGCGCCAAAAGTTGAGGCAATCAAGAGTTCCCGCACCAAACCGGTGATGCGTGACACTAAGGTCAGGCTTGAGACAATAGAGGCGGATTTGAACAAGGACACGGCCACAAGTGTAGCCAGACAGCGTTTCCCGCTACAATCGTGGGCTTTGCTGACAACATCCACAGACACTTAAGGAACCCAAACCATGGCATCTGCTAAGCCAAAGAAAAAGAACCCGCGCCTTGCGTCGGGCCGTAAACGCGTCCGTCAGGACGAAAAAATCAACGCCGCCAACACTTCGTTGCGTTCCAAGTACCGCACTGCAGTCAAGAACGTCGAGAAAGCTGTCTTGGCTGGCGACAAAACCAAAGCTGCCGAATTGTTCGGCAAGATGCAAACCGTTGTCGACACTGTCGCTGACAAAGGCATCTTCCACAAAAACAAAGCGGCTCGTGACAAGAGCCGCCTCGCAACCAAGGTCAAGGCCTTGGCACTCGCTGCCTAATTATTAGGCAACCCGCCCAGCCTGATTTTTCAGGCTGCCGTTTGTAACGGGTGCGCTGTCAGCAAAGCAAAAAAGCAAAAACCCGCCTAGGCGGGTTTTTTGTTGGGCTTATACAACTTCTCGGAGTTATAGGACTACAAAAGAATTTATGAAGTCCCAGCCTTCTCGGGCGGATCAGGCAGCAAGCAGGCCTCCAAAATCTGCAAATCATTGTCTTTGGCGAAATTCATCACAAAATCCCAGGCCATCGGCTCTTCGTCGCGCAGGTCTATGTGGACGATGACGCATTTATTGCCGTCTAAGGAATTAGGAACGCACCAAGGTGAATAGCTGATGTAGCTGTCTGGCGTTGCGCCACCCGGGCGAAATTGGCTCATTACACCGGCCAAACGCTCCGCCCAGTCGCTTGGCCGAAAGGTTCGGCCCTCGTGGGTGAGTCCTAAGATGAAGACTTCTTTGGTGTGATCAGAAACCATCGGGTAGAGGTTGGTATGAGGGGCAGCGCTTCGAGGATCGCTCGAATTTCTTTGACTGAAACGATTCTATCTTGTAGAAGACCCGCGATTAGCACAAACCCTAATACCGCCGAGATTTCTCGGCAGTGATGCCCCTAAAATCGCACCTCAACGGCTCAACCTTCGTTGGGTCGTTTCTATTTTGGAGTCGCCATGATCACGCCTGCATCGCCCCACACCATGAACACCTACGGACGTTTGCCCGTGGCCTTGTCGCATGGCAAAGGCTTGCGCGTCTGGGATACCAACGGCAAGTGCTACCTGGACGGCTTGGCGGGTATTGCAGTCAACACCTTGGGCCACGCCCACCCCAAACTCACCCCCGCTTTGCAAGACCAGATCGGCAAGATGATCCACAGTTGCAACTACTACCACATACCCAACCAAGAAGCCTTGGCGGCCAAGTTGGTTGAGTTGTCTGGTTTGACCAATGTGTTCTTTTGCTCCACCGGCTTAGAAGCCAACGAAGCAGCGTTGAAACTGGCGCGCAAGTTTGGCCACAGCAAAGGCATTGAGAAGCCTGAAATTGTGGTTTATGAAAAGTCTTTCCATGGCCGCTCGCTTGCCACCTTGGCAGCAACGGGTAACGAAAAAATCAAAGAGGGCTTTGGGCCCATGATGGAGGGCTTTATCCGCGTGCCCATCAACGACATTGAGTCACTCAAAAAAGCTACGGTAGGTAACCCCAATGTAGTGGCAGTATTTATGGAGGCCATTCAAGGCGAAGGCGGCGTACAACCTATGCATATTGAATATATGCAAGCTGTTCGCCAACTGTGCGATGAACACGACTGGTTGATGATGGTCGACGAAGTGCAATGCGGCATGGGGCGCACCGGTAAATGGTTCGCCCACCAATGGGCGGGCATCTTGCCTGACGTCATGCCTTTGGCTAAGGGCTTGGGGTCTGGCGTACCAGTGGGCGCAGTAGTGGCTGGACCCAAAGCCGCGAATATTTTTCAACCTGGAAACCACGGCACGACCTTTGGTGGCAATCCGCTGGCCATGCGCGCGGGCGTTGAGACGATCCGCATCATGGAAGAAGATGGCTTGCTAGAAAACGCCATAGAGGTTGGCAACCATTTACGTTCTGCGCTGGAGAGCAATCTATTGCATCTCCAAGGTGTGAAAGAAATTCGCGGACAAGGCCTGATGCTGGGCATTGCGCTTGAAAAACCCTGTGGCGTGATCATGAACCGCGCGGTTGAAGCCGGTTTGCTTTTAAGCGTGACTGCCGATACCGTGATTCGCTTGGTTCCACCGCTGATCATCACAAAGCCAGAGGCCGATGAAATTGTGTCGATCTTGGTGCCTTTGATCAGAAGCTTTTTGGCAGAACACGCGTGAAACATTTTTTGCAATTCGCCGACCTCTCGGCAGATGAACTCGCCTATGTGTTCACCCGCGCGTCTGTGATCAAACGCAAGTTCAAAGCTTACGAAAAACACCACACACTGGCAGATCGCACGTTGGCCATGATTTTCGAAAAGGCTTCGACTCGCACGCGCGTGAGTTTTGAAGCAGGCATGTACCAAATGGGCGGCGCTGTTGTGCACTTGACGACGGGTGACAGCCAACTCGGTCGCGCCGAGCCCATCGAAGACAGCGCCAGAGTGATCAGCCGCATGGTCGATTTGGTGATGATTCGCACCTTCGGCCAAGACAAGATCAATAGCTTTGCCGCCAATTCGCGCGTACCTGTGATCAACGGTTTAACCAACGAGTTTCACCCTTGCCAAATATTGGCCGACTTGTTCACTTACATCGAACACCGTGGCGATACGCAACATCCACTTCAGTGTTTGCATGGCAAGGTCATCGCCTGGGTGGGTGACGGCAACAACATGGCCAACACTTGGCTGCAAGCGGCAGACTTGCTGGGTTTTACCGTGCACCTCAGTACGCCAAGTGGTTATGAAGTTGACCCCGCCATCGCTGGGTTGCGTTCGCGCGATTGCTACAAAGTATTCAAAGATCCTATGCAAGCCTGCGAAGGTGCAGACTTGGTCACCACCGACGTGTGGACCAGTATGGGCTTTGAAGCAGAAAACGCAATTCGCCAAGAAGCCTTCGCCGATTGGTGCGTCGACGCTGACATGATGGCGCAGGCTAAACCGAATGCCTTATTCATGCATTGCTTGCCTGCTCACCGCGGTGAAGAAGTGGCTGCCGATGTGATTGATGGGCCTCAGTCTGTTGTTTGGGACGAGGCTGAAAACCGGATGCATGTGCAAAAAGCGTTGATGGAGTTTTTGTTGCT
>JBBAOY010000070.1:5566-7205 GCA_040401095.1 Limnohabitans sp.
GCCGTACAGCCACGGTATATCCATCAGTCTTTCACCCAAGGTGCGCAAACCCATATCTCGTGCCCACTGCATTGGTCCTGTAGCGTGAAAAATTTCTCCATTACGCATCGCACGCGCTTGCACGCGGGCATTGCGTTGCCACCGGGCTTGCGCAAACGCTGCAAAGCGTTGACTCACATCTTGATTAGTCAGCGCAGTCCATTGGTGTCCTAACTCCGCTGCATCTTCTATCGCCATGCCTGCTCCCTGGGCCAAATAAGGTCGCATGGGATGCGCAGCGTCACCGACCAAAGCAATTCGTCCTTGCGCATGTTGTGCAGCACTTTGCATGGGCGGGCGATCGCATAAAGGCCACAAGCGCCAGTTGCTGCAAGCTGCTACTAAGGATTGCAAATATGCGCACGTACCCTTCAAGGCGCTTTGTAAATCGGTGCGGGTGTCTTGCGGTGTTTTAGATAAATTCCAATCTTGAAGTTCTTGTGAAGCAATGCCTTGCAACTGCCCCTCAGTGAGGCACACCACGTTGAGCCACTCGCCGCCTCGCACGGGGTACTGGACCACGTGCACATTAGGTCCCATCCACACCGACACATCTTGGGTTCGCAAATGCGCTGGTAAGTCAGCTTGCGCTACTAAAGCGCGATAAGCCAAGTGGCCTGTCATGCGTGGCGGGCCATCGCCCAACAGCTGTTGGCGCAAATTACTCCAAACGCCATCGGCAATCACATAGGCCTCTGCAGTTTTGTGCAAATCCGTAGGTAATTCATGCACAGGCGAATCACATTGCACATCAACACCTAGGGCTTGCACTTTTTCAAGCAATACATTTTGTAGATCTGCACGGTGGATGGTGATGTAAGGCGCCCCGTATCGCGCTGTCATATTTGACAAAGGCAAAGTGGCTAGTACGTCGCCTGACTTTGCGTTACGCGCGTGTAAGTTGCCAGGGTAAAAAGCCACCTGTTGAATAGCAGGCAGCAAACCCCATGCATTCAAAATGCGTGAGACATTAGGACCGAGTTGCACGCCAGCACCGACCTCAGTTAATGCTGGCGCACGTTCCAAAATTTGCACAGAAGCACTCGCGCGCGCCAATGCAAGTCCGCCTGCTAGCCCTGCAATGCCGCCACCAACAATCAAAACTCTTTCTGACATGGTTGACATTGTGCATGGCGGTTTTATTGCGCTTAGGCAATGACTTTATGATGCAATCTTTCAACTTACCAACTTGGTGATCCATGAAACGCAGAACCCTTCTTCAAGCCACAGCCGCTTTGGCACCCTCATTAGCAACGCAGTGGGCTCTGGCGCAAGATAAATACCCCAGCAAGCCCATCACATGGGTCTGCCCTTACGCGGCAGGTGGTAACGCAGACAGCCGCTCACGCCAAGTCGCCAAAGCGATGAGCTCGATATTGGGACAAACCATCATCATCGACAACAAAGCGGGGGCTGGCGGCAACATCGGCACCGAGATGATCGCGCGCGGCAAGCCTGATGGTTACACCATTGGTATGGGTAACTTTGCGCCACTCGCCGTCAACCATGCTTTGTTTAAAAAACTCAATTTCGATCCATTCAATGATCTTGTACCCATCGCATTGATTGAACGCGGGCCTTTGATTTTGATGGTGCGTAA
>JBBAOY010000071.1:0-7073 GCA_040401095.1 Limnohabitans sp.
TACTTGGCTGTGAAGCGTCGCTTGCAGCCTGGTGACAAGATGGCCGGCCGCCACGGTAACAAAGGTGTGGTCTCCAAGATCGTGCCTGTTGAAGACATGCCTTACATGGCAGACGGCACCCCATGCGACATCGTGTTGAACCCCTTGGGCGTTCCATCACGTATGAACGTGGGTCAGGTGTTGGAAGTGCATTTGGGCTGGGCTGCGAAAGGTATCGGCCAACGCTTGGGCGACATGCTGCAAGAAGAAGCCAAAGCCGCTGAATTGCGCACCTTCATGGAAGAGCTCTACAACACCAGCGGTCGAAAAGAAAACTTGAGCAAGATGACCGATGCGCAAATCATGGAAATGGCGGGCAACCTCTCGCACGGCATTCCATTTGCCACACCGGTGTTTGACGGCGCTGCGGAAGAAGACATCCGCACCATGCTCAAACTCGCTTACCCAGATGACGTGGTGAAAGCCAAGGGCTTGACACCTGCACGCACGCAAGCGCATTTGTTTGATGGCCGCACGGGCGAAGCCTTTGAGCGTCCTACCACCATCGGTTATATGCATGTCTTGAAGTTGCACCATTTGGTCGACGACAAAATGCACGCCCGTTCAACCGGACCTTACTCCCTCGTCACGCAACAACCATTGGGCGGAAAAGCCCAATTCGGTGGACAACGTTTTGGCGAGATGGAGGTGTGGGCTTTGGAAGCTTATGGTGCTTCTTACACCTTGCAGGAAATGCTCACCGTCAAATCCGACGACGTGCAGGGCCGTACCAAGGTTTACGAATCCATCGTCAAAGGCGAGCACGCGATCGAAGCGGGCATGCCCGAATCGTTCAATGTGTTGGTCAAAGAAATTCGTTCGCTCGGCATCGACATCGAGCTCGAGCGTTCATAAATCAAGGTTCGAAAGGTTTAAATCATGAAATCATTACTCGACCTGTTCAAGCAGTTCACGCCCGATGAGCATTTCGATGCCATCAAAATCGGTATGGCTTCACCCGAGAAGATCCGTTCGTGGTCTTTCGGTGAAGTCAAAAAACCCGAAACCATCAACTACCGCACCTTCAAGCCTGAGCGCGACGGTTTGTTCTGCGCCAAGATCTTTGGCCCTATCAAAGACTACGAATGTTTGTGCGGCAAGTACAAGCGTTTGAAGCACCGCGGTGTGATTTGCGAGAAGTGCGGCGTTGAAGTCACACAAACCAAAGTCCGTCGTGACCGTATGGGCCACATCGACTTGGCTGCACCTTGCGCTCACATTTGGTTCCTGAAGTCATTGCCATCGCGTTTGGGCCTCGTGCTCGACATGACATTGCGTGACATCGAACGCGTGTTGTACTTTGAAGCATACGTAGTGACTGACCCCGGCATGACACCGCTGAAGAAATTCGCGATCATGACCGAAGACGACTACGACGCCAAAGTCACCGAATACGGTGACGAATTCATCGCCAAGATGGGCGCTGAAGGTATCAAAGACTTGCTCGAAGCGATCGACCTCGACAGCGAGATCGAGAAACTGCGCAACGACTTGACCGGCTCTGAAATCAAGATCAAGAAAAACGCCAAGCGTTTGAAATTGCTCGAAGCATTCAAGAAGTCTGGCATCAAGCCCGAGTGGATGGTCTTGACCGTGCTGCCTGTGTTGCCACCAGACTTGCGTCCGTTGGTGCCGTTGGACGGCGGTCGTTTTGCGACCTCTGACTTGAACGACCTCTACCGTCGGGTCATCAACCGTAACAGCCGCCTGCGCCGTTTGCTCGAACTCAAAGCGCCAGAAATCATTGCGCGCAATGAAAAGCGTATGTTGCAAGAAGCGGTCGATTCATTGCTAGACAACGGTCGTCGCGGCAAAGCCATGACAGGCGCCAACAAGCGTGC
This sequence comes from Limnohabitans sp., assembly GCA_040401095.1. GTDB lineage: Bacteria > Pseudomonadota > Gammaproteobacteria > Burkholderiales > Burkholderiaceae_C > Limnohabitans. The sequence goes on from JBBAOY010000071.1 coordinate 1,881, forward strand.
ACTGAAGTCTTTGGCCGACATGATCAAAGGCAAGAGCGGTCGTTTCCGTCAAAACTTGCTGGGCAAGCGCGTCGACTACTCAGGCCGTTCTGTGATCACCGTGGGCCCGACTTTGAAACTGCACCAGTGCGGTTTGCCAAAGTTGATGGCGCTCGAGTTGTTCAAGCCATTCATCTTCTCGCGTTTGGAGGCGATGGGCATTGCTACCACCATCAAAGCGGCGAAGAAGGAAGTGGAGTCCGGCTCAGCAGTCGTATGGGACATCTTGGAAGAGGTGATCAAAGAGCACCCCGTCATGTTGAACCGTGCGCCTACGCTGCACCGTTTGGGCATCCAAGCGTTCGAACCTATCTTGATCGAAGGCAAAGCCATTCAATTGCACCCACTCGTGTGTTCAGCCTTCAACGCTGACTTCGACGGTGACCAAATGGCCGTGCACGTACCTTTGTCGGTCGAAGCACAGATGGAAGCCCGCACCTTGATGCTGGCCTCGAACAACATCTTGTTCCCTGCCAACGGCGAGCCTTCTATCGTTCCTTCACAAGACGTGGTGTTGGGCTTGTACTACGCCACCCGTGACCGTGTGAACGGCAAGGGCGAAGGTTTGGTGTTTGCCAACGTCGGCGAAGTACAACGCGCTTTAGATGCTGGCCAAGCCGAACTCACTGCGCGCGTCACCGTGCGTATGACCGAGTCGATTAAAAGCAAAGAGACTGGCGAATTCGTAACCACCACTAGCTTGGTCGAGACGACTGTTGGTCGCGCATTGTTGTCAGAAATCTTGCCCAAGGGCTTGCCTTTCTCCAACATCAATAAAGCGTTGAAGAAGAAAGAAATTTCTAAGCTGATCAACGTCTCTTTTCGTAAGTGCGGCTTGAAAGAAACCGTGGTGTTTGCAGACAAGTTGCTGCAAAACGGCTTTCGTTTGGCGACCAAATCGGGCATCTCAATTTGCATCGACGACATGCTGGTGCCGAAAGAGAAGCCTGGCATCATCGAGCGCTCAGAAAAAGAAGTGAAAGATATCGAGCAGCAATATGTCTCCGGTCTGGTAACGGCTGGAGAGCGCTACAACAAAGTGGTCGACATCTGGGGTAAATCCGGTGACGAAGTCTCTAAAGTGATGATGGCCCAGCTCGCAAAAGAGCGGACGATTGATCGCCACGGCAAAGATGTCGAGCAAGAATCGTTCAACTCGATTTATATGATGGCCGACTCAGGTGCTCGTGGTTCTGCCGCTCAGATTCGTCAGCTTGCGGGTATGCGCGGCTTGATGGCCAAGCCTGACGGCTCGATCATTGAAACGCCTATCACCGCGAACTTCCGCGAAGGTCTGAATGTTTTGCAGTATTTCATCTCGACGCATGGTGCGCGTAAAGGTTTGGCTGACACGGCGCTGAAAACCGCCAACTCCGGTTACCTTACACGCCGTTTGTGCGACGTGGTGCAAGACTTAGTTGTCACTGAAGGCGATTGCGGTACCAGCAACGGTTCGGTCATGCGCGCCATTGTTGAAGGCGGAGAAACGATCGAATCCTTGCGTGATCGCGTTCTTGGACGCACCGCAGTGGACGACATCCTGCACCCAGAAAACCGTGCCGTGCTCGCCAAGGCCGGCACCGTGCTCGACGAGGACTTGATCGACGAACTCGAAGCCGCTGGCGTAGACGAAATCAAGGTTCGCACTGCGCTTAACTGCGACACCCGTTTTGGCTTGTGCGCCATGTGCTACGGTCGTGACCTAGGTCGCGGCGGTGTGATCAATATCGGTGAAGCGGTCGGTATCATCGCCGCCCAATCCATCGGCGAGCCTGGTACCCAGTTGACCATGCGTACCTTCCACATCGGTGGTGCGGCGTCACGTGCGGCAGTTGCCTCCAGCGTGGAAGCGAAATCGAATGGCGTGATTGGCTTTAACGCCACTATGCGCTATGTGACCAACAGCAAAGGCGAGTTGGTCGTGATTTCTCGTTCAGGCGAAATCGTTATCCATGACGAACACGGCCGTGAGCGCGAGCGTCACAAAGTGCCTTACGGTGCGATTCTTTCCGTCAAAGCAGACCAGACCTTGAAGGCCGGTGCGATTTTGGCGAACTGGGATCCGTTGACACGACCCATCATCACCGAATTCGCCGGTAAGGTGCAATTCGAGAATGTGGAAGAAGGCCTTACCGTGGCACGTCAGCTCGACGAAGTCACAGGCTTGTCGACTCTCGTTGTGATTGACCCCAAGCGCCGTGGTTCTACCAAGGTGGTGCGTCCGCAAGTGAAACTGATCGACGCTGCTGGCAAAGAAGTCAAGATCCCTGGCACCGACCATTCGGTGACGATTGGCTTCCAAATCGGCGCTTTGATCCAAGTGCGCGACGGCCAAGATGTGGGCCCTGGCGAAGTGTTGGCGCGTATTCCGGTCGAAGGCCAGAAGACCCGCGACATTACCGGTGGTCTACCACGTGTGGCCGAGTTGTTCGAAGCCCGCAGCCCGAAAGACAAAGGCATGTTGGCCGAGATGACCGGTACTGTGTCCTTCGGTAAAGAAACCAAAGGCAAAGTGCGCTTACAAATCACCGACCCAGAAGGCAAAGTGTGGGACGAGCTCATTCCTAAAGAGAAAAACATCTTGGTCCATGAAGGCCAAGTGGTGAACAAGGGCGAGAGCGTAGTGGACGGCCCAGCCGACCCACAAGACATCTTGCGTTTGCTCGGTATGGAAGAGTTGGCCCGCTACATCGTCGACGAAGTGCAAGACGTCTACCGCTTACAAGGCGTGAAGATCAATGACAAGCACATCGAAGTGATCGTGCGCCAGATGTTGCGTCGTGTCGTGGTGGAGAACGTGGGTGACTCCACCTACATTTCAGGCGAGCAAGTAGAGCGCTCTGAAATTCTCAACACCAACGAAGCTTTGCTCAAAGATGGCAAGTTGCCTGCGACCTACAGCAACTTGTTGCTGGGTATTACCAAGGCGTCTTTGTCGACCGACTCGTTCATCTCTGCGGCTTCTTTCCAAGAAACCACACGTGTGTTGACCGAAGCGGCCATCATGGGCAAACGCGACGAATTGCGCGGTTTGAAAGAAAACGTCATCGTCGGACGCCTGATTCCTGCAGGTACCGGCATGGCCTATCACAAGGCCCGCAAGGTCAAAGATGCGATGGACGACGCTGAGCGCCGCGCCATTGCCGAAGCGGAAGCCGCCGAACTGGCGGAATCCACGGGCGCTGAAACCCACGCCGACGAAGGCGCTGGCGAAGAAGCGTAAACTGACCCTCAAATACAAAGGCCCGCAAGGGCCTTTGTTGTCAGGAGAATGGCATGTTCGATGCGTGGTGGTTTTGGCTCTTCATAGCGGTGGGCGTTTTTTGGGCGGTGGGTGCCTATCGGCGTTTGGTCGACTTGCGCACGCAGGTCACGCGCCAATTCGCGGTGCTCGAAGACATGATGTTGCGTTACCAAGGCTTGGTGCAAGACGCGACCACAGCGGCGGTGACCGCGCCCTCAGGCTGGCAAACCGCTGTTGCGCCTGAGTTGGGCGCAGGCCATTGGACGCGTTTGCAAGTGGCCGCCAATTTATCAGCCATGGCTTTGGCACGTATGCAAGAGCATCCGCTAGAGCCCTCTTCTGCCAGAGCCCTCTTGGCCACTAGCCATGACCTACAAGACGCGTGGGAAGCGCTCACGCATCCCGATGTGTATTACGTCTCTGTGCCTGTTGAACTCACCCAGCGTTGGACCGAGCTCAGTATTTCTATCCAACCCGACCTCGAGCGCTTTAACCAAGCGGTCTTGCGTTACAACGAAGCCATCGCTATGTTTCCTGCCTTGTTGATGGCGCGCCTATTCGCCTTTAAACCAGGACGCACCTTGGTATGACCCAAGCCCAGCCGGTGGCGCTGTGGCAACAGTTGCAAGCAGTAGCGCAAGCGTTGGTTTTAATTCGTAAAGGCACGTCAGGCACCGCAGCACTCGATGCGGTTGCGCCCGCTTTGCGGCCCGGTGTGCAAGCTTTGTTGTTTCATGTGTTGCGCCAACTCGGGCGTGCGCAAGCTTTGCGCGACCAGTTGGTAAGCCGCACGCCTGCGCCTTTGGCAGATGCTTTGTTGTGTTCTGCATTGGCTTTGGTATGGGATGAGGCTGCAGCGCCTTATGACCCACATACTTTGGTGAACCAAACGGTGGAGGCGGCAAAGAAGAACCGCAATACGCAGGGGCAGGCAAATTTTTTGAATGCTTGTTTGCGGAGATTTTTGCGGGAGAGGGATGCTTTGGTTTTGGCGAGTGATGGAGTTATTGCCAAGTGGAACCACCCTTTATGGTGGATCGAGTTATTACAGCGCGACTATCCAGATCAGTGGCAGAGCATTTTGGAAGCAAACAATCAGGCCGCGCCTATGACGGTGCGGGTTAATGTGCAGCGCACTTCGCGTGAGGCATTGTTGGCGCAATGGGATCAAGTTGGATTGACGGCGACTCTAGTTGGAGACTATGGGTTGGTGTTGGAGAAGGCTAGGTCGGTGCAAGACATTCCGGGTTTTGCAGAAGGCCTTTGGTCGGTGCAAGATCCTGCGGCGCAGTGTGCAGCACCGTTTTTAGTGAATGGGTTAAACAACATAAGAGTTCTCGATGCCTGCGCAGCCCCAGGCGGCAAAACCGCGCACTTGCTTGAGTTGTTAGAACCCGGCTCCCAAGTTATCGCATTAGATATAGACGCCAAACGCTGCGAACGCATAGACCAAAACTTGCAACGCTTGGGCCTAACAGCAGAGATCGTCGTAGCCGACGCCGCACAACCCAAAACCTGGTGGGATGGCCAACAGTTTGACGCCATCCTTTTGGACGCCCCGTGCTCCGCTTCAGGCATCGTGCGGCGTCATCCTGACGTGCGTTGGCTGCGCCGAGCCAGCGACATCGCACAACTCGCATCCATTCAGAAAAACCTGCTCAAAACGCTTTGGCCCCTGTTAAGGCCGGGCGGGCGGATGCTCTACGTTACCTGCTCGGTTTTTCGGGAAGAAGGCGAGTTGCAGGTCAAAACGTTTGTTGAACACAACACCGACTGCACTTTGCACCCCTGTCTGGGGCATTTAAGGCCCCAAAATAGCCTGACCCCCGCCGCACTCGTCGACAATCTAGCGGGTGATCACGATGGTTTCTATTACGCACTCTTGGAAAAACGCCTGCCGGCTTGATTCC
>JBBAOY010000072.1:0-6962 GCA_040401095.1 Limnohabitans sp.
AAATACCGCGAAAACATGTTTGTGACTGAGAGCGAGAAACGCGACTTCGCCTTGAAGCCGATGAACTGCCCCGGCCACATCATCATATTTAACCAAGGCATCAAGAGTTACCGCGATTTACCGCTACGGTTTGGTGAATTCGGCCAATGCCACCGCAACGAGCCCTCGGGCAGTTTGCACGGCATCATGCGGGTGCGCGCGTTCACGCAGGACGACGGACATATCTTTTGTACCGAAGCGCAAATTCAGGCTGAAGTTATCGCCTTCACGACCTTGTTGCAAAAGGTTTACCGCGACTTTGGTTTCACGGACATCTTGTACCGCCTATCGACAAGGCCAGAAAAGCGCATCGGCAGCGACGAAAGCTGGGATCGGGCCGAGGCCGCCTTGGCCGAAGGTTTGCGCGCATCCGGTTGCGATTTTGAATACTTGCCGGGCGAGGGCGCTTTCTACGGTCCCAAGATCGAATACACCTTGAAAGACGCGATCGGCCGCGAATGGCAATGCGGCACGATTCAGGTCGACCCGAACATGCCCGAGCGCTTGGATGCTGAATACGTGGGCGAAGACGGTGCCCGTCACCGCCCCGTCATGCTGCACCGCGCGATTGTTGGCAGTTTGGAGCGTTTCATTGGAATTTTGGTCGAGCAGCATGCTGGCGCCTTGCCAACTTGGCTTGCGCCCGTCCAGGTGGCGGTGCTAAATATCACCGACGCGCAGGCCGATTTCGCCCAAGAAGTTGTGAAAATGCTGAAAAATCAAGGGCTTAGGGTGTCTTTAGACCTCAGAAATGAGAAAATTACGTATAAAATACGTGAGCATTCAATGCAGAAGCTGCCCTATATCTTGGTCCTAGGCGACAAAGAAAAGGCAGCCGGCGCCGTTGCAGTGCGCGCCCGAGGTAACCAAGACCTCGGTGTGATGCCCCTACAAGCCTTCTGTGAAAAGATCGCTTCGGACATCGCCCTCAAAAGCTGATTTCATACCGAAACTGCCATGGGTTGTGCGTCGCACAGCTTCAGGCACTTTTTGTTTTTTAAAAGGATAGTCACCATCTCTACTGAATTTCGCGATCGCCGCCAGCGCGAGGAACGCAAACATCGCCTGAACCGGGAAATCATGGCCCCGGAAGTCCGTCTCTCCGGTCCCGACAACGAGCCCCTAGGCATCGTGAGCTTGGCAGAAGCCTTGCGCATGGCCGGTGAAATCGATGTGGATCTGGTTGAAATAGCTGCAACAGCAGTGCCCCCCGTCTGTCGTTTGATGGACTACGGCAAGTTCAAGTACCAAGAGCAGAAAAAGGCAGCGGAAGCGAAGTCCAAGCAGAAAGTGATCGAGGTCAAAGAAATTAAGTTTCGGCCCGGCACAGATGACGGTGACTACAACATCAAGATGCGCAACATCAAGCGCTTCTTGGATGACGGAGATAAATGCAAGATCACGTTGCGCTTCAGAGGCCGCGAGATCACGCACCAGGAAATCGGAATGGCGCTTTTGCAGCGCATACGTGATGAGTTGGCGGACCTGATCGTTGTCGAACAGTTCCCCAAACTCGAAGGACGCCAGATGGTCATGATGATCGCGCCTGGCAGAAAAAAACCGGGTGGCACCGCCAAACCCGTGGCAGAAGTTACTTCGGTAGCGGCTGCCTAAATTTGGCAACGCGGCCAGCCAGCCGCGTTTGAAAAGGTAAGCGACTAGTGTCTCGGGGCTAACAAGACTGCAAACAGGTTTGCGGGCGCCTCACGAGCACAAATAAAAGGAGCATTGAAATGCCCAAAATGAAGACCAAAAGCAGCGCGAAAAAGCGCTTCCGTGTTCGTCCTGGTGGCACCGTGAAACGCGGGCAAGCCTTCAAGCGTCACATCCTGACCAAGAAGACCACCAAAAACAAACGCCATCTGCGTGGTGCCGTAGCTGTGCATGAGACCAATATGGGTCACATGGCGCAAATGCTGCCCAAAGCTGGCCTTTAATCACTGACGAACAAGGAGAAAAAATATGCCTCGCGTAAAACGTGGTGTGACGGCAAGAGCCCGTCACAAAAAAGTTCTGGCCCTAGCCAAAGGTTTCCGCGGTCGCCGCGGTAACGTATTCCGTGTCGCCAAACAGGCGGTGATGAAGGCAGGCCAATACGCCTACCGTGACCGCCGTACAAAGAAGCGCGTGTTTCGCCAGTTGTGGATTGCGCGTATCAACGCAGCAGCCCGCCAATGTGGTCTGACATACAGCCAATTCGCCAACGGCCTGAAAAAAGCCCAGATCGAAATCGACCGCAAAATGCTGGCCGATTTGGCGGTGCACGATATGGTGGCTTTTGGCCACATCGTCGAACAAGTCAAAGCCAAACTGGCCGCTTGATCGCCACTGGCTCAACGCTAGTAGCACGGGGGTTGAGGCTGCAAAAAGCTTCAATCCCTTTTTTGTTTTTCTAACCCACGCATGTCTATGAACGAGTTGGACTCTTTGGTTACCAGTGCCCAAGCTTTGTTTGCACAAAGCACTACGCCTGCTGATCTAGAAAATGCCAAAGCCCAATTTTTGGGCAAATCAGGCCGTATCACCGAGTTGATGAAGGGCTTGGGCGCTTTGAGCGTGGAAGAAAAAAAATCGCAAGGCGCGGTGATCAACGTCGCCAAACAAGCGATTGAAGCCGCATTGCAAGCGCGTCGCCAAGCTTTGGCGGACGCCGAATTAGACATTCAACTCAAAGCCGAAGCGTTGGACGTTACGCTGCCAGGTCGTACCCGCGCGCAGGGTGGTTTGCACCCCGTGTCCATAACGCTAGAACGCATCGAATCTATTTTTGGCTCGATGGGGTTCGAAGTCGCACAAGGCCCAGAAATCGAAACCGACTGGTTCAACTTCACTGCGCTCAATACGCCAGAAGACCATCCTGCTCGCTCGATGCATGACACCTTCTATGTAGAAGGTGGCTACCTATTGCGCACCCACACCAGCCCCATGCAAATTCGCCATGCGGTGCAACACGTCAAGCGCCATCAAGCTTTGTTGAATGCTGGTGGCGACACCCGTATGCCTGAAATTCGCGTCATCGCTCCTGGCCGCACCTACCGCGTGGACAGCGACGCCACCCATTCACCTATGTTCCACCAGTGCGAAGGTTTGTGGATTGGTGAAGACGTGAGCTTCAAAGACCTCAAAGTAGTGTTCACCGACTTTTGCCGCACTTTCTTTGAAACCGACGATTTGGTCTTGCGTTTCCGCCCCAGCTTTTTTCCCTTCACCGAACCGAGTGCGGAAATAGACATTCAGTTCCCAAGCGGCCCCTTGGCCGGTCGCTGGTTAGAAGTCGCGGGCTCTGGCCAAGTGCATCCCAACGTCGTGCGCAATATGGGTCTAGACCCAGAGCGCTATATCGGTTTTGCCTTCGGCATGGGCCCAGACCGACTCACCATGCTGCGCTACGGTGTGAACGATTTACGTTTGTTCTTTGATGGCGACATTCGTTTTCTGAGCCAGTTCCAGTAAAAAAGAGAAGGCTGATGCAATTCCCAGAATCTTGGTTGCGCGAATTTTGCAACCCTCCCATGTCTACCCAAGCCTTGGCTGACACCTTGACGATGGCAGGCTTGGAAGTTGAAGAACTCCAACCTGTTGCGCCTCCGTTCACGGGCATCGTGGTGGGCGAAATCAAAGAAGCTGTGCAACATCCTGACGCAGACCGTTTGCGTGTGTGCAAGGTCGATGTGGGGCAGGGCAGTTTGCTCAATATCGTGTGCGGAGCGCCCAACGCACGCGTCGGTATCAAAGTGCCCTGCGCTATGGTGGGTGCCGAGTTGCCACCTGGTGAAGACGGTAAGCCTTTCAAAATCAAAGTTGGCAAACTGCGTGGTGTCGAGAGCGAAGGCATGCTCTGCTCTGCCAAAGAATTGAAAATCGCTGATGACCACGGTGGTTTGTTAGAGCTTGCGAATGACGCGCCGCTTGGACAAGACATCCGTGAGCATTTGCGTTTAGACGACACCTTGTTCACCTTGAAGCTCACGCCGAATTTGGCGCATTGCTTGAGCGTGTTTGGCATTGCGCGTGAGTTGTCTGCGTTGACGGGCGCTCCACTTCAAACGCCAGTATTTCCAAAGATACAAACCACGCATACAGACACCTTGCCCGTCAAGATCGAAGCGACAGATTTGTGCGGACGTTTTTCAGGGCGCATCGTGCGAGGTGTCAATCCAAAAGCCAAAACACCTGCGTGGATGATCGACCGCTTAGCGCGTTGTGGGCAACGCAGCGTGAGCCCGTTGGTGGATATTTCCAACTACGTGATGTTCGAGTTGGGTCGTCCTTCACACATTTTTGATCTCGACAAAATCCATGGTGGTTTACAAGTGCGTTGGGGCAAAGCAGGTGAGCAACTCGTACTCCTAAACGGCAATACCGTGACCGTAGATGAGAAGGTTGGCGTAATAGCTGACAGCAAAGAGGTCGAGTCGCTCGCGGGCATCATGGGTGGACAAGCGACTGCGGTGAGCGACAGCACCAGTAATATTTATATAGAAGCCGCTTTTTGGTGGCCCACGGCTATTGCAGGGCGTTCACGTCGCTTTAACTTCAGTACCGATGCAGGTCATCGGTTCGAGCGCGGTGTAGATCCGCAATTGACGGTGGAGCACATCGAACGCATCACCCAGTTGGTGATCGATATTTGTGGAACTTCACAGACGACGATTGGCCCGATTGATGACCAAAAGGTCAATATGCCGAAGGTCGAACCCGTCACCCTGCGTGTCGCACGCGCCGTCAAAGTCATTGGTATGCCTTTGACGCAGCAGCGCATCGCAGATGCTTTGCGCGGCTTAGGTTTGCCAGTGGAAGAGGGCGATGGCGTGGTCAAGGTCACACCGCCATCATTCCGTTTCGATTTAAAAATCGAAGAAGACCTGATCGAAGAAGTAGCGCGCATGGTGGGCTACAACAACCTACCTACAACACCGCCTAAAGCCCCCATCACCGCAAAAATTCGCACGGAGAGCCAACGCAGTGCGCACGCAGTGCGCCGCCAATTGGCAGCTTTGGGTTACCAAGAAACGATTAACTTCAGTTTTGTCGATGCACGTTGGGAGACAGAATTGGCGGGCAACACCAACCCGGTTGCTTTGCTCAACCCTATCGCCAGCCAAATGGGTGTGATGCGTTCATCCTTGATCGGCTCGTTGCTGCAAGTCGTGAAATTCAATGCTGATCGCAAAGCGCATGGTGTGCGTGTGTTTGAAATCGGTCGCGTGTTTTCAAAAAACGCCAGCGTGTCTGATAGCGACACCACCGTCAAAGGTTTCGACCAACCGATGCGCGTGGCAGGCATGTCCTTTGGAAACGCTTCACCTGTGCAATGGGACGTCAAGGACCAAGCCGCAGACTTCTACGACATGAAAGCTGATGTGCAAGCATTACTCGCACCTGCTGTACCCAGCTTTGAAGTTGACACACATCCCGCCATGCACCCAGGCCGTTGCGCCAAAGTTTTGCTCCATGGTCAAGCGATTGGCCACATCGGTGAGTTGCATCCCAAATGGCGTCAAAGCTGGGACTTGTCTAGTGCGCCTGTAATGTTCGAGTTGAATTTAGATGCAGTAACCGAACGTGCGGTACCAGTAGCGCAAGCAGTAGAGCGCTTCCCTAATGTCGAGCGAGATATTGCGGTGATCGTCAAAGAAAGCGTTGCACACGACCAAGTGATGGCTGCGGTTCAGGCGGCTACTACCCAAGGTTGGTTGCGTCATGTTGTGTTGTTCGATGTGTACCGCACTAAAACTGCCAATGCATCTATGGCGGCTGAAGAAAAAAGCCTGGCTATTCGTTTGACCTTGAATAGCCACGAAGCCACTTTGAACGACGCACAAATCGACCAAGCGGTGCAAGCGGTTGTGGCGCAATTGGCACAACAGTTCAATGCGCGCTTGCGTTCGTAAAGCCTTCCTACTAGAGTCTTCCTATGGAAATTTCTTTTGAAAGCTTAGAAACCCCCGCTTTGACTAAAGCGCAGTTGGCAGATTTATTGTTTGAGCAAATCGGTTTGAACAAGCGCGAATCGAAAGACATGATTGACGCGTTTTTCGACCTCATCGCGCAAAGTTTGGTCGATGGGGTGGACGTCAAAATTTCGGGTTTTGGTAATTTCCAAATTCGTACCAAAGCACCGCGCCCTGGCCGCAATCCACGCACCGGCGAGGCCATTCCTATTGAAGCCCGACGCGCGGTGACCTTCCATGCCAGCCACAAATTAAAAGAACAACTGCAGTCGTAAGCCTTATCTGGCGTATTGCGCCTCCGCTACTTGTCAAAAAAAGTAGTTTTTTCTGTGGTTTTTATGGTTTTGCCCTTGCAAACCTTCCCCAACAGGCCAAACTTCGTGTAACCTCTGCGGTCCCGTTTACAAGCCAATGATTTTCATGGAGAAATCCCTCCTTCCATCCATACCCGCCAAGCGCTACTTCACCATTGGTGAGGTGAGCGACCTATGCGGCGTCAAACCGCATGTGTTGCGGTACTGGGAGCAGGAATTTACGCAACTGCGTCCGATGAAGCGACGCGGCAACCGCCGTTACTACCAACACCATGAAGTGTTGATGATTCGCCGCATACGCGATCTCTTGTACGACCAAGGATTCACCATCAGCGGTGCGCGCAACAAATTACAAGAATTGGTGCAAGGTGAGCGAGATAAACGCCGCGCTGAAGATGGTGACGTTGAATTCGATACAAATGGTGCCAACACCCCCTTCGATATGCCCGCAGCCTTAGAAGCGAGTAAGAGTATTTTGGTGTTTCAGCCGAGCAATGAAAGCGTGAGTATCTTGCGCCAAGAGCTCACGCAGATCCGCGATTTGCTCTTCGAGGCAAGGCCCTAGCGCGCTATAATTTCACCTTTCTTCGGCGTGTAGCGCAGCCTGGTAGCGCACTTGCATGGGGTGCAAGGGGTCGCGAGTTCGAATCCCGCC
>JBBAOY010000073.1:0-1752 GCA_040401095.1 Limnohabitans sp.
TGTTTGGTTTTGAGGGCCGTTTGTGCGGCGTTAGCTTGTGCCTCATTCAACTGCACGCCTTGCGCGCGCAATACATGGTTGGCGAAATGCCATTGCGTCGGCACAAGGCCCTCTGGTAAAGCACTAGCGGTGGCGGCGAGCATGGGCTCGAAGTCTGTGCTTGTGATGCGGCCTGCGTTGCGTTGCAAGGTATCGACTTCGCGTTGCATTTGCAGTGGCGCGTCGATGACCAACTGCACGGATGGAAAAGCAGTGGTCAAAATTTGGCTCAGTTGGGCTTTTTGTTGGACTAAAGCCCGCTGCTCGCGCCAAGCCATAGCGTTGAGCCCCACCACTTGCAAAACTAAGAGACTGGCTAATCCGATGCGCACACTGCGCCATGCGGGCGCATGTAACAAGGTCTGCCATGCATGTTGCGCCAAACGCAAAAAGCGTTGCAATGTGCCTTGCGCCCATTCGCCTTGCGCCAAATCCCAGTTGGATTGGGCGGCAACCACCGAGCGTTGGGCGGCGTTTTGCATGACGGGTCGGCGTTGCAGAAACTGTTCGACTCTTTCAACCATGGCAGGTTCCGCAACCAGCGGGGCTTGTGCCGCAGAAAGAGATGCGTAAGCGGTGAAAGCGGGAAACGCTTTCCACTGCGCCACATTGGGCGGCAATAAGGTGACGCCTTGGCTGTGGCATAGCACCGATTGCGACTGCTCTGGCGTTCCCATCACACATAACAAGGGCTGAGCGCGAGGAGACAACTCGGGTACCAAGCGTTGCACTACCAAACCAGTGGCTTGCAAAGGGGCTAGTACCTCGCGCAACCAAGATTTGCTGCATGCGGCGACCAGGGCAACGCCACCGCTTCGGGGCACGTCGGCAGATGCAGGGTCTACAACGCAGTGCAAGTCCGTCACGTCGTCTAGCACGCGGTCTTCTAGCAAACCAGCCAAAACTGCTCCTAAACGCGCACCATGACTGCCTGGCGGGAACTGGACGCTTAGCCAAGATAAACGGGTATGGGGAATCAGCGCCAACACCTCGCCCGCATAGGCAGAGAGCAAAGAAGCCGCCCCAACACCGCTGCGCACCACCTGATGCCCGTCTGAATGGACGTGGGCGTAGCCGGAAGTGGCGTCTTTTGGGTTGTGGGGAAGCGAGATGATCAGCATGGGCTAATCATTGTAGAGAGCCACTTTCCCGCCAAAGCACCTTGACATCGACTTGGTCGCGTTGCACCACTGAGCGTTCCACCAGGCTGGTGGCAGGCATGCGCAAGCGCCCCACCACCTCAAAAAACCGCGAATTGACGCTGTGCGTACCGTCCACACTCACCGGCTTGCCGGCAGCTTTTTGAAAAGCGTCTAGGCTGGACCAAGGGTTTTGCGCGCGCTGGTCGCTCAGGCGTTGGGCGTCGGACATGCTCAAGCCTGCGACGCTTGCGTAGAGTATGACCGGCGGGGCGGTGTTGAGGTTGATCTGGGTGCGCGCGGGCAACATGGTGATGTAAGGGGCTAGAGTGACCAAAGTTTGAGGAGAGAGCCCTAACCAAGTGAGCTGCGAGACGCGTTGCGGAATGAGGGGAGCACCTTCTTTTTGCTGTTGGGCAGCGACCAGACCTTGGGCAAGGGTGTTGAGTTGCGCTGTTGGCAAATTGAGGGCTTCAAACAGACGCTCAAAGGCTTGAAAAGATTTCAAGTCGATTTGGCTGCCTTGCAGAAGGTTGGTGACATTCATGCGCGCTTGTAAGTCGCTGATTTGGCC
>JBBAOY010000073.1:1852-6899 GCA_040401095.1 Limnohabitans sp.
GCGCCGCGAGAGGAGTGGCGTTGGCGCTTCATGATTTGTTGTTGGTGAAGTTGGGGCGGATCCAGTCCAGCGACAGTCGACCTTGTAAGGCTTGGGTGGGCGCTGTTGACAGCGCTTTGTTGCTGAGGTCAACGACCAAACGAACGGCATCGGGTGGCGCATTGGAAGTCACAGAGCCAGTCACCGGTCCAGCGTTGTTGGTCGCACTTGTATTTGCTGTAGCGTTTGCACCTGTATTTAAGCCTGCACTCGACAGCGGATTAGTCCATGCATTGCCGCGAAAGTAGTTGATCTGCCATTGGTCGATAGCCACCAGCGGAGTTTCAAAATTTTGGTCATCCGCACTGGCGTTTTTGCCCCAACGCTCTGCGCGCGTCCATGCTTCAAGCAGGCTACGCCTGTCTTGTAGCGCAGGCGATTGCCAGCGCCACCAGAGGCCGTCTCTGCGCGTCCACGCGACTACCCAAAGTCCTGCGTCGCTTCCGTCCAAAAGGGGTGTGCTGGCGCGACGTGTGATCCGCAAGGTTTGGCCGTCCCACGCTAAGCCAGCGTCGCTGATGCTTGGCACCGGGGCCATGTGGTCTAAGTCGGAGCGCCATTGCGCGAGCACGGTTTGCAGCACAGCGGTTTGGTCTACGCGTGTTTGGTTGATGTCGCGGCTGCGCATCAAACCGTCTAAGCCGCGCCAACCCAAACCTGCCATGACGGCCATAAGAGTGATGGCGATGAGCAACTCGATGAGGGTGAAACCTTGTTGCTGAGGTGCCAGCTTGTCCCGATGGTACGTCGCCAATCGCATCAATACCGCCCCACCACAGTTGTTACGCGAAGAATCGGAAATTGGGCACCCAAGACCTGGGCATCGACCCGCCTGAACGCGGGGTTCGGCGTGGTGTTGACTGTCAACGCCACATCCAAGGTTTGAGAAGCTTGTTCACAAGAAACGTGGGTCACGCCGACGCTAGGCAATTGCTGAGATAAACGCAATTGAATAAGGGCGTTGTCAGCGCAGATTTGGGCGAGCATGGCGTCGCTTTGGCGTTGGGCGTTGTGGGTCAGGGATGCACTGACGCGAACACCTGCCATCAACGCGAGCGCCACTATGGCTAATGCCACTAAGACTTCGATGAGCGTGAAGCCATGCTCTTGTGCGTCGCGTTGGGGGAGCAGACGCAAACGCATGAATGGAAGTTGACGGGTAAATAAAAGCACTGGTTCAAATCTGAAGAAAAAGTTGAGGCTTGCTTCAAAAATAGTTTGTCATGGCAAGCGATGAAATGGTTGCAGACCATCTGTCCCGATACGCAGATCCATTGGCTTGTTGCCGGAAAGCTGGGCGCTGGCCTTACTAAGCGTGATGGTTGCGGGGGAAATGATGGGCTCGGGTCCCAGTGTGATGGTCTTTATGCCTGCAGACATACCAATTGACATATCCGCAGACAGCCAATCTTCACTCTGCGCCACAAATTCAGATCCAGCTACAGGCGTTTCAATCACAAAACCCGTCGCCGTGGCGCGCCAGACAAGCGGCAAACCCTGTGCACGCGACTGCACGCGGGCTGCTTCGAGTTTGGCGATCAGGCGCTGCGCTTCGCGCTCTAACTGGGTCTGAGAGTTATCGCGCATCGCAAGGGCAACACCAGCGGAAGAGATAGCGATGATGGCCAGCACCACCAAAAGCTCCAGCAAAGTTAGACCGCGCTGGCGCTGCATGGGGCTTATTGCCAGCTGCCGATATCGGCGTTTTTGCCTTCGCCGCCAACTTGGCTGTCGGCACCAAGCGAGAGGACATCCACTTCACCTTTGAGGCCTGGGTTCATGTATTGGTAAGGCTTACCCCAAGGGTCGTTGGGCAGTTTGTCGATGTAGGGCTTCCAGTTCAAAGGCGCAGGACCTGCGGTGGGTTGTACGACCAGTGCTTGCAAGCCTTGCTCGGCACTGGGGAAGCGTTGGTTGTCTAAGCGGTAGAGCTTGAGGGCTTGCATCAAGTTGCCGATGTCGGTGCGTGCTGCGGTGACGCGGGCGTCGTCAGCGCGGTTGAGCACGTTGGGGACTACCAGCGCTGCGAGTATGCCGATGATGGCTAGGACGACCATCAACTCGATCAGGGTGAAGCCGCGTTGGTTGGCTTTAGCGCGATGCTTATTTTTAGCTGGCAATAGGGGCATAAGTGGTTTAACTTTGGTGGGGTGGTGCATGATAAGACTTGGTGAAACCTAGGTCATGCTAGATCTGCATAGCAAGGACCAGATTGAATGGCTCTGAAATACTCACTAGCAATACGAGGCTCGACTTTGTAGTCATCAGCAATCTGCTTCCACTGAGAGACTGCTGAAAAAACCTCATCGACGACCAATTTCCAATTCTTAATACCAGCACTTTTCGCTACTAGTTCGATCGCAGCAAGCTTGGGATTACCTTGGCCTGCAATGGCTGTGGTGTGTTGGTTGTTCATGCCGCCACTGAAAGTGAGGTCAAACGCTGGGCTAAATTTCCAATCTTGCACATCGTAAATAATGGCGAAGTTTTTGACGTGATCGTCTTTGTTGTGCGCCAACACGTTAAAAACCATCACTCTGAAAGCGCGCTCGACCTCTTTGACGTTCCTGGTTGCAAAGTGCACTGCTTTTAATAACTGTGTGTAGTCCAAACAAGGCTCACGATGCGAAGCGTCGAGCATGCCGCCCAGAGAAATGACGTGCAGTTTTTTATTCTTATCGCGATCAAACCGCTTCACTGCAAAAAACTCTTCTTCTATCCCGCGGACATTGGCTGAGATAAGTCGAGATGGCGGCATATCAACTTTTGCTAGCGTAGCCATTTTTGCGTAGGCCAGTTCTATGCGCCCCATGCATGCGGGGTCTGTATTTTTTGAGCGGAACTTAACCATCCAATGGTCAAAATTTGCAGGAATCTTTTCAAACCCTGACATAACGACATCGCCCCCATCGCTGTCTAGCGCAAGGGTTACCTTTGGGCGCGCGCCACCCGGGGATCCGCCATGGATGGTTAGCGCGCGTAGCACCTCATCTGCCGGGCCTTCTTGAACCAAAAGGGCGTCCTCAGCTAATCCAGCAACGGAGGGAGTGCCAGTATGTTCGTCGTTCTCTATGGTGGGCTTGAACTCTAAAGCGCCCATGGCGCGATTGCCTATGTAAGCCAGCCTATCTAGTGGGGTGATTTCATGAACGTCCCAACCTAACTTGTTTTTCAAAGCGCGGTCCATGAGGAGTAAGCCCCATCCATCTGGTAGGGCGTCATTGAAAACGCCGTGCAAGCCATCGAAAATGTTGTTGGTCGCTTTGAAGGCCCCTGATTTAAGAGCAAAGCCCGGAGTAGGGGAGAGCGCAAAGCCAGACTGAATCCAAGCGGGGTCGTACTCAAACCAAATCTGTCCCCGCTCTGTTTGGGCGAGGGTGCCAACAGCCAAGCCAGCCATAGACACTTGAAGCTTTTGCACATGCTTGGCTTTTGTATTCATCTGCGGCCTCTTGCTCTTTGTTTTTTTGTGATGTCTTTGATGGAAATGATTTCTTTAGGGGCAAAGACTTTGTCAAACTCCTGCATGGAGCCCAAGGCGTAGGAGAGCTTTAGCAATGCAAGCAGCGCAATTTCTCCGGTCGTCTCAAATCGTTTGATAGACGCTTCAGAAACCCCAGACCTTTCCGAAAGGCTTTTTCTTGAAAAGTTTTCAGCTAGGCGACTTTGTTTGACCCGCTCAGCTAGCTGATACATGGTATCTTCAGGATTTATAAGAGATAACATTTAAGCTTTTAAATTATTTAAAAATCAATAAAAGACAATATTTTATCTTTTATTTAAATAATGAGCAAGAGTTGGTGCGTCAATGTTCTTATATGATGCGCGTATGCAAACTACCCGCTCGTTTTTACAACCACTTGCCCCCACTTTTTTGCGATTGACTAGCCTATTGGTATGGGCGGTAGTGGCATACAGTGCGGTCGTTTTTGGGCTGCGGTGGGGTGGTGATGTGCCTGTTGACTTCGCGGTTGCTGGCTCCGAGCAAAAACAAGTTTTATCTGACGTGGACGCTTTATCTGTCTCTAAAGCCTTGGGCGCAGCCCCTGTGCAATCGGCAAGTGCCAGTTTGGCAAGTCGATTTGTGTTGGTAGGGGTGATGGATGGCGGCCCTTCCCAAGGGGTTGCGCTCATATCTGTGGATGGAAAGCCAGCTAAGCCCTATCGTCTTGGGCAAACCGTGTCTGATGGATTTGTTGTTGTCGGAACTGGGCCAAAGAAAGCGGAGTTAGGGCCCCAGTTGGGGGTTGCGTCCTCACTAGTTTTGGAATTACCAATAAAAAAATAGGTGCGACTATTGGTTGATTAAGCATTCAGCCGATATGCCAAGTCCAGTATGAAGTTTGCGAACCATGGCTAGAGTTAGTGGGCGTTTTCGGTTCAAAACCTCGTAAACCCTGTTGCTCCGGCCAATCATTGGCTCAAGGTCTTTAGGCTTTAGGCCTTGTTGCTCCATACGAAACTTAATAGCGTCCACTGGATCTGGAATATCAAGAGAAAAATGCCGTGCTTCGTAAGCTTGCACCATGGTGACCAAAATATCGAGACGGTCGCCATCATTGCTTCCCAGTGGGGGGTCAAGTTCTACTAATTTAGACACCTCTTTGAGCGTATTTTTATAGTCTGTTTTGGTTCGAATTGGCTGAATATCCATGGTTACTCCGATCAGTTCTTGTCTATGGTGGATGCATTGATGACGTCGTATTGCTTATGGGTGCCTACAAATTTGATGTAGACGACGCCAAGGCGGTATGCGATGGCTACGATTAAGCGGTAGTCGTTTCCTTTGATATTGAAAATAACTCGGTTTTGCCCAACAAAACTAGCATTTGCAAACTGTTTTTTGATGTCTATTGGCTTTTGCCATTTTGCTTTACAAGCCTCTTCATACCAAGCCAATAAAGCAGGTTTAGAGGAGGGGTGTTGGACGATAAAGTCACGCAAAGTTTTTAATGCAATCACACGCATTGGCTAATTTTAGTCCCAAAACGGGACTACGTCTAGAGGT
>JBBAOY010000074.1:0-6862 GCA_040401095.1 Limnohabitans sp.
TCATCCACGATTGAATTAGACAAAATGCCCACGCCTTCGACTTCGATCTCACAGATATCCCCAGGCGCCATCCACACGGGGGGAGTACGGGCATAGCCCACACCTGCAGGTGTACCGGTAATGATCACATCGCCTGGTTCCAAAGTCATGCACTCGGTGATGATGCGCAAGGCTTCGACCACATTCCACAAAAACACATCGGTGTTTGCGTCTTGCATGACCTTGCCGTTTAAGCGCGATTGAATGCGAAGGCCTACTGCACCAGGTGGCAACTCGTCTGGTGTGACCAAGCAAGGGCCAAACGGACCTGTGCCGTCGAAGTTTTTACCAATCGTCCATTGCGACGATTTACGCTGGTAATTACGAATACTTCCATCGTTGAAGCAGGAATACCCTGCGATGCAATCTAGGGCGTTGTCTGCAGTCAAGTGCCGAGCCTTTTTGCCAATGATGACTGCCAACTCCGCTTCGTAGTCCAACTGGGTAGAAGCTTTGGGGCGCAAGATCGGTTGGTTGTGTCCCACCATCGACGAGTTACCACGCAAGAAAAAGCTGGGGAACTCAGGGCGTGCGTTGCCGCCTTCTTTGGCATGGTCGGCATAGTTCAAGCCCATGCAGACAATTTTTCCGGGGTTGGGAATGAGGGGCAGCATGGTCACGCTTGAAATTGCCTGCACCGCACTGGCTGGCGCTTTGCGCGCTGCAGCGTCTGCAGCAGTTAAACCGCCCGAGGTGCAAATCAAGTCTTTGAGATTGCGTGGCAATTCAGGTGCGGCGAGCGTTAGGTTGACGAAATCAGTGGCGTGTATATCCTTGACCCAACCAATACCTGCTTGGCCGTTGGCCTCAAAGCTCAAAAAACGCATGGTGCTTCCTTATGAAATAGTGCGAACAGTGGGCTGAATAATATCGATAATTTCTGCTGATTAAAATTTTTATCGATTAATATCTTTCGCTATGACAACCGAACTCGTTCCTGAAAGCGTTGCATCCCTCACGCTTAGCACCTACGAACGCCTGCGTGCGGACGTGTTGAGTGGCACTTGGTCGCCAGGGCTCAAACTTGGAATTGAGGCCCTGAGGGAACATTACGGCACTGGGGCCACGCCCGTCCGTGAAGCTTTGAACCGATTGGCTGCAGAGGGCTGGGTGCAGCACATGGACCAACGGGGTTTTGTGGTGACGCCAGTTAGCGAAGAAGCCTTGCGTGAACTAGCCAAAACCCGCGTCTGGGTAGAAACCCTAGCCTTGACCCAAGCCATGCAAGCGAGCACCTCTGAGTGGGAGGAGGCCATTGTTCTTGCCTTGCACCGTTTGTCTAAAACGCCACGGTCTTTAAGCCAAGAGAACTATTTGGAAAACCCCACTTGGGAAAAACTACACCGTGAATTTCATATAGCGCTGTTGGCCAATTGCGGCTCGCGTTGGTTGTTGGGATTTTGCGAACAGTTGTACGACCAAGCCTATCGCTATCGTCAACTCGCTATGAAATCCGCCTACAAGCGCCGCGATGAATCTGACGAGCATAAGCAGGTGGTTGATGCGGTGGTGGCAGGCAATGTGGCGGCTGCGTGTGCTGCCCTGACGCACCATTACGAAAAAACAGCGCAAATTATTTTGAGCGCCCATTAAATTCGGTAAGTTGCAAAAAGCTGGCACCACTTTATGACAGCTAATCAGCACTGACTAATAACCAGCGTACTGCTCGCTTCCCACAATTCCGAGTTTGGTTAACCCATTGCGTTGCGCGCTAGCCAATACGCCAGCGACAGCCTCATATTTGGCTTTGCCTTGCGGTTTGATATGCACCTCAGGCTGAGGTTGTTGCTGGCTAGCAGTTTGTAACAACGCATCTAACTCTGCGCGGTTAGCCAAAGTTTTATCGTTCCAGCGCACCACATTGCGTGCGTCTATTTCGATTCGCAAGATGGTGGGTTTTTTGATGGCTAGTGGCGGAGTGCCTGTCGGCATATCGAGGTTGATCGAATGCAGTTGCATGGGGATGGTGATGATCAGCATGATCAACAACACCAACATCACATCAATCAAAGGTGTGGTGTTGATGTCCATCATCACCTCGGGTTCGTCGAGGCTTTGAAGCAAGGGTGTTTGCGGCAACATGGCTTATTTCGCTTGCGGGTCAGTCACGAAGCGCACTTTGGTGAGCCCCACGCTTTGCGCCGCAAATAAAACGCGTCCAACGGCTTCGTAGTCGGTTTGTGCGTCGCCCCGTATTTGCACTTCGGGCTGCGGTTTTTTATTTGCCAACGTTTGAAGTTGCTTGACCATGTCAGCTTGGTTTCGCAGTGGCGTATCAAACAAAAATGCTTGGCCTTGTGCGTTGACAGACAAAACAATGTTGTCGGGCTTGGTCTCGCGCGGTTGTTGCACTTCATGCGGCAAATCGACCTTCACCGAGGTAGTGACGACAGGAATCGTGATCAAGAAGATGATGAGCAACACCAGCATCACATCCACCAAGGGCGTGGTGTTGATGGTGGTTAAGAGTTCATCGTCCCCATCGCTGGAACCTAATTGCATGGCCATAGTTATTTACTGTTTAAGCCTGCGTCAGGGCCAGTACTAGAGCCTGTGCCAGTACTAGAGCCTGTGCCAGTACCTAAAAGCACAGCGTGCAAATCAGCGCCAAAGGCTTGCACCTCTTCCATCGCTATTTTGTTGCGACGTACTAACCAGTTGTAGCCGAGCACCGCAGGAACGGCCACCGCTAAACCGATCGCCGTCATGATGAGAGATTCGCCCACAGGCCCCGCTACTTTGTCGATACTGGCTTGGCCCGACATACCGATTTTGACGAGCGCGTTATAGATGCCCCAAACCGTACCAAAGAGTCCTACAAAAGGCGCTGTGGATCCCACGGTGGCCAACACGGCTAAGCCATCTTGCATACGACTTTGCACATGGTTCATCGCACGTTGGATGCTCATGGTGACCCAAGTGTTGAAATCAACAGCGCCTAAAAGCCCTGTGTGTTTGCTGGCGCCCTCTAACCCTTTTTCTGCAATGTAGCGAAAGGGGCTGTCCGCATCTAAACCTTCAGTGCCTTGCTGCACAGAGCCGGCATTCCAAAACGAAGCATTGGCAGATTGTGCAAAGCCCATGACACGGTTTTGGTCCATCAACTTAGTAAAGATGACATACCAACTCGCCATGCTCATCAACACCAAAATCAGCAACGTAGCTTTGGCAACCCAATCACCTTGTGCCCAAACCGCAGACAAGCCATATGGGTTGTCCAAGGTTTCTTCGGCTGCATAGGCGCTTATCGATAAGAAATATGCGCTGAGCGCGAGAAGCCATCGTTGGATACAAATTAAAAACATGGGTATTTCCTAGTCAAGACTGCAATTTCAAAAAACAATTATTCCAAACGCCAGGTGTATTTGATGCTGGCCCAACTTTGCTCTGCTTTGCCATCGATGGAGCCTGGCCTGAACTGACATTTAGACAGAGCGTTGCGAGCCGCTTCGTCCAACCTTGGAAAGCCAGAAGTTTTTTCTATCTCGGCTTGAATAACGCGACCATCGGCGCCAATCAAAAATTTCAAACCTACTGTGCCTTCTTCCTCTAGGCGGCGCGAGGCGCTGGGGTAATCAGGCTTGGCGCAACTCGCGCCGGGTTGGATAACAGCTCCCGTGCGAATAGAAGGAGATGGCGTTGGGGGTGCAGTACTTTGTGTCGGGCTAACGGGTGCGGTATTGCTGATAGCTGGCGCAGTAGGCGTGGTAATGACGGGTGTAGCTGTTGCTATGGGCGGTTGATTGACCGGCGGTAACGGTGTTTTAGGCGGAGGTGTTTTGGGTGCTGCAACTGGTGGAGGCGGGGGTGCTGCATCGGTCAACAACAAGGCTTCTACTGATTCTTGTGTCAATGTGATGGCTTGGCGCGCTAAGCCTGATTGAATCAGCCATAACAACACGGCATGCAAAGCTAACACCATCAGTAAGCCGGGTAAGCGCTTGGTTCTGTTGCGCTGTTGGTAGGTGGTAGTTGGATTCAATCGACTCATCACGAAAAACAAATTACTAACAGGGTAAACACCATTATCAACATGCCATGATTCAAGAAGAATCGCATTTGTCAATTCGTATGATGTTAAGTGATAAGGGCTCATCCCTTGTTTTTGAACTCACCCCCCCGATCTAGGAGACGGACCAATGAAAAAAAGAAATTTTGCAAAACTGATGGCTGTGGCCTTTGCGTTTAGCGCCACGGCTTTTTCGTTCCATGCAAATGCAGACACCAAGATGGTTCTCAAAGCCTCTGATGTGCATCCATTGGGTTATCCCACTGTTGAAGCCATCGTTCGCATGGGTAAAAAACTCGAGACAGCGACCAATGGTCGTATCACCATCCAAATGTTCCCTTCCATGCAATTGGGTGGCGAAAAGGAAATGATTGAACAGGCCCAAGTCGGCGCCTTGCAGATCGCGCGTATTTCAGTGGGTGCTATGGGCCCCGTAGTCGACGAGGTCAATGTGTTCAACATGCCTTTTGTTTTCCGTGATGAGGCGCACATGCGCAAAGTCATTGATGGCCCTATCGGTCAAGAACTCTTAGAGCGCATGACCAACGGCCCAGGCTCTCGTTTGGTGGCTTTAGGTTGGATGGATGCTGGCACGCGAAATGTGTATGCCAATAAAGCCGTGACAGCGCCTGCAGACCTCAAGGGAATGAAGATTCGCATGATGGGCAACCCCTTGTTTGTGGAAACCATGAACGCTATGGGCGGCAACGGTGTTGCTATGGGCATGAACGAGTTGCTCCCTGCCTTGCAAACGGGCGTGGTTGACGGTGCAGAAAACAACCCACCAACCATCTTGGCGCAAAACCATTACACCGTGACCAAAGTCATGAGCTTGACTGGTCACCTCATCATTCCCGAGATTTTTGTTTTCTCGAAGAAGTCTTGGGAAGGTTTGAGCAAAGAAGACCAAGCCTTGGTGAAGAAGTTCTCAGCTGAAGCGCAAATTGAACAGCGCAAATTGTGGGACGACTACACCAAAGAAGCAGAGACAAAGCTCAAAACCTTAGGCGTGCAGTTTGTAGTGGCTGATAAGCCTGCCTTCTTCAAAGCGACCCAGCCTATCCGCGATAAATATGGATCGAAATATGCTGCTTTGATCAAGCGTATTCAAGATACTAAATAAATTGTGTTGGTCTCTGCGTGGCTGGCTTGTTAAAAAGCCAGCCACGTTTTTATTTATAACAAAGATCCTATGAAACAAGCCTATTCACGAGCCATGGAGTGGCTGTATCTTTTATGCATCGTCATGTCTGGCGCAGCTTTGGTGGTCATTACCTTGATCATTCCTTTTGGTGTTTTCATGCGCTATGTGATGAATAACCCGCAGTCATGGCCTGAGCCAGCCTCTGTTGTGATGATGGTGTTTTTCTCTTTCGTAGGCGGCGCTGCTATTTATCGTGCGAATGTGCATATTGCGGTGGAGGCATTGCTCAATGCTGTGTCACCCAGGGTCAAATCTTTGATGCTCATGGGCGTAGAGGCGTGCATGGGCGCAACCTCTTTGTTCATGGTTTATTACGGATATCAACTGTGCCTAATTACTTGGAACCAGTCGGTGGCTGAGTTTCCAGGTATGCCAGTGGGCTTGGTCTATTCGCCCATACCTTTGGCTGGCGTGTTGACCAGCTTGTTTTTGATTGAGCGCATATGGGTTGGGCATCCACCTGAAAGCTCAGTGATGTACAGCGATGGCGCTGTGGAATTGGAGTAAGTCATGGATATATTGGTCTTACTTGGTTCATTCACACTTTTGTCTGCGCTTGGATTGCCTGTGGCTTATGCCCTGGGCCTATCAGCCATTATTGGAGCGCTTTGGATTGATCTCCCGCTTGAAGCCATCATGCTCAAAATATCGGATGGCACAGATGACTTCTCTTTGCTAGCAATTCCATTTTTTGTATTAGCCGGCGGCATCATGGCCGAAGGCGGAATGGCGAACCGGCTTATCAATTTAGCCAAAGTGTTTGTAGGCTTTATCCGCGGTGGTTTGGCCTTGGTCAACATATTGGCATCCACCTTGTTTGGTTGTATTTCTGGTTCGTCTGTAGCAGACACCTCGGCGATTGGTTCTGTGATGATTCCGCAAATGGTCAAGGCCGGTTTCCCGCGCGTCTTTGCCACCAACGTGACGATTTGTGGTTCGGTGCAAGCCTTACTCATACCGCCCTCTCACAACGCGGTGATTTATTCGCTGGCAGCCGGTGGCACAGTTTCTGTGGCCCATTTATTTTTAGCGGGCATCTTGCCCGGACTGTTGTTTGGTTTGTGCTTGATTGGTTTGGTACTTTGGACATCACATAAAAGAGACTATCCAAAGGGTGAGCCAGTTGCTTTGAAAGACATTCCAAAAATCGTGACCGATGCGCTGTGGGGCTTGGTCACCATCGTCATCATCATGGGTGGAATTTTGTCCGGTGTGTTTACACCGACTGAATCTGCAGCGGTTGCGTGCGTTTACGCCTTCTTGGTCACTTTCTTGGTCTATCGTGATTACCACTGGAGCGAATTGCCGCGCATGGTGCACCGCGTTGTAAAAACAGTGTCGATGGTGATGATGTTGATTGGTTTCTCTGTGGCATTTGGCTACATGATGACTTTGATGCAAATTCCAGCCAAGATCACCTACTTCTTCTTGAGCATCTCAGACAACAAGTACGCATTTCTTTTCATGGTCAACATCTTGTTGCTACTTTTGGGCACCTTCATGGATTTGGCGCCTATGTTGTTGATTTGTACACCCATCTTCATGCCCGTCATTGCCAAGTTGGGCATACACCCCGTGCACTTCGGAATGGTCATGATCTTGAATTTAGG
>JBBAOY010000075.1:0-6514 GCA_040401095.1 Limnohabitans sp.
GTCTCATCACTAAAAGTCCCATCCAATACAAATATTTCTTCCCCTAGCTCATGGTGATGGGATTGAAATCTAGATCCGGCTTGGTAGCGAACTATAGAAGTTGCTTTTGCCACCTCATCACCCTGGCGCTCAAGCATTCGTCGCTCAACTCCCGATTCGGGGCTAGGAATCCATGCTAGTTCATGATGATGTATCACAACTCTTTGGCTGAAATCATTATTGATATTCATGGGTATTGGTATTACTTGAATTTTGAGAGTGTATTACCCATCCACACGTTCACTATCTAATTGCTGCGCTCGGACAGGAAACAAATTAGAATATAGTTATGAGTAGAGACGCGACCACAAAAATAAACAAAGACGGTTTACGCTATAAATCCAAAGAAGGTGGCACCCCCTTTGGTGGCTCTTCACACATTGGCACCATGAGTTGCTACAAGTGCGGATTACATAAGCCTCGTGCCTTGGGCACTTTTAAGCGACTACTTGGTCAGAGTATGTTTATGTGTGGTGAATGCAAGCCTGTAAAGGTTGTACTAGAGTTGCCTTAAGCTAGGGTCCCCATCAGAATCTAGACTTAACTCATTAGATTTGATTTAGATAAATCTAAGTCCGCTTCAAAACAGAAGTGACTGCTTGAGTGTTGCGTTTTAAATAAGGTTTTTTGATGAGCCTAATATCTAGAAGAAACTTAACTCAATCAGGCGCATTGATTGCCTGCTTACCCTCTTTGGCTTTTTCACAAGTCAATAGCCCTAGTATCGGCTCCGCCATCCCCTGGTCACAAGTCAAACTGCTTAATGATGAGGTCTTAAAGTCGTCTCAACTCAAGGGTCAAGTTCTGGTGACTTACTTTTGGGCTAGTTGGTGCCCGTTTTGCGCGCAACAAACACCCGAGATAGAAAAGCTATCGGTGAAATACCAAAGCAAAGGACTGTACGTGTTGGGCGTATCTGTTGACAAAGATTTATCTGCTGCAAAGGCACATTTTCAAAAACATCGCTACAGCTTTTCTTCAACATGGTTAGACCCACAGTTGCAATCCGAACTCAAAAAACCAGCTGGTGTTCCCGTGGTCATGGTCTACGATAAGTCTGGCCTATTGGTTCAATATGAAAAGGGGCAAATGTTTGCTGAAGATGTCCAAGCCTTGTCTCGTTGGATTTGAAGGCTATCGCCTTGCGTCCATATAGTTCCCATACATAGTTTCGCTAACACCACGTTCAACTAACTTTTAATTAGCCCTTGACAGATCCAGCAGTTAGTCCAGTAATGATTTGCTGCGCAGCAATAAACGTAAACAACAGCGGCGGAATGGCAATCAAACTTCCTAGCGCCATGATCCGCCCCCAGTCCACACCAATGTCGGTGATGTAGAGCGATGCTGCCACGGGCAAAGTGCGCGTAGCGCGGTCAGTGAGCACAAGAGCCAAAATAAACTCATTCCACGCAATTCGAAACGTAAAGATGGACGCAGCCGCGAGTCCTGGCTTGATGAGCGGCAACACGATTTTATAAAACACCTGAATTGGGCCACAGCCATCCATAAGCGCGGCTTCTTCCAGTTCAATCGGTACTTGGGCAATAAAGCCGTAGAGCAACCAAATAGTAAACGGTAAGTTCACCGCAACGTATAAAAGCACAAGACCACTAAGTGAATTGATGATGCCCGCCTCGTTCCAAATCATAAAAACGGGCACAGCCAAAACGGCAAGTGGCACGGTGCGAAGTAAAAGGGTGGTGTAGGCAACAGTATTGCGTCCACGAAAGCGAAAGCGCGCCAGTCCATAAGCCGCCATGCAGCCCAACACCAGCGTAATTAGGGTGGATACCAAGCCCACAATCAAGCTGTTGCCGAGGTAGCGCGTAAAACCGCCTTCGTTCAAAACATCGCGGTAATTTTGTAGCGTCGGATTGAAGATGAAATTAATACCTGTGTTGAAGATTTGCGTTTGCAATTTCAACGACGTGGCAAACATTACCGCGATAGGCAAGATGCAAAATATCGCCAGAAAAATAAGCGCAGCGTAGTGGAATTGGCGCTTCATTCTTTGTCTTTTAAAGGATTAGAGAGCTTTAAAGCCCACCAAGACAATAGCGCCACCACCATCAAAAGCATCACCGATATGGCAGCTGCAGAGCCCAGGCGCTGACTGATAAAAGCGGTCTTATAAATATGTAGTGACAAAATTTCTGTTGAGTCACCTGGGCCCCCGAAGGTAAGAATGTAGATGACCTCAAGCACCCTAAAAGCATCAATCAAACGCATGAGAAGCGTGATGACAATCACGTTCTGAATCATGGGCAGCTTCACTAGCCATGTGGTTTGCCACCACGTCGCGCCGTCAATCTTCGCCGCCTCAATCACGGACGAATCCATATTGGCAAGTGCTGCAATCATCATGATGAAAACAAAAGGCGTCCACTGCCAAATATCGGCAATGATGATGGCGCTAAAAGCCAAGTGTTCATTGGCTAGCCAGCCAATCGGTTCAACGCCAAAGAGTCCTACTAGGGCATTCAAAAGACCAAACTGAGCGTCAAACAAATAGCGCCACGTTAGTCCCACTGCGATGGGTGCGATCATCATCGGCAAGATGAACATTGTGCGAAAAACCATCATGCCTTTGAGGGGTTTTTGTTTACGCTCTTCTAACGCTAGTGCCAACGCAATCCCCAGCACCATTTCGGCAGAAACGCACACAAAGGCAAAGATCAGAGTGGTGTAAAGCGAGCGCCACACCGCAGGATCGGTAAAAGCGCTGATAAACGCGTCAAAGCCTTGGTACGTGGCTGACGACCAAGGCGTGCCCATGCTCCAGTCGTAAAACCCGAGGCGCAAGGCAGATAAAACGGGATACAAACAGGCCACTGCCATCACCAAGACGGCGGGACCGATATAGAACCAAGGGAGAAAGCGTTTAGATATCAACTCTCCACACTAACTTTTAAGGTACCCGCCGCGTTTCATGATGTCCGTCACTTTCGGAATCATGCCATTCAACGCCTCCTCAGCCGTCTTCTTTCCCGTTAGGGCTTCGGACACCGCCACTCCCAGCGCTTGGACATTGATTTCGTCCCACTCAGGGATGATTGGGCGCCAATCGGGGTCAGAGTATTTGAGTTGCTCTTTGAGCGTGATGTATTCGGGATATTGGCGCACTAAGTCCGCATTCACCATGGTGGAGTTACGCGTTGGCCCACCGCCCAATTTGCACACCGCAACGTCTTGCGCTTTGCTGGTCAACCACTGCATCAGCAAAAAGCCAGCATCGGCGTTCTTTGCATTCTTGGGAATGGCAAGCCCGAGACCACCTGATTGAGATGAATAACGCACGCCTTTGGGATGCGCGACATAACTGACTTTGCCAGCAACTTTAGATCGTGCAGGATCGTTTACAGGGCCAAAAATGACCGTGGCATCTAAGTACATTGCAGCCTGACCTTGCAAAAAGGCTGTCATCATTTCGCCCTGCCCATAGCTTGGAATACCTGCTGGGCCGGTATCGGAAATTTCTTTAAGAAACTTCAGCGCCTGAATACCCTGCGGGCTATTGAAGACTGGCTTCCAATTAGCATCAAACACTTTGCCGCCCAAAGGATTAAGGTGCAAGAGCCATGCATGAACGCATTGATGGCCTGCTTGACCGCGTGATGTCATAGCACCGATACCCGTTTTTTGTTTCAGGATCGGTAACAGTGCTTGCATTTGCGCATAGGTTTCGGGCGCTTTCAAATTGTGTTCGGCAAAAATGTCGCGCCGGTAAGCCAAGATAGATGTCTCTGCGCCATAAGGCAAGCCATATAGCTTGGCGCCAGACCCAGCCAAATAACCTTTGGGGCCGCCCACGAGTCCCATATTCTCCAGATAACCTGGAACGATATCTTTCATGTCGTAAGCGGGATCAGCCAAGGAGGCATTTTTAAAAAACGGCTCTAACTCGAGAATCAAGCCCTTCTTCACGTACTCACCCTTCCACATCACGACATAGCAAATCAGGTCGTAGTCGCCTTGTGCTTTAGCCATCTCCAAGAGTTGCTTATCTTTCATGCGCGGCACGGCGAGCTTGTCGACTTCGACTTTAATGCCCGTCTCCTTTGTGAACTCTGGTAAGAGTTTCAGCATTGCGTCGTAATGCGGGTGTGCAGGAATGCTCATCACAACAGTTGAGCCACGGTACTTGGCAAAGCGGTCTTGTGCAAAGCTACTGGCAAGTGGCAGTGCAGCACCAAATACGGATAGTGCCGAAGTGGTGACGGCAGATTGAATTAGTTCACGTCTTTGCATCAAAAAGACACCTTATAAGTTTGAAAAATATCAAACTCAAATATGCTCGATTTGTATACAAAGCAAACTAGGACTTACCCCTGTAGGATTTACCCCAAATGGCAACATAGGTATCTACGGCACGTCCGCGTTTTTGCAAAATAACAAATGCAGCCACCAAAAGCAGCCACCATGCAGCAATCACCAACACCATCCAACGTGGCGCATCCGCCAAGGCGAGGCCAAGCATCGTCGTTATAACTACCAGCGCGAGAGCAGCATAACCGCCCCCCTTATGCGACCATTCAAAAATAATTCGACGGCGCGTCATATCAAAGTGATCACCGCGTAAGGGCAAGCCTTTAGCCACGTCGGTCGGGCCGCCTTTAGTGCCTCGTAGCTGAGCACCCAGCACTTGAAGCATACCTAAAACCAGCAGGCCATAACCAAAGATGTGGTGCCAATTTTGAATATTGAAATCTGAATTCAAACGCCAAATCAAAAACACAGCCAGTAGCGCTAGCGCTATGCCCGAATACTGCAAAGCGCGGTGACCATGCCACCAAAACGGATTGTCTAAATGCGCAGGAAAATCTTGGTTTGGAGTTACTTTATAAAACCGCGCCAAAAGCACACCCAGCGGAATCAGCACACTCCACGCCAGCACCATCAAACGTGCGTGCCAAGCTACTAGAGGCGCAATCTCATGTATGGGTGCCCCGCTAAGAGGTGCCAATACCCAATTAAAAATCGTTTGAAGTAATTCCATAGTTCGACCGTATTTTTGACAAAGAAATCAAAAAAATCTGACGCCACTGCTGCCATCGTTTGCGCTGCCGATATGGGCAGAGGGCATCGTCAAGTTAATTTCCACCCATTACCTTTGTCTTCCTTGAAATGGTTCTAAACAGTTGCTTAAACAACAATCTACGAACTACAAATTGATTACATTAGTTATTCGGCGGTTTTAAGTCCAGGGCTCCTAAATCCGCAAATTTCAGTAACGCCCAATGACGTAATGGCTATGTTAATTGGGTTTGATACCAATAAACTATTTCCAGTATGGATATTTGTAGCTTGATTTTTTAAATTAAAAAAGTTAGGACTAAAGTATTTTTTTAATATTTTTTAATCATGTCCGATATTTTTTATATTGGGGTTAACTATGAAAGGTATATTTCTTTCTTTAGTTCTGGCATGATTAAGAAAAAACTTGATGCAATTGAAGTACAAGAAAATAGTCTCAAATTGTTTTTAAATTTAATTTAAACCTCAATGCTTACAACCATCAGGCTGAACGTAAAGCAGTCTGTCTTCTTACTGGTTATTTTTGCTTACACAAATTTGATTCAGGCACAAATAATTAGCCCAAACATTCGCTCATTAAAAGTCATGGCTCTAATCCCTGAGGGAGCTTTCACTATGGGCTCTGATGTTGGACCAATCGACGAAAAGCCGAAACATGATGTTTTTGTTAAGTCATTTTTCATTGATGTACTGCCAATAACCAATGCTGAATTTGCTGAGTTTCTAAATCGTCAAGGTTTAAGAAATCTACGAGGTGAAACCTTTTATGATGATGATGACAATGACGCAAGAATTCATTTGCGCGATTTGAAATGGAAAGCTGATGATGGCTTTGCTACGCATCCTGTTAATGAAGTTAGCTGGGTAGGTGCTCGTGATTACTGCCTTTGGTTAAAAAAGCGATTACCTACTGAAGCTGAATGGGAAAAAGCAGCACGCGGAACAGATGAAAGAAAGTACCCATGGGGAAATTCAAAGCCTAATAACAAACAGGCTCTTTATGGCGGAGCATTCAACTCGTCTGCACCAGTTGATTCCTTTGCTGACGGAGCAAGTCCTTACGGAGTTTTAGACATGGCTGGAAATCAGTGGGAGTGGGTATCTAGCGCCTATCAACCCTACCCTTATAGGTCAGACG
The DNA here is from genome assembly GCA_040401095.1 of Limnohabitans sp. Taxonomy (GTDB): domain Bacteria; phylum Pseudomonadota; class Gammaproteobacteria; order Burkholderiales; family Burkholderiaceae_C; genus Limnohabitans. The sequence continues at coordinate 6,215 of JBBAOY010000075.1, forward strand.
ACGGAAGAGAAAACCAAAATTCCGGCCCTATACGTTCCACACGTGGCGGTGGTCACGATTCAGGCGAGGAAGAAATTACAACGACCCAAAGAGGAAGAAATTTATCGCGAAATCCTAAAGCTGGTCACCACAATATTGGGTTTCGCTGCGCGGCTTCCTCAACCTAACACCTACGAACTGCAAACCAATCGCACGAGGTATTCCTCGGTTTTCACTTCCTAGGCTGTTCAAATGATCAAGTTCGAGCCCCAAACGTGTCATCGAACTTTCGCCCCGACTGGTTCGAGCCCCGCGTGTAGA
>JBBAOY010000076.1:0-4952 GCA_040401095.1 Limnohabitans sp.
ACGAGACTCTTCATCAATTTTCTGTAATAGGCGCGCATTGGACTTGGTGCTTGCGTCATATAGACAGCGCAAATTTGTTCTTTTGGCTCTGCCCAGAAGTACGTCCCGGCATAACCGGCCCAAGTAAATTCACCAGCAGTACCGTGGGTGCCAGCAATTCCATCACCTTCGCGCACTAAGAACCCAAGACCAAACGTATAACCGGCTGAACCCAGCAACAAGTTACCAGGATTGACTGTCCTACTAATTGCGCTACCAAGGTGATCAGATGTCATTAGATTGACCGTGGTTCTAGAAAGAATCCGTGCGCCCTCTAATTGGCCCCCATTGAGCATAGCTTGGCAATAGCGCAAGTAATCTCCCGCGGTACCAACACCACCTGCACCACCTGAATCATTTCCAGGGACTTTGCTGACATCCAATAATTTGTTTGCCGCTCCAGTTGCTGGATCTTTGGAAAAGGGCTCTGCAAGTCGGGCACTCTTTTCTGACGGAACATGAAAGCCAGTGTCAGTCATTTTCAAAGGCTTAAAAATCCTTTGCACCATAAAGTCGTTTAATCTTTGGCCAGAAACAGCCTCTACAACGCGTCCCTGCACGTCGACAGACAGGCTGTACTCCCAAGCGGTGCCAGGTTGTTGCGCGAGTGGCGCTTTTCCTATGCCATCCGCCATATCAGAACCTTTGAGTTCACGTGCGTCATAGTCCAAGTCAGTCTTGAATACACCTGCTTTGATGTAAGCATCTCTGACTAAAGTGTTCTTGGTCAACTCTCCGTATGCAATGCCAGAGGTATGACGCAATAGATCTTGGATAGTGGGCTCACGGTTTGCAGGCAGCAATTTGAAAGTGACGCCATTGAATACGGGATCAAATGTTGGTGTACTCACCATTGGGCTTTTGAAAGACGGTAAAAATTTACTCACTGGATCTGTGAGTTGAACTTTTCCGTCCTCTACCAACATCATTAAGGCAGTAGAAACCAAAGGCTTGGTCATTGAATACAAGCGAAAGATCGAGTCTGTCTGCATGGGGGCACCAGCAGCGTTGTTGAGTCCTCCAAAATTCTGGGCGTAAACCAACTTGCCTTTTCTAGCCACCATCACGACAGCACCAGGTAGTTTTTTATCAGCGATTTCTTGCTTGAAAGTTGCCGTTATTTTTTCTAAGCGCTCGCTTGACATTCCTACCGACTCAGGACTTGCTTTCGGCAAGGGTTGCGCAATTGCAACTCCAAGACAAGCGCTAGCAACTAAAGTGAAAAGGTATTTTTTTTGAATTCGCATGATGTATTTCTCCTGTGCATTAAATTAATAGTTAGCGAGAAGAACTTAACTAATTTACTTTTGAGATGCAATAGAGGATTCCTCAGGGCATTGGTACAAACCCTTCCCTGCGCATATTGAGACTCTTTAGGGGTACTCCCCCTTTAAGGTTTTATCAATACGAGTCACCATCACTGCCATAGTAAATTAATCTTTGACAATTCAAGGGGTTAGATATGCGTGCTTTTTTAAATTTATTTCTAGTAATTCTTATGTCTGTTTTTCCGTTTAGTGCTTTTGCACAAAACTTTCCTAATCAAAAATATGAGGTGTGGGCAGCTAAAGATTTTCGATTCCATACAGGCGAAATAGCGCCAACATTGAATATTGGTTACACCACCATCGGCAACCCCGCAGGTGAAGTGATTGTTATTTTGCATGGCACAACTGGGACAGGCGCCGGCATGCTCAGTAGTGCATTTGGTGGCGAATTATTTGGCCCCGGTCAACCGTTAGATGCCGCGAAATACTTTATTGTTTTACCCGACTCTATTGGCACAGGCAAATCAAGCAAACCCTCAGACGGATTGAAAGCCCAATTCCCTAAATACAACTACGACGATATGGTCGCTGCCCAATACCGACTTCTCACTGAAAAACTCAATTTGAAACACGTGCGTATGGTGTTGGGCAACTCTATGGGTGGCATGCAAACATGGTTGTGGGGCGTGAAATACCCCAACTTTATGGATATTTTGGTTCCTATGGCATCTATGCCTAGCGAAATGTCAGGTCGCAATTGGATGATGCGTCGCCTCATCATTGATTCCATTCGAAACGATCCAGAATGGATGGGCGGCAATTACGTCAAACAACCACGTAGTTTGCAATTTGCCTCCCTCTTCTACGCCATTGGAACTAATGGAGGCAACCAAGGCCTCCAGCGACAAGCACCCACGCGCGCCAAAACAGATCAACTTTTGAGCGAGCGATTTAGCGCGCCTTTTACGGGTGATGCAAACGACCATCTCTACCAATGGGATTCATCTAGGGACTACAACCCACTCGATCACATCGACAAAATCAAAGCTACTTTGCTAGCGATCAACTCCGCCGACGATGAGCGCAACCCGCCAGAACTTCGCGTCATGGAAAAAGCATTAGCAAGAATTCCAAACGCTCGACTTCTGCTTATTCCCGCTTCTGATCAAACTGCGGGTCATGGCACAACAGGGCAAGCTAAATGGTGGAAGCAAGAGGTAGGTGCGTTGATTCAGTCAGCGCCTTACCTTAAGTAAGCTCTCTCCATCACCTTACTGTTTTTCCAAACACAAGGTCTTCAACCAATCCGGTTTATCCGGATAGTGCGTATCCACCCACTCGATAGACTTTTTGTCGCCCAAAGAGGCCGCCTTAGAAATCAAACGCGTGGCTTCAGACATGCTGAGCGCCACGCCTTTTCCGCTTTCGTACAAAAACCCAAGTTCGCGCAATGCGATGGGGTTGTCTTGTTCGGCAGACAACTGCAGCCAATTGAAGCCCTTGTCTACGTTCTCTTCGACACCATGGCCATAGATGAACATCATGCCTAACTGCACTTGCGCGTCATCGTCGCCGCCATTCGCGGCTTGTTTAAACCAATAGGCCGCGGCGGGGATGTCTTCTTCGACGCCCTCGCCCCACATATAGGCCATGCCCACTTTGTAGCCCGCGCGAATCAATTTCTTTTTCGCGGCTTCCATGTACAAGGCAAACGCGCGTTCTGGGTCTTTGTCTACGCCGTGTCCGTTTTCATACGACACCCCTAAAACAAAAGTGCCCCAAGGGTCGCCTTGCATGTGCGCGAGGTGATACAAGTTGTGCGCCTTCTCAAGATCTTGCTCGATCAAATCGCCCGCCATATACGCCGTGCCCAGCGCAGTTTGGCAATTGGAATTGCCTAAGGACGCACCCTTTTGCATCCAATAGAGTGCGAGCTTCGCGTCTTCGGTACAGCCTTTGCCTGTGCGGTACGCAGTGGCCAATTTATCCATCGCTGGTTTGTGCCCTGCTTCGGCCGCGGCTTTTGTCCAAGCAAAGCCTTCGGCTTGCAACTCTGGCGTGTTGCCGAAGTAAAGCAATTGGTGACCAAGCAAGGTTTGGCCAAATACTTCTTCGAGTATGGAGGCGCGTTTGAGGTAGCTGATGCCCTCCTCTTTACGCCCTGGCTCATCGAGCAACATGCGTCCATAGGATGTGCACCCAATCGCGCTGCCCACGCGAACGGCTTTTTTGATCCAGTACGCCGCTTGCTCTTTGTCCACCGTGCAAATGGATGAGCCATACATGTATTGGTAATACACAAAGGTGCACGCTGAAGCTTCGCCTAACTCCGCTGCTTTTTTTGTTAAATCGAGTGCATGCTGTTTCTCAGCATCGGATTGGGCTAATTTGTTGAGGTGAAACGCATAGCAATACTTGGCAAACGCATCGTCTGCTTGCGCGCCGAGTTCCAAGTGTTTGTCGTAATGGTCTTTGTCGCTGTCTGCCCAATAGCAGTGGGCATACATATCGCCCATCTCTGCGGCTTTTTGAAACAAGGCGTTGGCAGCCGGCTCGTCGGTCAAAGCGGTGTAGCGCGCTAGGTTGATCAAGCAACGCGTGGAACCTGCTTCGGCGCCTTTGCGGTACCAGCCGAGTCCGATCTCGTCGTTTTTTTCAACGCCGTAGCCTAAGCGGTACCAACGCCCTAAGTGGAACATGGCGAGTGCGTTGCCAGCCTCAGCTTGTTCCGTCAAACCCGCGACCGCTTTGTCAAATTGTTTGGGGGTATCTGCCTCACCCCAATAAGTCAGCATTTTTTGGTACGCGGCTTCTTGCTCGGCGAAGGTGCCGTAGGTGTGGTTCAGGTAGTCCACAAAATCACGCGCATTGGTGCTGTTTTTAATGCAATTCCAAATGAACTGGTCTAGGTCTTGGTCTGTTAATAAAGCTTCCATGTGTGCCCCCATCGTTTAGGGGTTCAGGATAGGGTTTGAGGGGCTCAGATGGTGAGCTTGATGTGGTTTTAAAAGTTAGTCTTTATAAAAAATCGAGCGACTAACAAACTCGATTGGAAAGCGTTCATTAGGATTAATAAATATGCAAAAGGTCATGCAAATGAACCACTCTCTTGAAATAAAAAGAAAACAGAACTATCATGCGGCATGAATACATGAAACTTGAAAGAGGTAGTTATGACGCTAGTGCTTACAGAGAATCCAACAGTCAAATCCATAGGTGCAAGTGGTCAAATATCACTTGGCAAAGAGTTTGCTGGCCGACAAGTATTGGTAGATTCGCCAGCCAAAGGGGTTTGGATCATTCGAACAGCCGCCATCATTCCAGACAACGAGGCTTGGCTGCATGAAGAAAAAACCCTCAATAGCCTCAAAAAAGCTATCGCATGGGCAGCAAAAAACCCAGCAAAGTCGTCTAACCCTGACGATCTTCCCGCCACTAAAAACTCAGGCGTCAACCGAAAAGCACGTTCAGCTTGATTTAAATAACGCTGAGTTTCAGCGCACTTGGATAGCGCTTGAATCAGATGAAGCTGAACGCGTAAGGTCAACCTTCAAAAAAATATTGAAATTGACTTGGCCCGAACTCTACAAAGACAAAGGCCTACATTGGGAAAAAATTCAAAGCATTACTGGCTCACAAGGCCAT
>JBBAOY010000076.1:5052-6416 GCA_040401095.1 Limnohabitans sp.
TAAAGCTAAATATGACCAACCCCAATCACCTAGACAAAATCTCAATATATCCAGCGTAGCTAAAACTTCGGTTCTTTTTTTGTCCTGTTGTTTCGCTGATCAAACCTAATGCTTCTAATGTTTTAACGGCTGCGTTCGCAGTCGGGTAGGACGTTTGTAACGACTGACGAACCCTTTCAACCGTAAATCTTGGCATCATCGGGAGTAGATCTAAGAGCCGAACGGCCATGGTATTTGCTTGCACTGAATTCAGTAGTTTGGCCCGATGCGCCGCTACTAAATTTCCAATCTGAACAATGCTTTTTTCCGCATCTGTGGCGGCGACTTCCACAGCTTCCAGGAAAAATTGGATCCAAGACTCCCAGTCGCCTTCTTTTCTAACGCCTGACAGTAATCGGTAGTACTCAGACTGGTGTTGCTTTAAAAATCCGCTCACATACATCAGCGGTTCAGGCAAAACACCCAACTCTTCAAACAAGGCGGCTATCAACAACCGTCCAATACGCCCGTTGCCGTCTAAGAACGGGTGGATGGTCTCAAACTGTGCATGCACCATTGCCGTCACAACCAAGGCAGGCAGCAAAGGACTCGGCTCGCTATGCGTCTCTTGGCCAAAAGGTATTTGGCTATGGATGAACTTTTCTAAGTCACCGAGCAACCCTTGAACTTTGTCTGCCGGTGGAGGCACAAACACAGCATTACCTGGTCGCGTTCCCCCTATCCAGTTTTGTGAACGGCGTAGTTCACCGGGCTGCTTACCTTCGCCTCGAACACCATTCATCAAAAGTTTGTGGGCTTCGCAAAGTAACCTTGTACTAATAGGTAGCCCCTTGGAATCTCTAAGGTTATCCCGTACGAATTTGTAAGCCGCGATGTAGTTCGTCACCTCCTCGACATCGTTGGTATTGCTTACTTCAAGCCCAGCCTCGTCGTCAAATAAATCCGTGATGGTGGCTTGCGTCCCTTCTATTTGAGAAGTCAAAAGCGCCTCTTTGCGGATAGCGCTGTAGAGCAACCAATCCATCGACGGAACCAACTCTGACACCCCAGACAGACGTGCCAGTGCCATCTGAGCTCTTCTGACTGGCTCGGCAAAAACCGCAGCATCAAGCTCAGGATCTGAGGGCGGAAGTGGAAATGGCACGAACGCATTGACCACCTCCCCAAGGGTGGTGGATTTTTCGTAAGCGCCTGTTATACGGTTCATATTAAAGATATCTTTAATGTAATCGGATCATTTTAAAGAATTCTTTAATATGAATGCAAGCTATTAAAGCTAAAAAATCACTTTTACCCAGCTCATGTCGATAAAACCCAAAAATATCGACACGTTCTGACAACATGTCGATTGGATCGACACATCG
>JBBAOY010000077.1:0-6285 GCA_040401095.1 Limnohabitans sp.
CGCCATATTGGCCATGAACAACGCAGCGTCAAATTGCTGCAATCCATCTGCGAACGCTGGCGTGTTCCTGTTGAATGCAAAGAGCTGGCAGAGGTTGTGGCACGTGAACATGGCAATATTCACCAAAGCTTGGAGTTTGGTGCAGAGGCTGTATTGCGCCTGTTAGTGCGTTGCGATGCTCTGCGTCGTCCAGAACGCTTTGCACAAGCACTGATTGCCTGCGAGTGCGATGCACGTGGACGCCTGGGCTTTACAGAAAAACCATATCCGCAAAACCCACGCCTACGCAAAGCTTTAGAAGCGGCTCAGTCAGTTGATAGCGCTGCTATCAGCGCGCAGGCTTTGCAAGAAGGCGTAACAGGCATCGCCATTGGAAAACGCTTAGATGCTGCACGCGAAGTGGCTATCGCTTTGGCGCTAGAGAACGCTTACTAAGCGTTTGCACACTACAAGGTGTGCGAGCGATCGCCTTGTTTGAAACCCATAGGGTCCCATGCGTGCGTACCCAGCGCAATCACTTTGAACAACTCACCCATCTCATGCTCTGTGATGAGTTTTTGTGCCATGGTTTTTTCTTCTAAAGACGCATCGACAAGTGGTTCCAATAAACCACAGTTGATCAAAAAATGCGCTTGCGAGGTGTAGCCCAAAACATGTAGACCTGCATCTTGCGCGGCCAATGCAATGCCAGTGAAGTCCACATGTGCGGTGATATCTTTGGCACCCACATCGCTCAAGGGGTCTGGATCTGCGCGATGGAGTTGGTGGCACATCAGAGTGCCCATATGCCGTTGCGGATGGAAATATTCGTGTTCTGGAAAACCGTAATCCAATAAAAAAACCGCGCCACCTTTACCAGTGCTTCTTTGACTAGCTAGCAAACGATCTGCCAGTGTTTGAATAAATGCATGCGCTTGGAGATGTATTTCTGTCAGGTAGTCATGTTCACCTTCAATCTCTATCGGTGGCCTTGCATCTGTGACGCGATCATTCCATTTAAGCGCTTGCAAGGTTTGTTGCGAAGCTCTGTTCGCAGAAGACACTGGCTCTGCACTAACTTCTAACTCCTGATCTTGCGTTTTCCACACCAACCCCCGCTCATACCAAGTTCCATTTTTTCGATGGAGCAATTGCACCGGCATCGCATCAAGTACTTCATTGCCCACCACCACACCGCGAATGTGGTCTGGCAATGCATCCACCCATTGCACTTTGTCTATGTACGCTGACAAAGTCGTTTGCTGACGCGCACGCAAACTACCTGACACGTCGACGATGGTGTAGCACTTCACCTTGTCGCCCAAGGCTTCTAATAATTGGAGCGCTAATGCACCTGAACCCGCTCCAAATTCCCAAATCATGTCCGTATTTGTTGCTTTCAAAGCTTCGGCCACTTGATTTGCCAAAGTACGTCCAAACCACTTGGATAACTCAGGTGCAGTCACAAAATCACTGCCGCTTTGCGGCGATGTTCCAAACTTACGCAATTGGTTGGCGTAATAACCCAAACCAGGTGCATACAAGGCAAGTGCCATGAACCGATCAAAGCCCAACCAACCCCCCGCTCTGTCAATGCTGCGTTGAATCAGTGTGTAAAGGGCCTGTTGCCCTGGGTCATCCGATAATTGGCGAGAATCCATGGTGTGCAGATCGTAACGCGCTGCACCACTTCTTTTTTACTTCACAACACTTTTATGCGCTCTTGGGCTTTGGTTACCGGTGGTGGTGTGCGTCTTGGACGCGAGATCTGCTTGGCATTTGCCAAAGCGGGATGGAATGTGGCGTGCCATTACAACCACTCTGAAGCTGCGGCCCTTAACGTGTGTGATGAAGTTCGCGCTTTAGATGCAGATGCAGTCGCAGTGCAAGGTGCTTTGGATGATGAAGCAAGTTGCCACAGCATCTTCGATGTCGCCTTAAAGTCTGCAGGTCACCATCTGCACTGCATTGTGAACAACGCTTCTTTGTTTGTGCCTGATACGGGTGGCAAATTTGATGAGGCCCAAGCACTGGCGCAGCTCAAAGTCAATTTGATGGCGCCTATGCACTTTGGCAAATGGCTGGCTGAACTACATCGACAGCCCGCCACTGGACCACAGCCAATACACAGCGCTAAACCTTCTTTGGTCCACGTGCTTGATCAAAAGGTGTTTAACCTCAATCCTGACTACTTCACTTACACCCTCTCCAAACTGGCATTGGAGCGCGCCGTGAGTCTGCAAGCCCAATCACTCGCGCCAACTTTGCGCGTGAACGCAGTGTCACCAGGTTTGATGTATTTGAGTGGCCCACAGTCACAAACAAATTTCGACCGTGCTGCACAAATCAACTTGCTGCAACAAGCCATCAACCCTGCAGATGTTGCGCGAAGCGTGGTATTTCTTGCTGAAAGCGCCAGCACCACAGGCACAACGCTTCGCGTCGACAATGGACAACACTTGGTACCACTCGCGCGTGATGTCATGTTTGTAGTGGAAGACCTTTTAAAACCATGAATGACAAACTTCTTTTAACCTGCCGCCGTCTTTTTTTGCGTGGCTTTGCTGTGCAAGTGCATATTGGTATTCACGACTTTGAATTGCATGCGGCGCAGCGTATCGTGTTCGATGTCGATCTCTATGTGTCGATGCAAGGCACCAGTCCCAAGGACGATCGCATTGACGAAGTGGTCGACTACGACTTTATCCGCGCTGTTGTGCATGCGCGCATTGCGCAAGGCCACATCAACCTACAAGAGACCTTGTGTGACGATATCTTGAGCCGCTTACTTGAACACACCGGCGTGATGGCCGCGCGTGTCTCTACCCGCAAGCCCGATGTCTATTCCGATTGCGAAGCCGTGGGTGTAGAGGCATTTCGCGCCAAACCCGAAGTGCTGTGAGATGTTGAACAAAGGCACCCAAATCCTCTCACTGCAAGGCTTGCGGTTTGATGCCAACTTGGGCATCTTGGAACATGAGATCGATAACCCGCAACCGATTCAAGTAGATGCCGAACTCAACCTCGGCAGTCAACCGCTGATGCCCAGTGATGACGATATCCACCATGTGCTGGACTACCGCAAGGTACGTAACATCATCATCAGTGAATGCACGGCAGAGCATGTGAACTTGCTCGAAAGCTTGATTGGCAAATTGGCGCATCGTTTGATGCAACTGCCTGGCGTATTGGGCGTTCGCGTCAAAATCGCTAAGTTAGAAATTTTTGAAGACTGCGAAGTCGCGATTCGCATGGAAACAGGACAATGGTGAATGCAATGACTACCGCTGAAAAACCCGCCCAAATCAAAATCGAACACGAGAACCACAAACTCGAAAAACGTTTGTGCCGGCAAGTTGGCGAAGCCATCGTCGACTACAACATGATCGAAGAAGGCGATAAGGTCATGGTCTGCATGTCAGGCGGTAAAGACAGCTACGCCATGCTCGACATCTTGCTCAAAATGCAAGCGCGTGCGCCTATTTCGTTTGAATTGATTGCCGTTAACCTAGACCAAAAACAACCGGGTTTTCCGGCAGATGTTTTGCCTAAGTACCTCACGCAACTGGGCGTGAAGTTTCGTATCGAGACACAAGACACCTACTCCATCGTCAAAGAAAAAGTGCCCGAGGGCAAAACCATGTGTAGTCTGTGTTCACGTTTGCGCCGCGGCATTTTGTACCGCGTGGCTGGCGAATTAGGTTGCAACAAAATTGCGTTGGGGCACCACCGCGACGATATTTTGCAAACCTTCTTTTTGAATATGTTCTTTGGCGGCAAGCTCAAAAGCATGCCGCCCAAATTGGTAAGCGACGGCGGAGACCATATGGTCATTCGTCCTTTGGCGTATGTCGCTGAAAAAGATTTGGTCCGTTGGGCTGCTTACCGACAATTTCCTATCATCCCTTGCACACTGTGCGGCAGCCAAGATGGCTTGCAACGCCAAGTGGTGGGTGAAATGTTGCGCGAATGGGAAAAGAAATTTCCAGGCCGTATTGAGAATATGTTTGCAGCTTTGCAAAACGTCGTGCCATCGCATTTGTTGGATCACAGCAAATTTGATTTCAAAAACTTGGTGACAACGGGTGAAGCGGTTGAAGACGGCGATACCGCGTTTGATCGCGAAGAGTTTCCTGCCCAAGCGCTACCAGGCTTGCAAGTAGTGTCGTTATGAGACAACATATAAATACTATTTAAGTATTATTTAATGATCATTTAAAATTTATATCATTGAAATTGTAACGACAGAAGTTACAATTTCAATGATGTTAAATAGGCAATCTGAGTCATTAGTTCGCGAAAAACTATCCCATACACCCGCCGTAGTCTTGCTAGGGCCGCGTCAAGTGGGCAAGACCACTTTGGCCAAAAAAATTGCTGCAAACTGGTCCACCCCAGCCACTTACTTGGACTTAGAGCGGCCTGCTGACAAACAACGCCTGCAAGATGCAGATACCTATTTACGTAGCAAAAATGAGCAACTGATCATCCTCGACGAGATCCATCGCTCGCCCGCCATATTTGAGATATTGCGCGGGATCATTGATGAAAGAAGAAGCAAAGGTCAAACAGCAGGACAGTTTCTTTTGCTGGGTTCAGCCTCGCTAGATCTGATGCAGCAATCTAGCGAAACATTGGCAGGAAGAGTAGCCTACTTAGAGATAAGTCCTATTTGCGTCACTGAAGCGCGGGCGCACTTGATAGAGAGCGATCAAGTGTGGATACGAGGCGGGTTCCCCGATAGCTTGCTAGCTAACGATGCAAAAGTCAGCCTCAATTGGCGCCGCGACTTCATAAAAAGCTATCTAGAACGCGATGTGCCGATGTTTGCCCCGCGCTTGCCAGCAGAGACGATTCGCCGTTTGTGGACAATGCTGGCGCATCAGCAAGGCGCCATGGTCAATCAAGCACGTCTCGCTGCTAGTTTGGGCATTACCAAGCCAGCCATAGACCGCTACATTGACTTGCTGGTTGATTTACAACTGCTACGACGCTTGAAACCTTGGAGCGGCAATGTGGGCAAGCGATTGGTCAAGGCTCCCAAGGTCTACGTCAGGGACAGTGGCATCTTGCATGCACTGCTGGAGTTAGAAGATCTCGACGAGGTGATAAGTCATCCTGTCTGCGGATCTAGTTTTGAGGGTTACTGCATCGAGAACTTGATACTGTCTGCAGGAGAGCGCAGAGTGCCCTATTTCTATCGCACACATACAGGCGCAGAGATTGATTTGCTATTTGAAAAAGGCGGCACCCCAGAAATAGCGATTGAAATCAAACGTTCTATGTCACCAAGCCTTGATCGAGGATTCGCTTTGGCCTGCGACGAGCTAGGCATCACAAAACGCTTTGTTGTCTACCCAGGCTACGAGAGCTTTGGCTTGCGGCATGGCGCGCAAGCTCTCGGGCTTGTAACGCTCATGCAAATGTTAGAAGAAACCTCTTAAGCTTTGAAAGCCACAATCTTTTGGTGCTGCTCGCCCAAGCCTTCAATGCCTAGTGACACCTTGTCACCACGCTTCAAGAAAACGGGTGCAGACTTGCCATTGACTTTGATACCTGCACCCACGCCAGGAGGCGTGCCGGTGGTGATGACGTCGCCAGGATTCAAAGTCATGAATTGGCTGACATAACTCACCAACTTGGTCACACCAAAAATCATGGTCTTGGTGCTGCCGTCTTGCATACGCTTGCCGTTGAGCTCTAACCACATATGGAGTTTTTGTGGGTTTGGCACTTCGTCTTTGGTGACCATCCAAGGACCAATCGGGCCGAAGGTATCGCAACCCTTGCCCTTGTCCCATGAACCGCCGCGCTCCAACTGGTATTCGCGCTCGCTCACGTCATTGACTACGCAATAGCCAGCCACGTAATCAAGCGCATTCTTTTGCGAGACGTAACGTGCTTTAGTTCCGATCACGATGCCGAGTTCTACTTCCCAATCCGTTTTGACAGACCCTTTTGGCAACATGACATCGTCATCGGGGCCTTGAATACAACTGTTGGCTTTCAAAAACACGATAGGTTCTTTGGGAATGGGCATGCCTGATTCAGCGGCATGGTCTGCGTAATTCAAACCGATAGCAACAAATTTACTGATATGGCTGATTGGGCAACCCATGCGGGGCTTGCCTTTGACCAAGGGCAACTTGTCCGTATTGAGTTTGGCCAACTTTGCCAAGGCTTTATCGCCTAGTTGATCTGGTGTCACATCGTGGATGACTTTGCTCAAGTCGCGCAATTTGCCGTGTGCATCAATCAGACCTGGTTTTTCTTTACCAGGTTGGCCGTAACGAACGAGTTTCATGG
>JBBAOY010000078.1:0-5971 GCA_040401095.1 Limnohabitans sp.
AAACACATAGACATAAATTTTTGTGATGCGTTGCTCACATTCTTAGCAATTTGGCTCGCTAATAACCAGTCACTAGAAAATTTGTGATCTGTCATTTACGCAATCACACTCAAAACACCACATACAAAGGCGCCCTATGCAACACCCAGAACTCCACCAACGTATTCACGACAGCTTTATGCGCCAAGGCATGATGCAGCACTTAGGCGCGCGCTTGGTATCGGTCAAGCCGGGAATGGTGGAGTTGTCTTTGCCTTATTCTGAGCGCGTAACGCAACAACAAGGCGGCTACCACGGTGGTGCCATGGGTGCTCTGGCAGATATTGCTGGCGGTTACGCAGCACTGACGCAAGCACCAGATGGACATGAGGTGACAACGGTTGAATACAAAATTAATTTTCTGGCTGCATTTCAAGACGGTGAGCTGCGGGCGCGTGGCTTGGTGATTCGCGCTGGTAAAAAATTGATCGTTACCACCGCAGAAGTTGTGCATTTAGATGCTGATGGAAAAGAATCACCTTGCGCATTGATGCAGCAAACGATTGCTGTGGTGCAAAAACGCTACTAAAGGCCAATCCATGAAAACAGTTCGCGGCATTCACAGCAAACCGCATATGCACTGGGTGGGTGACGGTTTCCCTGTACGTTCACTGTTTGATTACCAAGGCTTGGGCAAACAACTCAGCCCATTTCTATTGCTAGACCACGCAGGCCCTGCTGAATTTGCGCCTGCAACAAAACCACGCGGTGTTGGTCAACACCCACACCGCGGGTTCGAAACTGTCAGCATCGTGTATGAGGGCGAAGTCGCACACCGAGACTCCACAGGACAAGGCGGCGTCATCGGACCTGGCGATGTGCAATGGATGACAGCAGGCGCAGGCATCTTGCATGAGGAATTCCATTCGCCAGCATTCACACAGAGTGGCGGCCAACTGCATATGGTGCAGTTGTGGGTCAATTTACCAGCCAAAGACAAGATGGCAGCACCTGGGTATCAAGCCATTTTGAATGCCGAGATAGCCAAAGTAGAGATAGACAACGGCGCAGCAACAGCGCGTGTGATTGCGGGTGAATTCCTTGGAGCGCGTGGTGCAGCGCATACCTTCTCCCCAATGCAAGTGGTAGACCTCACAATAAAAGCGGGGCGCTCAGTCACTTTGCCCGCGCCTGTTGGGTGGAGCACTGCGCTGGTGATTTTGAGTGGCAAGGCGCAGATCAACCACGCACATCCTGCGCACGAAGCCCAGTTGGTTGTGTTCTCGCAAGAAGGTGACGCGTTGCTAATCGAGGCTAAAGAGGACGCCAAAGCATTGCTGCTCAGTGGCCAACCTCTCAATGAACCCATCGTAGGTCACGGGCCGTTTGTGATGAATACGATGGAGGAGATCAAACAGGCGTTTGTAGATTTTCAGAGTGGCGGGTTTGGGCGGATGTCTTAGCAGTCAGCTCAACCCAAACGCCAGCATAGCTGCATCATCAATCACATTAAATGTGACATACGAAGCAAAACGATAGAGCAGTAGTACATATTGCTCGGCCGTTGATAAAACCTCAACCTGATACTCGATTAATTCAGGCTCAATATTCATCCGCACTTTATCCAAGCGCTTGCATTGAGATAAGCCAATACGCCTTTTGCCGCATGGCGGCCACTGGCTAAACACGCGCTGAGTAAGTAGCCACCTGTGGGTGCTTCCCAGTCCAGCATTTCACCTGCGGCAAATAGGCCAGGGGTGTGGCGTGACATTAGTGTGTCGTCAAGTGCTTCCAATTTGACGCCGCCTGCACTGCTGATCGCTTCGTCCAAAGGTCTCGTGCCTGTCGCAGTGATAGGTAGGTGCTGAATGGCATGCGCAAGTTGCACGGGGTCATTCAATGCATCTTTTGACAGCACTTCATGTAGGAGCGCCAAATGCACCGCTTGCAAATTTAAGCGGCTTTTTAAATGGCTGCTCAGTGATCGTGAGCCTCGCGGATGGCGCACTTCTGCCAGCACATGCTCTGCGCTGAAGTCGGGGCGCAAATTCAAATGGAGTTGTGCATGGCCTGTTCGCGCAATTTCGTCGCGCAACTGAGCTGAAGTGGCGTAGACCAAACTGCCTTCTATGCCGTGCTCGGTTATCACCATTTCACCTTTGCGTGAAAACGTGTGGCCTTGTGCGTCAGTAGATGACAACACAACCGACTTCAATGGCGTTCCTGCAAACTTTGTACGCAGATGTTCGCTCCAACCTGTGCGCGAATTCACCGAAACGTCAAATCCGCAATTCGCAGGTACCAATGGCGCTACGTCTATTTGCAATGCACGCAACCAAGACTGCCATGCGCCGTCAGAGCCTAAACGCGCCCAGCTACCGCCTCCCAGTGCTAGCAGCACGGCATTTGTCTCGACAGATTGCGGACCATGGGGCGTATCAAATTGCAACTGCCATGTTGAAGTGGCTGATGCCTCGCTGCGGGTGATGTGTCCATTCCAGCGGTGCCGCATATGAAAACGCACGGGCTCGCCTTGCGAAGGATGGCGTAAACGATGCAACCAAGCGCGCAGCAATGGCGCGGCTTTCATATCCGTTGGAAATATGCGTTGCGAACTGCCGACAAAAGTGTCTATGCCTAAACCTTTAGCCCAGTCACGAATGGCTTCTTTATCAAAGCCTTGCAACCAATTAGCGCATGCAGCAGCGCGTTCACCAAAGCGGGTCGTGAAGACATCAAAGGGCTCAGCATGGGTGAGATTTAAGCCACCAATTCCTGCTAATAAAAATTTCCGTCCTACAGAAGGCATTGCGTCGAACACATGAACACTAATGCCTGCAGCACTGAGTACTTCTGCGGCCATGAGGCCAGCGGGCCCAGCGCCAATGATGGCGATAGGTATTGAGATGTTCGACATACTGCCTTAATGAATAACGACTTAAATCAAACCGTCGTATTGGATGGTGATAGGCGCATGGTCAGAGAATTTTTCTTCCTTGTAGATGTGTTCGGTTTTTGCTGTGGCTGCAATCGCCGGTGTAGCTAGGTGGTAATCCAAACGCCACCCTACGTTGTTGGCATAGGCTTGCCCTCTGTTACTCCACCATGTGTAGCACGCATCGGTGGTGGTCGGTTGGAGCTGGCGATAGACATCAACCAACCCGGCTTTGGTCGTGAGTTGTGTCATCCAAGCGCGTTCTTCTGGCAGGAAACCAGAATTTTTTTGATTGCCGCGCCAGTTCTTTAAATCAGCCTCTTTATGCGCGATATTGATATCGCCGCACAGAACAAAGTTACGGTTTTTTTGTAGGGCAACCAAATGCGGGTACATCGCTGCGAGAAAACGAAATTTAGCATCTTGTCTTTCAGGACCAGAAGAGCCACTTGGAAAATAACTGCTGATGATGGATAGTTTTTGTGTGGGTGTGTCAAAGCGCAATTCGACATAACGGCCTTCTGCATCAAATTCTCCGCCATCGAACCCAACAATGACATCACTGGGCGTATGGCGTGTGAAGACGCCCACGCCAGAGTAGCCTTTTTTCTCGGCGTAATGGAAATGGCCATTCAAGCCGGCTAGCGTGTCAAAGTTGCCTTCAACATCTGCAGCTTGTGCTTTGAGTTCTTGTACACAAATACAATCAGGTTTGGCTTTTTCGAGCCAAGCTTCTACGCCTTTCTTGGTGGCCGATCGAATTCCGTTGAGGTTGAGGCTGGTGAGTTTGAACAAGGATTTCCCCGATGACATCAAGTGCTGCAACCAACGACGCGTTGGCGCAAGAGTTTGTGCAATTCTCGCTGGATTGTGGCGTGCTCAAGTTTGGAGAATTTAAAACCAAGGCAGGGCGCATCTCGCCTTATTTTTTTAACGCGGGTTTGTTTGACGATGGTGCCAAGCTAGGCCGTTTAGCGAGTTTTTACGCGCAGCGCTTGGTGGGTAGTGGTATTGCGTTTGACATGATTTTTGGCCCTGCTTATAAAGGCATTCCTTTGGGCGCTGCCGTTTCTATTGAGTTGGCACGCTTGGGCCGCAATGTGCCGTTTGCCTACAACCGCAAAGAAGTCAAAGACCATGGCGAGGGCGGTTCGTTAGTAGGCGCCCCTCTCAAAGGAAACGTGCTGATCATTGACGACGTGATGAGTGCAGGCACAGCGGCACGTGAATCGATTGCGTTGATCAAGGCGGCGGGTTCCACGCCACACGCAGTGGCCATTGCATTAGACAGACAAGAAATGGCCACCGAAGTCAAAGCCGATGGCACCACGCAAGACGTTCCTTACAGCGCCGTGCAATATGTACGAGAGCAAGTGGGTTTGCAAGTGTGTGCAATTGCGACGTTGGATGATCTGTTGGCCTACTTAGAGAACCAAGGCGGTTCGAGCGAGTTGGCGACGTATTTGCCAAGTGTGCAAACTTACCGAGCACGCTATGGCGTGCAATATCAAGCCAACCACTGATTGAAGTGTTGGGCGACTAACTGCGGCTCTTCCATCATCATCATGTGGCCTGAAGGGCCAATGACTGCCACTTCAGGTTTTGCTGGAATAAGGTTCGCAATCTCTTGGTGCTGTGCAGGTTTTGCCCAGCTATCGAAGGCGCCAGCCATCACTAACGTTGGTGTTTGAACTTGCGATAGAACATCGCTGGCGTGAGGCCGCTCAATAAGCGCTTTGATTTGGCGTTTAAAAATATCCTCTGATTTACGACAAATCATCGCAATAATTTCTTCTACAAAAGCGGTGTCACCCAAGCGTGAGGGTGCCACCATGGGCTTGACCCACTCCATGGCCATCGCGCGAACACCTTGGATGCGCGCAATATCCAGCAAGACTTGGCGTTTGCGCAGTTCTTCTGCACCCGCTTCGCCACTTTCTTTGGCGCGGTAGCCGGTACCTAGCAAAGCCAAACGACGCACACGCTGTGGCGCTAAACGCATCACCTCCAGCGCAACGCGTCCACCCATGGAATGCCCTGCCAAATCAAACACGGCAGGTGCGTTCGCCAATATGCGTTCTGCCATGACAACCAGCGAATCAGCATCGCCATGGTCAACCGTGGTGTGCGCGATGCGGGCATCCAAATAAGGCAGCATGGGCGCCCATGATGCGTGGTCACACATGAGGCCGGGGACTAGGAGAAGTGGGTGCTTTGTCATTGTTGATAGTTGGGCGAAACGTAAAAGATGAATTTACGTTTCAAAAAATGCAGCATAAATTATGAAAGCTTCTTTTTCAGCATCTCATTGACCTGCGCCGGATTAGCCTTGCCTTTACTGGCTTTCATGGCTTGCCCCACCAAAGCATTGAAGGCCTTCTCTTTACCGGCGCGGAATTGCTCCACGTTGTCGGGGTTAGCGGCCAATACTGCGTCGATGATGGCCTCGAGCGCGCCGCTGTCGTTCATTTGCTTGAGACCTTTGGCGTCTATCACTGCATCGACTTGTTGCAAAGCCGTTGCCTTGTCTGTTGAAAAAGTTGCTGCGTTATTCCACAAAGCATCGAAAACGTCTTTGGCCGCGTTGTTACTGATGGTGTTGTCATGGATGCGCACGATCAACGCACCGAGTTGTGTGGAAGACACAGGAATATTGTCAAAACCGATATCACCTGTATTTAATCGACGTGAAACTTCACCCATGATCCAGTTGCTGGCGAGCTTCGGTTGTTCGCAAACATGCGCAGCCGTTTCAAAATAAGCCGCCATTGCTTTGCTTTGCGTCAATGTAGTGGCGTCGTATTCAGGCAACTTGTACTGCGCTACAAAACGCTCAGCCATCACGCGCGGCAATTCCGCCATTTCGCTACGCACGCGTTCAACCCAATCGCGCGCAACGCACAGCGGCGGCAAATCTGGGTCTGGGAAGTAACGATAGTCAGCCGCGTCTTCTTTGGTGCGCATGGCGCGTGTTTCGCCGGTGTCTGGGTCAAACAATACGGTGGCTTGTTGGATGGCGTGGCCGTCTTCAATTTGCTCGATTTGCCAACGCACTTC
>JBBAOY010000079.1:0-5596 GCA_040401095.1 Limnohabitans sp.
GGCTCAAAGCGCAAGCACCCGGCATCTTGGGCAGTGAAGGTATCAAATGGAACTTCACCAAGTTTCTCGTGGGACGTAAAGGGGAAGTGATCAAGAGATATGCGCCGCAAGACAGTCCAGAAAGTATCACCTCAGACATCGCAACCGCAATGACTATTACTTAAAGGTTACTCATGCCGAACTTAGATTCCCTTCAAGCCAGAGATGCCAAGGCCGTTATCCATGGTCTGACGGATCTATCTTTGCATGCTGTGCGCGGCGCTAGCGTGATTCAGTCAGGCAAAGGAGTGTGGGTTCGCGATATTGAGGGACGCGAATATATCGAGGCTATGTCAGGCCTGTGGTGCATTGCTCTGGGATACGGAAATGAGCGGCTTGCCAATGTGGCCCATAAGCAAATGTTAGAGTTGGCTTATTACCCCTTGACGAACCATAAGAGTCATCCGCCAGTCATAGCGTTGGCAGAAAAGCTTTTATCGATGGCTCCTGCACCCATGTCCAGAATTTGGTTTGCTAGCACTGGGTCTGAGGCCAATGACTGTGCCGCGCGGCTTAGTTGGTATTTTTGGAACGCAGTAGGACAGCCTGAAAAAAAGAAATTCATCTCGCACAAACTCGCTTATCACGGCAACACGATTGCTGCTGCAAGCTTATCGGGGGTTAGTTACGCGCACAACAAATTCAATTTGCCACTGCCGGGTTTTATGCACGTGACAACACCGCACTTCACCCGCAACGGCATGGGGGGTGAAACAGAAGAAGCCTTTAGCGATCGATTGATTGCCGATATTGAACGGCTTATCCATGCTGAAGATGCCCACACCATAGCGGCTTTTTTTGTAGAGCCTGTCATGGCTGCAGGGGGCATTGTGGTTCCACCCGCTCGATATTACGAGCAACTACAAATACTTTTAAAGAAGCACGACATCTTGTTGGTATGTGACGAGGTTGTTACAGCATTTGGGCGAACCGGCGAAATGTTTGGCTCGACAACCATGAAGCTTCAACCCGACCTTCTGATCTGTGCAAAGGCTTTATCCAGTGCCTACATTCCGATTTCGGCACTCATGATCGGTCCCCGTGTTTACGAAGCCATTGAACGCCAAAGCGGCGAACTAGGCATGTTTGGTTTGACAATGACTTATTCTGGCCATCCTGTAGCGTCCGCAGTGGCCTTAGAAACTCTGAAGATCTATGAAGAGCTAAATATCGTCGAGCATGTTAGGAAAGTCGGTCCAAGCCTACTTAATGGGCTAAAAAAACTGCAGGGGCACCCTTTGGTTAAAGAGATTCGAGGTATTGGGCTTTTAGCGGGCGTTGAATTACTTCCCAAATACGGTCGAGAGTGCGCTCGTATTGCAGAGTCAGAGGGGTTGATAGTGCGCGCTATTGGCGACACCATTGCCTTTTGCCCGCCTCTAATAATTTCTGAATCTGAAATAGAAGAACTTTTGATGCGATTTCATAAAACCCTTGAAAAACTAAAGTCTTTCAAATTGGATGGTTAATACATTTTTCCTCAATGGCCTCCAATATTTAAACTGACTATTTCAATAAGGGTACTAACCTGTTAAAAAATCTGTTTAACTAAATTTGGTAAATTGCAATTTAACTTTGGAGTTGACTATGAACGGTAAATTTCTTTCTGTTGTGATGGCTTTTGTTATTGGATTTTCTTGTCTAAGTGCTGAAGCCTCAAAACGCCTTGGCTCAGGCAAGTCAGTAGGACAACAGTCAAATAATGTTTCCCAAACGCAAGGCGCTTCTAAGCCTACACAAAATGCAACACCTGCCGCGCCACCGCCTGCAGCCGCGCCACAAAAACGCCCATGGGGTGCAATGTTGGGTGGTCTTGCAGCAGGGCTAGGTTTGGCTTGGTTGGCAAGCTCCATGGGCTTTGGAGAAGAATTAGGCCAATTCATGATGTTCGGTCTAATTGCTTTAGGCATCATGATGGTCGTAGGCTACTTCATGCGTCGCAGAGCAAGTGCTAATAATTCCGAATCAAACACAAGCCCACTAGCTTTTCAAGGCGCTGGGGCAACTCCACCACAGCAGCACCACGCTACACAGTTCAACACAAATACAGATGCTACTACGGCCTCAACAGGCAGCATGATTGGTTCTGCGGTAGGTGGATTCCAACCAAATTGGTCTATTCCCGCTGGCTTTGACGCTGATGGCTTTGTAAATCAAGCCAAAGAAAACTTTGTCGTCATGCAAGATGCTTGGGATCGCTCAGACACAAAGAGCCTACGTCAACTGATGACAGACAACATGTTGGAAGAAATCAAAGCCCAAATTGCTGAGCGCGATGCCACAGCTTCAGTGGGTCAAATGACCAAAACTGAGGTAATCACTTTAGAAGCCAGACTATTGGGCATAGAAGAATCTGTCGATGGTCACCTTGCCAGTGTTGAATTTACTGGAATGATCCGCGAAGACGTTGGCGCACAGCCAGAAAGCTTCAAAGAAGTCTGGAATATGTCCCTAAGCAAGACTACAAACAGTGGCTGGTTGGTAGCGGGCATTCAGGCCATTTAACCCTTAAAAAATATGATGCGTTTCAACAAATTTCTATTTGCTAGCGCAATCTTCTTGGTAGTCAATACAGTATCCGCACTCTCTTTAAACATACCTAAGTCACTAATTGATTTGGGTATGACCAAGAAATTCCCTAAAGAAAAATTAACAATCACCTTAGATCAACCTGTAACCAAATTCAGCAAAGAACGACAAAAAATTGAACTCTGCGGTACTTGGGCTAGCAAAATTCCACAACGTTCAGGAGATTTTTGTGTTGATACCCAACCCGTTTGGAATAAGGAAAAGGGAGATATTGAAATTTCTAAAGTTAATATTTTGAAGCTTGTAACTGCTGATGGCAAAGAGTTGTCAGGCACTATCTCTGGTACTTTAAACAGCACCGTCCTTACCCTGTTGGATGGAACTTCTGTTTATCATGTGCCCGATATGGTTGGAAAGAGGCTCGATGCGATTGAGATACAAGAAAACAGTTTCAAACTTATTTTTTAATACTTACAACTATGGCAATACCGTGGCTTAGCGCACTCAAAGCAATTCCCTGGGGAAACGTGATTGAACATGCGCCGAATGTTCTTGATAAGGCACGCGACTTAATAGATAAGCACCGCAAAACAGCCGAACCTGAAACTGTAGACAGCAGGCAACACACTGCCTCAGATTTGCCACCTCACGATCAACTTGAAATCCGGCTTTTGGATGCGCTTAAACAAATCAAGTTAATTCAACAAAAAAACGATTTACTTGAAACAAAAATTGTTGACATAGTCAATCAACAAACCATCTCACTGAAAAATATCAAAAATCTACGAAGAACAAATAGGTGGTTTTTATTTTTTAGTTTTATGCTGACTTTAGGCAATATTGGTTTGTGGATCTTTTTTTCACAAAAACTAAACTAAAGCCATGCTTCTTACGTCACATTCATTTATAAATCCCGCTATAAAAAACATACGTGTAGGTTCGTTACTCGTTCTTTTATGCATTGGACAGGCCATGGCCATTGAGGAACCTAAATACGACGTCGTCCAAGTAGATGGCCCCTTCGAAATTCGCAAGTACGCGCCTATTTTGATTGCAGAAACTTTCGTTGACGGCGACATGGACGAAGCTTCTAGCAAAGGCTTTAGGCTGATTGCCGATTTCATTTTTGGTAACAACCAAGTAACTGACTCAAATACCAGTTCAAAAATTGCCATGACGGCTCCTGTGACTGCAGAACCGGTCTCTAAAAAAATTGCCATGACAGCCCCTGTCACAGCAGAACCACAGTCCTCTGAATCCACTATGCAAGCCGCCAAAAAATGGCGCATCCACTTTGTGATGCCAAGCCAATTCACATTGGCCAATATTCCAAAACCTAAAAACGATGCCGTTACCGTAAGAGACGTGCCTAGCAAGTTCTTTGTTGTCCACTCTTATTCAGGGTTCAACAGCCTCTCGCGTGTTCAGGCAAAAACGGACGAAGCGCTCGAATGGGCAAACCGCAAGGCTTTGAAAGTCCTAGGTCCACCTCAACTCTCGCGCTATGACCCACCTTGGACATTACCGATGTTTAGGCGAAATGAAATCATGATCGAAGTGGCAGCTCCTTAAGCTTCACCATGGCGATCAACTAATGACCTTCCCAACCGATCTAACTTCATTCCTTGAATTGCTTCGTCTGCACGGTGATGAGGCCTACAGCTTGATTTTTGCGTTCGCTGCCTCGCACAGCATGCTATTCACGCTTTTTGCCGGTTATGCCTCTAGCTCTGGCGCCCTTGATCTTGGCACCCTCATTGCCGTTGTCTGGGCGGGAAGTTTTCTAGGGGATGTGATTCGATTTTGGATCGGACGTCGTTTCGGCAACCAATGGCTATCGCGTTTTCCAAGGCTTCACCGCACCAGTCAGATCGTGGTCCGATTGGTAGATCACTACTATGTATGGCTCATTTTGTTTCATCGCTATCCGCACGGCATACGCGGTGTCGCTGGTTTTGCCTACGGTATGTCACGATTAAGCTGGCCTACATTCCTTGCGTTCAACTTCGTCGCGGCAGGACTTTGGTCTGGTGCAGTTCTTTCTGCTGGTCATGCATTTGGCCATTTATCTGAGAAGCTAATGAGCGATGCCTTCTCTGGTCTTGGCATAGTCATGCTAATTATTTTTCTCGTGCTGTCATGGATCCTTAGCAGGAAACTCGAACGCGTCGCTGAGCAAAGTTGAACCCTTGCGAATGACTTAGCGCGTTTGCGTCAATCCAGTAGGCGGTCCGTCGATGGCTGTCCATCCACCATCAACAACCAATGACGTGCCAGTGATGTAGCTTGCTGCATCGGACGCAAGAAATGCCACCGCCGAACCTACTTCTGAAGGTTGACCCCAACGGTTGAGGACAGTATGAGCAGCATAGGTGTTGTAAATATCTGCTCGTTCTTTGAGCGGAGCAGTTAGCTTGGTCTCAATAACACCTGGCATGACCGAATTCACACGGACACCATGTCCGCCAACTTCCGATGCAAACCCCTTGACCATTTGTGCAATGCCCGATTTAGTAGCGCCGTAAATACCAAGCCCAGGCTCAATGGTGACAGCCCGCATAGAAGAACACAAAATAATGCTGCCAGAGCGTTGCTTCATCATCGGTTCACCCAAACACTGCAAAAAGTAAAAAGCACCTTTTAAATTCAAAGCAATGACTTGATCAAATTCTTCATCGGTGTAATTAACAATAAGTTTTCGAATATTCAACGCAGGGGTTGAAACAGCAATATCAATGCGACTATGGATTGAAAGCGACTTGTCAGTCAGTCTTTGAACATCCATTTTGTTGGATGCATCCACAACCATCCATTCAGCTGATCCCGAATCGGTAATAGATTGGGCTGTTGCACGCGCAGCGTCTTCATCACGGTCTGCGCAAACAACATGCGCGCCTAAGCTTGCTAGAGCATGCGCTGAAGCTTGACCAATGCCAGACCCAGCACCCAATACAACAGCAACTTTTCCAGTCAAATCAAAAAGTTGTCGATAGTTCTGCATAAAAGCAAAGCGCCACTTTTTTGAGTT
>JBBAOY010000080.1:0-4950 GCA_040401095.1 Limnohabitans sp.
TGTGAGTCATTTGTTTTCTGAATTTACCCTGCAGTCCCCGCGCGGGCCTCTCACGCTTCACAACCGCGTAGTCGTTGCACCCATGTGCCAATACTCAGCGAATGAGGGCCAAGCCACCGACTGGCACTTGATGCATTGGGGTAATTTACTCAACAGTGGTGCAGCCATGTTTTTTATTGAAGCTACTGCGGTATCACCCAAGGGGCGTATTACCCCCGCCTGCCTAGGCTTATGGGATGACGCAACAGCAGCAGCACTCAACGACAAACTGAGCCGCGCACGGCACTTAGCACCGAAAGTACCCATCTGCATACAACTTGCACATGCTGGGCGCAAAGCCTCTAGTGCAGCGCCTTGGCATGGTGGCCAATTGCTTGACACTTCACATGGTGGCTGGCAAGCAGAGGCCCCTTCTGCCATACCGCATTTGGAGCAAGAAACGCCGCCTGACGAAATCACGGCACAAGGTTTGATCGATATAGAGCAAGCTTTTGTCAAAGCAGCGCAAAGCGCAGATGCCATGGGCATTGAGGCTATTGAGTTACACGGCGCACATGGTTATTTGTTGCACCAATTTTTGTCCCCTATTGCTAACAAGCGTACCGATGCCTATGGCGGAAATTTTGACAACCGCACGCGTTTTCCTTTGCAAGTTTTTAAAGCGGTGCGTGCGGGTTACTCTGGTGTTTTAGGTATTCGTTTATCTGCGACAGACTGGGTAGATAACGGATGGACGCCTGAAGAAACTGCAGACTTTGCTGCGCGCTTAAAACAAGAGGGCGCAAACTTTGTGCATATCTCTACCTCTGGCGTTTCAGCGCAACAAAAGATTCCAGTCGGACCTGAATTTCAAGTGCCATTTGCCAAGCTGGTCAAAGACAAAGCCGGTATAACTACTATTGCCGTAGGCTTGATCACCGAACCCCACCAAGCGGACAACATCATCGCGCGTGGCGACGCCGACCTAGTGGCTTTAGCCCGTTCATTCCTCTACAAACCCCGTTGGATGTGGGAGGCTGCAGCAGCTTTGCAAGGCACGGTGCAAGCCAGCCCTCAATATTGGCGCAGCTTGCCTCGGGAAGCACAAACCGTTTTTGGTCCCGTGCGTGTAGGCCAGCGGTAAACAAATTTTGAAAGGCGTTTTTATGAACTCCAATTTCTGTCGTCAATTTCTTGCGCAGGTCGTTGTATTGACCTCACTCACTACTAGCCTTGCACTTCCATTCAGCGCGTTTGCACAAGTTGATAACTACCCCAGTAAGCCCATTACCTTGGTGGTTCCTAATCCTCCCGGCGGCTTGGTGG
The DNA here is from genome assembly GCA_040401095.1 of Limnohabitans sp. Classification (GTDB taxonomy): domain Bacteria; phylum Pseudomonadota; class Gammaproteobacteria; order Burkholderiales; family Burkholderiaceae_C; genus Limnohabitans. The sequence goes on from JBBAOY010000080.1 coordinate 1,306, forward strand.
ACACATCAGCCCGCTTGGTCAGCGACCCGCTTGCAAAACTCACTGGTCAAACCGTGGTGGTAGACAACAAACCCGGTGGCAGTGGCAACTTGGCGTATTCGAATGTTGCGCGTAGCGCTAAAGATGGTTACACCGTCTTGGTGTCTTATTCGGGCTACCACATTGCTAACCCTATCCTGATGGACAAACTGCCCTGGGAGTTGAAAGATCTCACGCCCATTGGTTTGATTACCGTGGCAACTAACGTCATCGCAGTGCATCCTTCTATTCCTGCCAATACCTTGAAAGAATTCATTGCATGGGCTAAACAAAACCCAGGCAAATTGAACTATGCGTCGCAAGGCAATGGTTCTGTGTCTCACATCGGCACCGAAATTTTCAAACAACAAACGGGAATCGAGATGACCCATGTGCCTTACAAAGGCTCGGGCCAAGCGATTCAAGATGTATTGGCGGGCCAAGTGCAGGTGTTTATCACTACGCCCCCCTCGGTGATGGGCCATGTGCTGAGCGGTAAATTAAAAGCCTTAGCAGTCACAGGTAAAACCCGCCATCCACAACTACCGCAAGTGCCTACGGTGGCAGAGGCTGGATTGGGCGGGTTCGAACTCGAATCTTGGGTGGCTTTGTATGTTGCCAGTAGCACGCCTAAAGACATCGTGCAAAAACTCAGCAACGATGTCAAACGCGCAATGGAACAAGCCGACACCAAGCAACGCGCAGATGCTGCTGGCGTAGAGGTTCGCTACTTAACGCCTGATGCCACCACCAAACTGCTGGAGCGCGATACAACCAGTTGGACCAAGGCCATCAAGGCTGCCAATATTAAATTTGATTAATCTCTAGCCGTGCAAGCCTTGGGCTTCGAGCCCATCTTGCACCTGCGGGTACAGCAAGCGCAACCGCAATTCACGCTTCATCCGTGTGTTCACCAATCGACGTGATTCGCTCATAAAGCTCATTTGCATTTCGCCTAATTCAAGTTTGGCTCGTGTGCGGCTGATGCGTGGTGGTTTGGGTAATCCATAAACACCCGCTGCCATATCAAAATAGTCCCCCATCAACATTTGGCTGTCGTCGTTGATGTTGTAGGTGCGTTGTGTTTTGCCACGCCACATGGCTAACTGGCAGGCACGGGCTAAATCATTTGCGTGAATGTGATTGGTAAACACATCGTCTTGTTTTTGCAAAACTGCTGTACCGCGCGTTAATCGGTCACGGGGTGTACCACCTACGCGGTCGTTGGCATAAATACCCGGGATGCGCAACACACTCATGCGCACAGCATTACCGCGTAATCGCGCCAAATGGCGCAGGCGTTGTTCTGCATCAACCCTGCGCTGGGCTCTGCTGGTTTTGGGGTTTGTTAACCGCGACTCAGTCACCCATGCGCCATCGCAGTCACCGTAAACACCGCTGGTCGAACCATAAACCACACTGCTTGGGGCTGTTCGCAACATCAATGCACGGGCTAGCGCTAATGTGCGGGGATCGTGTTGGCCTTGCAGTGGTGGCGGAGCCAAATGCACCACGCGCGTGGCAAGGCCTGCCAAGCGCTTCAAACTGCTGGGTTGGTCCAAATTACCTAAGAGGGGTGTGATGCCCGCATCACGCAGTTCATTGGTCCTCTGCTGCTGCGAAGTCAATGCAAAAGTTCGCATATGGCGTTGAACACGCGCTAAACGCATACCAACATCGCCACATCCAATAATGAGGAGTCGCTCGCGTCTAAATCGTGCGGGCAATGCGCCCAAAGGAGTCTGATTGGAAGGCAAAATACGTTTTAGGTAAAAGTTCAAGGATAACCAAAGATGAGTTTTCAGATTTCTGTGCAACCCAGTGGCCGTTTTTTTGATGCGGGCTCAGATGAAACCCTCCTCATGGCGGGTCTTCGCCAAGGCGTTGGCTTACCGTATGGTTGCAAAGACGGTGCCTGCGGTTCTTGCAAGTGCAAAAAATTATCTGGCACTGTGACCCACGGTGTTCACCAAAGCAAAGCCTTGAGCGAAGAGGAAGAAGCCAACGGCATGGTGCTTACTTGCTGCGCGACTGCACAAAGCGATGTTGTACTCGAATCGCGTCAAGTGGTTGAGGCCGGTGCATTCCCAATCAAGAAAATGCCCGTGCGCATTATTTCTTTAGAAAAGAAATCGCCTGATGTGATGTTGGTCAAACTACAACTACCAGCGACAGAAGTCATGCAGTACTACGCGGGTCAGTATGTTGATTTTTTATTGCGCGATGGAAGTCGCCGTAGTTATTCGATGGCCAACGCACCGCATACTTTGGTGGAAGGCAGTCCTGCGATTGAATTGCATATCCGCCATATGCCTGGCGGTGCTTTTACCGACCACGTGTTTGGTGTGATGAAGGAGCGCGACATTCAGCGTATCGAAGGACCGCAAGGCAGTTTCTTTTTACGAGAAGACTCCGACAAGCCTTTGGTGTTTTTAGCATCCGGCACAGGCTTTGCGCCCATCAAAGCGATCTTGGAACATATGCAATTCAAAGGCATCAACAGGCCTTCAGTTTTGTATTGGGGCGGACGACGTCCGCAAGACTTGTACTTGAACGACTGGCTGCAAGCCCAACTCGCCCTGATGCCTAATTTGCGCTACGTGCCTGTTATTTCAAATGCTCTGCCAGAAGACAAATGGTCTGGTCGTACAGGCTTTGTACACCAAGCCGTGTTGGAAGATATGCCTGACCTGAGTGGACATCAGGTCTATGCCTGCGGTGCACCCATCGTGGTGGACTCTGCACGCAGTGCCTATACAAAAATTGGTTTGCCAGAGGATGAGTTCTATGCTGACTCGTTTACTTCTGCGGCCGACAAAGCTTGATGTATTTCACAGGAGACTCCATGGCTCATATTTTTAGAAATTGGCGATTTTCAGTCGCAGTCGCAGTTGCAATGGCTTGCGTGACTGCATTTGCACAAGTACAAAGTTTTCCAAATAAACCCATTCGCTGGGTAGTCGTTGCGCCTGCAGGATCATCACTGGATGTGATCGCCCGCTCGATGCAAGACAAGCTCAAAGAAAATTTAGGCCAAGCCGTAGTCGTCGAAAACAAACCACAAGCTGGCGGCACCGTTGGTACGAACGAAGTAGCCAAATCCGCACCCGATGGTTACACCTGGGTCATGTCCTACAACGGACCGCTTGCGTTTGGACCCCACCTCTATCCCAAACTCCCCTACCAACCAGAAAAAGACTTAATCGCGGTCATCACAACAACCTCGCAACCGAACGTCATTGCAGCCAATGTGCAGTTACCAGCAAACTCGATGCGTGAACTGATTGCATTACTCAAAAAAGAACCAGGTAAATACAACTTTGCATCTGTTGGTAATGGCAGTTCATCGCATTTGACGATGGAATACATCAAGTCTGTGTCCAACACGTTTGCGGTGCATATCCCCTTCAACGGTAGCCCGCCTGCTGTCATGTCTACCTTGTCTGGCGAAACACAACTGATTGCGTCAGTGCCCACGGTGATTTCGCCGCAAGTTAGACAAGGCAAGCTGAAATATTTGGCAGTGACCAGCGCGCAGCGCTACGCCCTTTTGCCAGACGTTCCTACTGTTGCAGAAAGTGGCCTGCCCGAACTAAAAGGCTTTGAAGCGTTGGCATGGAACGGTGT
>JBBAOY010000081.1:0-4785 GCA_040401095.1 Limnohabitans sp.
ATTTCCTGATAAAAAGTCGCTTTTTTGCAAATATTTCAATAAATTTGTCTAAATCAACAAATTCGCGCTGAATCAACAAAATCAAAAAGAACTAAATTTGCAACTCTTTCAGAACTGCATCGCCAATTGCCAAGGAGCTAGTAAGCCCTGGGGACTCGATTCCAAATAAATTTACCAAGCCCTTCACACCATGCTGTGCAGGTCCATGCATGCAAAAGTCAGCAGCCACCTCATGCGGTGCAGATATTTTGGGACGCATACCGGCATATCCAGGCTGCAATGCATGGTCAGGCAAGTCGGGCCAGTACTTGCGCACTTCACGATAAAACGCCTCTTCGTGCTCCAAAGAAACGCTTAAGTCATCCGGTCTATCGACCCACTGCACATCAGGACCAAACTTGGCTTGCCCCCCTAAATCGAGGGTGAGATGCACACCCAAACCAGCGGCTTCTGGAACGGGATAAATTAATCTTGAAAAAGGTGATTTGCCACTCAAAGTGAAGTAATTACCTTTCGCAAAATATGCAGTAGGTACATATTGCTCGGGTAGTCCTTTGAATTTGGCTGCAAGCCAAGGCGCTGTCAACCCTGCTGCGTTGACCACAGTTTGGGCCATTAACTCTGTGCCATCGGCCATCTGCAAAACGATGCCCTCAGGGGTGCAGACAGCACTTTCAACGGATGCATGAAACGCCACCAAGCCACCTGCATTTTCAAAATCGCCTTGTAAGCTGAGCATGTAAGCATGGCTGTCAATGATGCCGGTACTGGGTGAATGCAGCGCAGCCAAACACGCAAGAGCGGGCTCCATACTTTGCGCCGTCGCCGCATCCATATGCACCAAATCTGTCACGCCATTGGCATGGGCTTTGGCCTTAATGGCTTCCAGAGTGGGTACTTGGCTCTCGTGGGTGGCGACAATCAATTTGCCACAGCGCTTGTGTCCTATGCCATTTTTTTCTAGGTACTCATAAAGCTGATGGCGTCCTTGCACGCACAACTGTGCTTTTAAGGAGCCATATGGGTAATAAATACCCGCGTGAATAACTTCGCTGTTGCGAGAACTTGTGCCCGTTCCAATAGCGTCAGTGGCCTCTAACACCATCCAATCGCGCGCCCCAAAAGGCGAAGCCGTTACCAGAGCTCTGGCAACGGCTAAACCGACAACACCGGCGCCAATAACGACGCCATCGACTTTATCCACAGGTCAAATTAACGCTTTTTAGCAGCTGGTTTGCGAGCTGTAGCAGTGGTAGCGGCACCTGTTGCGCTTAGTGCGTTAGCAGCCAATGTTTTGTAGTTGGTCTCAGCAACTTCAGTGGCTTGTTTCACAGCTTTTTGCACAGTTTCGAGTGCGTTACTGCCAGCAGCAACAGCAGTTTTGAAAGCGGCAACAGCAGCCTCAGAGCCAGCTGGCGCGTTTTTAGCCGCGTTATCAACCAAAGCGTGCAGGGCTTTTTGAGCATCAGCGACTTTGCTCTCTACCGTGCCTTGGAAATGCGCACCAGTACCGGTTGCGATTTCATATAAATGGCGGTTGTAAGCCACTGCTTTTTCAGCCAAAGGTTGGAAGAGACTTGATTGCAAGGCCAGGAGTTCTTGCACATCTTTCACGCTCATACTGGCGTGAATGTGTTCTTGTGAATCTGACATCGCAGACTTGGCGGCAGCCAAGTTCAATTCAATGAGTTCTTCCACGCCAGAGAAAGCTTTGGTGGTCAAACCAACCAGAGTTTCTAAATTGGCTTTGTTAGCAGCAAGAATTTGTTCAGGGGTAAGTGTCATGGGATATCTCCAAAAGTTTAAAAAGTGAAATGGTTTTGCTTGCGACACGCAACAATGGTTGAGGGTGTTAAATAAAACTTAAAGTAATTTTATGTAAGTAGGTTCTCAAAAAGTGCTTATTGACCCGAAATCTTGCATCTTTAGAGGTGACAGACTAACTCTTCACAAACAACCATCACACCCCGTGAGCCCAGTGTTTCTGCCATTCTTCTTTGTAACGTAGAGCAAGTGTGGGTGATTTAAGAATTAAAAAGTTCTCTGCATTGCGCGTTTCAGCAGAGTTAGTGAAATTAAAACTACCAGTGATGACAATATTGCTGTCGATCACCATCACCTTGTTATGAGAAATAGCGTGTTTACCATCTTGTCGCATACTGACTTGCGAGTTGTTAAATAGATCGACCACATAACGGTTGGTATGGTCACTTTTTTGGTCTAACAAAACCGACACCTTTACTCCGCGTTGGTGCGCGCGTACTACTGCCTGGGCTATCGCGTTGTGGGTGAATCCATACGCTTGCACCAGTACTTCGCTACTGCTCGCGTCAATCGCTTTGACGATCGCTTGGGCTGCACCTGCAGGTGGCGTGAAGTAAACACCTAAAACTTCTGCTTGTATGGAACCGTTTGAAGTGTTGGTATCTGCGCTAGCAGTGCTCAGAGGGTCGCTGCCTTTTAAAGTGGCCAGCACTTGAAAAACGATAACACTAACAATAAAGAATAAAGAAAACCATTTTTTGCTCATAAGCTCCATGCTAAACGCTAATTGGCGAATTTGATGTTTTTAGCGTTTTTATCAGTTTGCGCGTAGTAAAGTTCAAACGTTTTGAATTCTGCAAGTACTACCTCTGACGACCACGATCTTTCGCCCGCTACCAAGCGGGCGATTCTGTTGTTGTCTCTCGCCACTTTTTCAAGCATGTCGGTGCAACGTATTTGCGACCCCATGCTTCCTGAACTATCTAAAGTGTTCGATGCGCCCATGGGCTCGGTGTCGCAAGTGGTCTCGATGTTTGCGATTGGCTATGGGGTAATGCAACTGTTTTACGGTCCTGTTGGAGACCGATGGGGCAAATACCGCGTAGTGATACTCGCTACTTTGGGATGTGGAATAGGGTGTATTTTTTCTGCGATGAGTAGCGGCTTAGACCAACTCGTCTTTGCGCGGATTGCTACAGCTGTTTTCTCCGCCGCCATCATCCCGATGTCACTGGCATGGGTGGGCGATGCGGTGGATTACCACAAGCGACAAGAAACATTGGCACGTGTGGGACTAGGAACCATGTTGGGAATTACATCAGGCCAGTTTTTTGGTGGCTTGTTAACCGACACATTGGGTTGGCGTTGGGCCTTTGTGATGATGGCAGGGGTTTTCTGGACGGTGAGCTTTTTGCTTTGGCGACATTGGAGACAACTTGACGCGTCACACCACCACAACCATGGATCGGCAGGTTTTTTCAAGCAACTATTTCTTGCGGGTAAAGACGCTTGGGTTAGAACCATACTCTCCATTGCAGTGCTAGAAGGCGCGTGCGTATTTGGCTTGTTGGCGATCACGGCCACGCATTTGCACAACAAGTTTGGAATTTCTCTCACCATGGCCGGCAGCACCGCTGCGCTTTTTGGTTTAGGCGGCATGCTCTACATGGCTACCGCAAAGTACACGATACGTAAATTTGGTGAGACGGGGCTCTCGCGTATCGGAGCCAGTGGTTTATCCATCAGCTTTTTGGTCATTGCATTTACACCTTGGTGGCCGCTAGCCCTACCCGCTTGTTTTGGCGGCGGATTTGGCTTTGCCATGTTTCACAACACCATGCAGGCCCACGCAACACAAATGGTGCCCACTGCACGCGGAACTGGCGTCACGCTGTTTGCTGGATTTTTATTTTTAGGCCAATCACTGGGCGTGTTGATGCTGGCGAATTTGCTCACCCATTTTTCTTCTAGTTTTGTGATTGGATGTGCGTCAGTTATCGCACTAGGGTTGGGGCTTTTCTTAGCGCATGCCATTGAAAAACGTCAGATGCATCGTGCTCATCCACAATAAGCATTTGTATCGCCCATATTTGAGACAAGCACGATGACATCTGAAATCGAAGCATTAGCCCAACAACTAGAACTTCACCCCGACTACAAGGTGCTGCGCAGACTCACGCACACCAGTGTGTTTAACCCTGCATTAGCCGGTAACAAACTTTGCCGAGGTGTGGTGCTCGATACCGAAACTACGGGATTCGATCCGCTGCACGACAAGGTGATCGAATTAGGCATGTTGCTGTTTGATTTCGACCCAGTGACGGGTGAAATTCACAAAGTACTGGATGTTTTTGACGAACTCGAAGACCCAGGTTTTCCGATACCACCCGCAACAATTGCGGTGCATCACATCACCGACGATATGGTGCAAGGCAAGCAAATTGATGATGCACAGGTCAACGCTCTCCTAAAAAACGTCGTGGTGGTGATTGCACACAACGCGGCGTTTGACCGACCTTTTGTCGAAGCGCGCTGGCCTATTTTTGAGACACTGAACTGGGCTTGCAGCATCAAAGACATTGACTGGCGCGAAGAAGGGTTTGGTTCTGCCAAGTTGGAATATTTGTTAACGACACAAGGCTATTTTTATGAAGCACACCGCGCTGAAGCGGATTGCCGCGCGCTGCTGGCTTTACTCAACCAAGTGTTGCCGCAAAGCCAACAAACCGCGTTACTGGTGATGCTTGAAACGCTCAATAAGCCTATGAAAAAGGTGTATGCCGTAGGCTCACCGTTTGAAACCAAAGATATTTTGAAAGCCCGTGGTTACCGCTGGTCACCTGATTTGCGTTGCTGGAACCGTCAGCTGGCAGGCGATAAAGAGATGCAAGACGAATTGGCGTGGCTCAAACACAAGGTCTACGGAGAAAGAAAAGCCCGCGTAGAGGTGGAGACTCTAGGCGGGACGGTGCGCTATTCGAATCGTGAAGGCCACAAAGAATTTGTGACCCTCTAACGTCT
>JBBAOY010000082.1:0-4722 GCA_040401095.1 Limnohabitans sp.
GCTTTTTCATTGCTGTCACCTTGGTTTGCAAAATCACCTTCGCAGGAAATTAAAAACTTCTTGCTCACAAAATTGTTGTCGATGCTTGGTGACCCACGCCACAACCACGCGGGCTGGTTGGGTGTGCGCAAAGAAGCGATTGAGACGGCCAGCCGTTGGCTTACTGGCCGCACGATGGATGCTTTTTTTGAAATCTTACGACACACGGATGACGATATTGGCCCATATCGACGCAAATTTTGGGAGGCTTACTTCCATGGCGGCCACATATTGGAAGCTTGGATCGCCTTAGGCGAAGAGGCTGCCGCAGCCTTAGAAAAAATCGATACACAGCATGAACTCAGCTACGCAAAGATACTAGGCAAAATCTCGCCCAACCAATGCGTATTGATGCTGCGCATAGGACATATTTTGTTTTGCGACTGGAGCCACCAAGGCCGCCTTAGGGCAATCCCTATGTCGAATAAACAAGCACCGAAGTTGTATGCGCATGCCTATGAGTTGTTTCAATTGCGCTTCCCTACGCCCCTCGATTTCAACCAAGGGCTCTTAGATGACCCCGGCTTGTTGCACCATGGCTCCGATTTAGGCCAATGGCAAGAAACTGCGCGTGACTTTATTTCGACACAATTAGGAATCACCATTCCCCTGGCAGATTTGATGCCAAAAAATTAGATAATCCATCTTTGTCACAACTTGATTGTCAAAATCAGCCATAGGAGAAAACTAAATGAGTGAAGTTCCAGAAACAGAATTGCCTGAACCACACAACGACCCTTTTCGAGGCCGTTGCGCCATGTTGGTATCTGCCTTAGCTATGGTGTTAGCCATTGCTGGTTTGGGGGGTAACAATGCAGCGAAAGAAAGTACCCTGAACAACATCTTGGCCGCTAATGCGTATGCTTTTTACCAAGCTAAAAATATTCGCCAGACCGAATACAAAATTGCTGCAGACAACTTACAACTTCAATTGGCGCAAGACAAATTAACGCCTAAGGCCAAAGAACTGGCTGAAAAGAAATTGGCCGATTACCAAAAAAATATCGCCCGCTATGAATCTGAACCTGAAACAGGGGACGGCAAAAAAGAATTGATGGCTAAAGCGAAACAGTTGGAGCATGAACGCGACCATGCCCTGGCCCAAGATCCTTGGTTCGATTACGCAGAAGCCCTGCTTCAAATTGCGATTGTTCTGACCTCTGTAGCCATTTTGACGGGTGTGCACGCCCTCTTCTGGGCGCCCTGCGGCCTGGGAATTTTAGGAATTTTGTCAACTATCAATGGTTTTATGTTGTTGGTTTGATCTAGCGCAAACCCTAAAAAGGGGGCAGTCAGACCCCTGTAAGAGCACCCCGCCACAGTAGCGGGGTTTTTTCCGTATTCGTATTTCCAAAAGATCAGGAGACATTTCCCATGAGCGAACTCATCACCCACCAACCCTCTGACACATTTGTCAAACAAGCCACCGTCTCTGGGATGGCTGCTTACCAAGCTTTATGCAAAAAAGCGGAAACAGACTACGAAGGCTTTTGGGCCGAACAAGCGCGCCGCCTGATCAGCTGGAAAACCCCTTTCACGAAAATCTTGAACCAAAGCGATGCACCTTTCTTCAAATGGTTTGAAGACGGCACGCTTAACGCCTCATACAACTGCCTAGACCGCAATATTGAAAAAGGCCACGGAAATAAAACTGCTTTGATTTTTGAAGCAGACGGTGGCGAAGTCACCAAGATCACCTACAGCCAGTTACTAGCAAAAACCTGCCAAATCGCCAACGGATTGAAGTCCATCGGCATTAAAAAAGGCGACCGCGTGATGATTTACATCTCAATGTCGATCGACGGTGTCGCTGCCATGCAAGCCTGTGCGCGCATTGGCGCCACACACTCGGTAGTGTTTGGAGGCTTCTCCGCCCAATCACTACGCGACCGCATTGAAGACACCGGCGCTGTCGCTGTTATCACCGCAGACCAACAAGTACGCGGAGGTAAACATTTGCCTTTGAAAGCCATTGTTGACGAAGCCATCGCTTTAGGCGGTTGCGCAACTATCAAAAACGTGTTGGTAGTGAAGCGCACAGGTTCAGACATCGCCATGCAAACAGGCCGCGACCAGTGGATGCAAGAACTGTGTGACAAACAAGCCACTACTTGCGAACCTGAGTGGGTGGGCGCAGAGCATCCACTCTTCTTGCTCTATACCTCTGGCTCTACGGGCAAACCTAAAGGTGTGCAACACAGCACCGGCGGCTATTTGTTACATGCCGCTTTAACTACTGAGTGGACGTTCGATCTGAAAGACAACGATGTTTTCTGGTGTACCGCCGATATCGGTTGGGTGACTGGACACACCTACATTACTTATGGGCCACTTGCATTAGGTGGTACTGAAATTGTGTTTGAAGGTGTCCCAACTTATCCAGATGCAGGGCGCTTTTGGAAGATGATTCAAGACCACAAAGTGTCTATCTTCTACACAGCACCTACTGCGATTCGTTCACTCATCAAAGCCGCTGAAGCCAACGATGCTGTGCATCCCAAGAGCTACGACCTCTCTAGCTTACGTTTGCTAGGCTCTGTGGGCGAGCCCATCAACCCAGCCGCATGGGAGTGGTATTACAAACACATAGGTGGCAGCCGTTGCCCTATCGTCGACACCTTCTGGCAAACCGAAACAGGTGGCCACATGATCACGCCGCTACCAGGTGTGACGCCCATGGTGCCCGGTTCTTGCACACTGCCTTTTCCGGGTATTGAGGCCGCTATCGTCGACGAGGCAGGTAACGACGTACCCAACGGACAAGGCGGCATCTTGGTCGTTAAGAAACCTTGGCCTTCCATGATTCGCACGATCTGGGGCGACCCTGAGCGTTTCAAGAAAAGTTACTACCCCGATGAATTCAAAGGTAAATACTATTTAGCAGGTGACGGCGCAATACGTGATGCGCACACGGGCTACTTCACCATCACGGGTCGTATCGATGACGTGCTCAACGTGTCAGGCCACCGCATGGGCACGATGGAAATTGAATCTGCTTTGGTAAGTTGTACGGAGTTGGTCGCAGAAGCTGCTGTAGTGGGGCGCCCTGACGACACTACGGGCGAAGCAATTTGCGCATTCGTTGTTTTGAAGCGGGCCCGCCCCACAGGCGACGAAGCCAAACAAATCGCCAAAATCTTGCGCGACCACGTAGGCAAAGAAATTGGCCCCATCGCCAAACCGAAAGACATTCGCTTTGGTGACAACCTACCCAAAACCCGTTCCGGAAAAATCATGCGTCGCTTGTTGCGTAGCTTGGCAAAGAACGAAGCGATTACGCAAGATACGTCAACGTTAGAGAATCCCGCAATTCTTGAGCAGTTGACGGATAACCACTGAGCGCTGATTCGCGTTCAAGTCAAAACCCCGCTTCGCAAGATGCGGGGGTTTGAGCAAATGATGGATTTATTTAATCCGCTGGGTAGTGGCAGTTGCGAAACTAATCGGCATTGAAGGCTGAACCAATCGCAACTTACGAAGATCTTTTCCGCTGGCACTGAGCGCATTCACCAAATTGATATTGAGTTGCGAGCGCACAGCTGAGAGTTCTTGCGGAATATTTAAAGTCCACGCTTCAACTTGAAATCTTAAGCCTTCATCTTCAAGTCCGATCAGATACACGCGAGGAGGCGGGCTTTGCAACAATGTGTCGCAAGATAAGGCGGCTTTTTGTAATATTTCTTGCAAGCCATCTATTGATTCATCTTGATCCGCTAATACATCAATAGCGATACGCGTTCGAGATTCAGAGCGTGAGAGATTGGTAATTTGTGTCGAGATGATCATTTCATTGGGCACTACCGTCTCGCTGCCTGAAATATCTTCGATGACAGTGAACCGGGTACGAATATCTTTAACGATGCCCTCGCATTCGTCGATCTTGACATGGTCACCAATTTTCAGAGAGCGCTCAAAAAGAATTAAAAAACCGCTGACATAGTTAGCTGAAATGTTTTGCAACCCAAAGCCTAGCCCCACCCCCAACATCCCGCCCATGACCGATAAAACAGTTAAATCCACGCCTACAGCCGACAAGCTAAACAATGTACCCAAAACCAACAGCGCAATGCGAATAAGGCTAGAACTCACCTTTCTAAGTGATAAATCGTCTACGGCTTTATTGAGTACCTTTCTCTCAATAAGGTAAGAAAGCCAGAGCGTAAAAACGATCATCACCACAATGGATAGCAAGCCCTCAAATAGAGTGCGCATATCCAATTTAGATTTACCAAAATTGAGTTCAATCGATTGCAGTTCGTTCAGAACACGAGGCAATAGCCCTGTGATCCAAAGCAAACCGATGATCCAACCCGTCCAAGCAATTAAGCGCTCCACTAAACGCACCCACATTGACTCTGGATATGCCACAAGTAAAACACGCGCAATTAATCGGAACCCCGACATGAGCGATAAGACGTAAATTGCTGTTCTAAGAAATACAGCGTCTTGGTAAACCTTGAGCCCATGGTGGGCTATAAACACAATGACTAAGGCTATAAGCGGAAAAAGTAATCCATCAAATTGGCGCTCCCCAAAAAGTATGGAATCTTTGGGCGCATCTTGGCCAAGCAGCTTAGTGACCAACCAAGCCGATAAAAGTGCGGTCAACAAAATCCCAGCGTCAATCAAGACAATGGGATTACGCCAGTCTTGCGTCCAGCTAAGAAGTTCAAGCATCATGTA
>JBBAOY010000083.1:0-4412 GCA_040401095.1 Limnohabitans sp.
CCAAAAGTTCAAAAAATACTAAAAATGTTTAAAACTTTTCGTGCGCAGACAAATACCGCCATTGCCCAACGGGCAAATTACCCAAAGCCACCTGTCCAATACGCACACGTTTCAAGCCCACCACGTGCAAACCCACAAATTCGCACATTCGGCGAATTTGTCGTTTTTTGCCTTCTTTTAGGACAAAACGCAATTGCTCGGGGTTTTGCCATTCCACTCGGGCGGGCTTTAGCGGTTTACCGTCGAGGCTCAATCCGTGGCATAAACGTTGCAATTGGTCATGTGGGAATATGTTTTGCACATCGGTGGCTTGGTCTTGGTAGGTCACGCGGACCAAATATTCTTTTTCCATCTCACTGTCTTCGCCAATCAGTTGACGGGCGACGCGTCCGTCTTGGGTGAGAACAAGCAGACCGACAGAGTCAATATCCAATCGTCCTGCGGGAGCCAAGCCGCGCAATTGCGACGGTTGAATGCGGTTTTTAGAGGTGTCTTCGCGCCAGTGGCTGCGCCCATGGATCAGGGTGATAGCTGGCTCGTGGCCGTCTTCCGCTTGCCCGCTGACATACCCCATGGGTTTGTGCAAAAGAATCGTGACTTGTGAGTCTTGGTGGCCTTGTGCGCGTCTATCGATATCCACTTTGTCTGCAGAAGTGACTTTCACGCCCATTTCTGCTGGCTGGCCATTCACCAGCACCCAACCGTTTTCAATCCATACATCGGCTTCACGGCGCGAACACAAGCCCATCTCGGCTAGGCGTTTGTTGAGTCGGATCGGTTCAGAGGGGGTATTCATATTGCTTGTAAAACACCAACCAGTTTAGTCGGCGCTCTTGTGCGTGGAACCACTGCTTCGCAAGGCTTGCAAATTGAGTACGCGCATGCCGCCGTATTCAATACGAATAGCACCTTGGTCTTGTAAGGTGTTGAGCGCCACATTCACGCGTTGCCGCGACAAGCCTACGAGGTATGCCAATTCTTGTTGGGTGATGCGCAGCATTTCGCCAACACCTGGAAACAAAGTGGGATTAAAGAGCGCGGCCAAGTTGCGCGCAACACGCACATCTGGGTCGGTCGATCTATCAATTTCACGCGCTTCAATAAATTGGGCTAACCGCTCGTTGAGTTGGTTCATGACAAAGCGGTTGAATCCAATCGAATGGTCGATCAACCAATGGAAAGTATCGACAGGCAAGCCTGCCACCACACTGGTTCGCAATGCAGAGATGTTGTAGCGGTAGGACTCACGTTTGAGTACCGTGCCTTCGCCAAACCATCCGCCTGGTGGCACGCCGGTATAAGTGATGGTGCGACCACTCGCACTGTCCGTACTCATTTTGAGCAAACCTTCAATCACGCCAAACCAAAAAGTGACAGCGCGCCCCATACGGCACACATAGTCGCCAGGCATGGCAACGCCTACTACCAACTGAGGCGCGATGTGGTCGCGCTCTAACTCGCTGAGCAACGATAGCCAAGGAATATGCGCCAACTCTTCAGGCGAAGCCGGGCGTCGTCTAAGGTAGACCGGAGAAGATGCACTCATATGGGGAATTCCCTAGTGGGGGTAACGATAAATTGTCGTTCAAACGACAACATGGCGTCAAATGCAAGCCTAGCATGCTTGCATTCACTTGTTTAGCCATTTGCTTACTAACTTGGATTTCTGATGTCGACCACGTTTTCGCGATTGTTAGCGACCCACGCAGCCAAGCGCCCAAGCGCAAGCGCCATGCGTGAAAAAGAATATGGCATTTGGCAAAGCATGGACTGGGCAAGCATGTTGCAGATGGTGACGCATATGGCCTGCGGTCTGCATCAAGCGGGTTTGCAGCGTGGTGAACATATGGTCGTGGTTGGCGCGAACCGTCCCCGTTTGTACGCCACCATGTTGGCTGCGCAAGCCTTGGGCGCTATTCCTGTTCCGCTCTACCAAGATGCTGTGGCCACGGAGTGCGTGTTTCCCATCAATAACGCCGAGGTGCGTTTTTGCGTGGTGGAAGACCAAGAACAAGTCGACAAAATGTTAGAAGTGCGTGAGCAGTGTCCGCAAATCAGTCACATTTTTTATGACGATCCGCGTGGCTTGCGTAAATACGATGCGCCCGGGCTTGCTTCCGTCGAAGAATTATTGGCCGCTGGCGAAGTCTTCGCCAAACAACACCCAGATTTTTATCAGCAAGAGGTCGACAAAGGCCATGAGGACGATGTTGCTGCGATGTTCTTTACATCGGGCACCACAGGCAATCCCAAAGGCGTGGTGCATACCCACAACTCTTTGATCAACCGCGCCCAAGCGGGTGCGAACTTTGACCATCTGACGCACGATGAAGATGTGTTGGCCTATTTGCCACCCGCATGGATTGGACAAAATATTTTCAGCTATGCGCAGTGGTTGGTATGTGGCTACGTGGTGAATTGCCCAGAGTCGGCTGCTACCGTGATGATCGACTTGAAAGAGATTGGCCCTACCTATTACTTCGCGCCTCCCCGCGTGTTTGAAGGCTTGCTCACCAGCGTGATGATTCGCATGGAAGACGCGAGCAGTATCAAGCGCAGCATGTTCCATTACTTCATGGACATTGCGCGCAAATATGGCCCTGCCAAGATGGATGGGCAATCGGTTGGCTTGGTGGCGAGTTTGTTACTTGCCTTGGGCAATTTATTTGTCTATGGCCCATTGCGCAACACCTTAGGTTTTAGCCGTGTACGCGTCGCTTACACCGCGGGCGAGGCGATTGGCCCAGACTTGTTCCGCTTTTACCGTTCGATTGGCATCAACCTCAAACAACTTTACGGCTCCACCGAGACGGCTGTGTTTGTCTGTTTGCAACCCGACAACGAAGCGCGTGCTGACACCGTGGGCGTGCCTTGCGAAGGCGTAGAAATCAAAGTCGCGGACAACGGCGAGATCTTGGTGAAGTCCAAAGGCTTGTTGAAGGAATACTACAAAAACCCAACAGCCACAGCAGAGGTGTTAACAGCCGATGGTTGGTACCACACCAGCGACGCAGGCTTTCTAGATGCCAATGGCCATTTGAAAATCATTGACCGCGTCAAAGATGTAGGACGCATTCGCGGTGGTAGTAATGACGGCGCCATGTTTGCGCCAAAGTATGTGGAAAACAAACTCAAGTTTTTTCAGCACATCAAAGAAGTGGTGGCCTATGGCGACCAACGTGACAAAGTCTGCGTGATGATCAATATTGACTTTGATGCTGTGGGCAATTGGGCCGAGCGTCGCAACTTGCCTTATGCAGGCTATACCGATTTAGCGCAAAAGACCGAGGTGTACCAACTCATCAAAGAATGCGTGGAATCAGTCAATGCAGATTTGGCGCAAGACAAATTGTTAGCGGGCAGTCAGGTGAGTCGCTTCTTAGTCTTGCACAAAGAACTAGATGCTGACGATGGTGAGTTAACTAGAACCAACAAAGTTCGCCGTGGATTCATCGCAGAGAAGTACGATGTCTTGATCGATGCTTTGTACGGCGGTGCTACTGAGCAATTTATCGAAACCCAAGTGAAATTTGAAGACGGACGCACCGGCAGTGTCAGCGCAACCTTGCGGATCTTGGACTCCAAAACCTTTGCGCCAGTGGGGCAAGCGGCATGAGTAAAAAAATAGGCGATGTCATTCTCGACGTCCATAACATCAGCTTGCGCTTTGGCGGCGTGAAAGCGCTGACCGATATTTCTTTCAATGTGCGCGAGCATGAAGTACGCGCCATCATCGGTCCTAATGGTGCTGGCAAAAGCTCGATGCTCAATTGCATCAACGGTGTTTACACACCACAAGAAGGCACGATCACTTTTCGTGGACAGACCTTTGACCATATGGACAGCCATGCGGTTGCCAAGATGGGTATTGCGCGCACTTTCCAAAACTTGGCATTGTTCAAAGGCATGAGTGTTTTAGAAAACATCATGACGGGACGCAACCTGCGCATGAAAAGCAATTTGTTTTTACAAGCCTTGCGCATTGGGCCCGCAGAAAAAGAAGAAATTGCGCACCGCGAAAAAGTCGAGCACATCATCGACTTCCTTGAAATCCAAGCCCACCGCAAAACGCCGGTAGGCCAGTTGCCTTACGGTTTGCAAAAGCGTGTCGACTTGGGTCGCGCTCTGGCACTCGAACCTCAGGTTTTGTTGTTAGACGAGCCCATGGCCGGTATGAACGTCGAAGAAAAGCAAGACATGTGTCGCTTTATCTTGGACGTGAACGACGAATTTGGTACGACGATTGTGTTGATCGAACACGACATGGGCGTTGTGATGGATATTTCTGACCGCGTTGTTGTGTTGGACTACGGTAAAAAAATTGGCGACGGCCTACCCGACGAGGTGCGCAACAACCCAGATGTGATCCAAGCCTATCTGGGCACCTCACACTGATCGGTAAAAGGACAACA
>JBBAOY010000084.1:0-4304 GCA_040401095.1 Limnohabitans sp.
AGTGCTTTGAAAATATTGATTTGGCGGGGCGTGTTGTTGACATGGTCATCGCCGCGAACCACGTGGGTGATTGTCATGTCGATATCGTCGACTACCACACAAAAGTTGTAAGTGGGCGCGCCGACAGATTCACCGTTTTGCGCAGGGCGCGCAATCACTAAATCGTCTAATTCGTTGTTGCTGATTTCAATGCGGCCTTTGACTTTGTCTTCCCACACCACAGACCCAGCTTGTGGATTTTTAAAGCGCAGAACAGGTTGCACGCCTTGTGGAATAGGCGGCAAGACTTTACCGGGCTCAGGTCGCCAAGTGCCGTTGTAGCGGGGCTTTTCTTTGGCCTCCATTTGCTTTTCACGCAAGGCATCGAGTTCTTGCACGCTCATGTAGCAAGGGTAGACATGGCCAGACGCTTGAAGCTGTTGCAACACTTCTTTATAGCGGTCCATGCGCTGCATTTGGAAAAAAGGCCCTTCGTCGTGGTCTAAACCTAACCAAGCCATGCCTTCAATGATCACGTCGACCGATGCTTGGTTGGAGCGCTCTAGGTCAGTGTCTTCGATGCGCAAGATGAAGTCGCCACCATTGGAGCGCGCAAAAGCCCATGGGTACAAAGCCGAGCGAATATTGCCCAAGTGAATAAAGCCCGTAGGCGACGGGGCAAATCGAGTTCGAATTTTGGTCATGCTGACAAAGTGTCTAGGCCGCGCGACAAGTCAGCCTTCAAATCTTCTATGTGCTCCAACCCCACTGCGACACGCACCAAATGTTGTTGAATACCTGCTTCTGCGCGTTGCACTTCGGTCAAGCGTCCATGCGATGTGCTGGCCGGTTGGGTAATGATGGTTTTGACATCGCCTAAATTGGCAGTCACCGACATCAAGCGCGTGCTGTCAATCAGATGGAATGCGTTCTTCCGCCCTTCTTCTGGAGTGGCTCCGTGCACATCAAAAGACAACACTGCACCACCTTTACCAGACTGCTGCGCCATCGCCAAGGCGTGTTGTGGATGGCTAGCAAGTCCCGGATAGTGCACGCGCGCAACTTTAGGATGAGACTCCAACCATGTGGCCAATTCCAATGCACGCAGCGATTGCGCCTCCATGCGAATACCGAGCGTCTCAAGCCCTTTGAGAACCACCCATGCATTGAATGGAGACAGGCTCATGCCCGCACTACGCATCACGGGCAAAAACTTTTCTTTCACCATGGCTTGCGTGGCGCATAACGCGCCAGCCACAACACGGCCTTGGCCATCCAGATATTTGGTACCAGAATGCACCACGATATCTGCGCCAAAATCAATGGGACGCTGCAAAGCAGGCGAGCAAAAACAGTTGTCGACTGCCAACACAGCACCGGCGTTATGCGCAATATCGGCCAACGCACGAATATCGCAAACTTCCGTCAAAGGGTTGGTCGGTGTTTCAGCAAATAAGAGCTTGGTGTTGGGTTGCATCGCTTGTTTCCAAGCGTTGACATCGGTTTGCGACACAAAACTGGTAGTCACGCCAAACTTAGCGAACTCAGAACCCAGCAACTTGATCGTAGAACCAAAGACCGAGCGCGAACACACCACATGGTCACCGCTTTTGAGCAAAGCCATGCACAACAACAACACGGCGGACATGCCACTGGAAGTGCCAATACAGGCTTCCGTTCCTTCCAAGGCCGCCAGGCGAATTTCCATGCTCGCGGTGGTGGGGTTGGTGAAACGGGAATAAATAAAGCCATCTTCTTCACCAGAAAAGCGGCGGGCTGCGGTTTCGCAATCAGGTTGGGTGAAACTCGATGTGAGGTAGAGGGCTTCTGAGTTTTCGCCGTATTGGCTTTTGTCAACGGCGGCGCGCACGGCCAAGGTGTCTAGATGTAAGTTGTCTGGTAAGGGGTGGTGGCTCATGGCAATTACTCCGAGGCGTTGGGCAAAGCCAAGCGCGAATGGTCTTCATCGCCCTCTTCTTGGCTCACACGGTTTTCATTCAATTTGGCGATGTCTTGCGCTGTGACGTCACCCGCCACATACACACCATCAAAGCACGACGCATCAAAACCATCTAGGGCTGGACTTCCAGTCGACATCGCGTTGCGCACGGCTTGCTTCATGGCATCGACGTCTTGGTAAATCAAGGCATCACAACCAATGAGTTCACGAATCTCTTCAATGCTGCGGTTATGCGCTACCAATTCTTGGGGTGTTGGCATGTCAATGCCATACACGTTGGGAAAACGAACAGGAGGCGCAGCGCTAGCCAAATAAACTTTGCGCGCGCCAGCATCACGTGCCATTTGCACGATCTCGCGGCTGGTGGTACCTCGCACGATGGAGTCATCCACTAACAATACATTGCGACCTTTGAATTCACTGGCAATCACATTGAGTTTTTGGCGCACCGATTTTTTACGCACGCCTTGACCGGGCATGATGAAGGTGCGACCCACATAACGGTTTTTGACAAAACCTTCGCGATACGGAACACCCAACAAATGCGCAAGTTGCGTGGCGCTCGGTCGGCTAGATTCTGGGATCGGAATGATCACATCGATTTCATTTGGCGGCACGGTAGAGACCACCCGCTTGGCCAAGGTCTCACCCAAATTCAAACGCGCTTGGTAGACCGACATGCCATCCATTGTTGAGTCGGGACGGGCCAAATATACAAATTCAAAGATACACGGCTTGAGTTGGGGTGCGTCTGCACATTGTTTGCTAGATAACTTGCCCTGTAAGTCTATGTAGACCGTCTCACCAGGTGCGATGTCGCGCTCAAATACATGGCCAGTTCCGTCCAATGCAACTGATTCGCTGGCCACCATATAGGTGCCGTCTTTGCCTCGACCCAAACACAAAGGACGAATGCCAAATGGATCGCGAAAAGCCAGTAATCCGTGTCCCGCAATCATCGCTACCACCGCATATGAGCCTTGCACGCGCCTATGCACACGACGCACTGCTTCAAACACATCCGTTGGATTGAGCGTTAAACCCCGGGTGGTTTTTTCTAACTCGTGCGCCAACACATTGAGCAACACTTCTGAATCACTCTCGGTGTTGATATGGCGATGGTCTTGCGTGAATAGTTCGGCTTTTAATAGATGGGCGTTGGTCAAATTACCGTTATGCACCAACACCAAACCAAATGGCGCATTGACATAAAAAGGTTGCGCCTCTTCTTCGCTGAACGCATTGCCTGCCGTGGGGTAACGCACTTGACCCAACCCATTGTTGCCCGGCAATGCACGCATATTGCGTGTTCGAAATACATCACGCACCATGCCTTTTTCTTTGTGCATGAAAAATTTACGGTCGAGTTGGGTGACGATACCCGCAGCGTCTTGGCCTCGGTGCTGCAAAAGCAACAAAGCGTCGTAGATCAATTGGTTCACTGGTGCGTTGCTAGCAACGCCGACGATTCCACACATTAGGTGATGTACTTTCCAAAGTCTGCCGGCAACGCCGGCTTACACACATGCAAAAGCGCTTTCAACCATTTCGCTCCCTGGGCTTGTTGCCAAGCCTCAGATT
This sequence comes from Limnohabitans sp., assembly GCA_040401095.1. Lineage (GTDB taxonomy): Bacteria > Pseudomonadota > Gammaproteobacteria > Burkholderiales > Burkholderiaceae_C > Limnohabitans. The sequence goes on from JBBAOY010000084.1 coordinate 3,521, forward strand.
CACGCATCGGGGTCATACCCACTAACACTGTTGCAGCCAAAAGAACCACAACCCCTCTTAACAAGCCAAACACACTGCCTAGCAATCTATCAAGTGGGCCCAATCCAACAACTGAAAGCATTTTTTTGATCAGCCCCGTGATGAGCACTTGCGCAATCAATACACCAATAAAAACCACCACAAAGCCCGCAGCAAAACGCAACATTTCGCTGCTGCCGTCCATCGGCAACCATTGCGCCATGTTGGGGGCGTAGTACTGTGCCAAATAAAAGGCTGCCACCCAGCCCGCTAGCGATAAAACCTCTTGCACGATGCCGCGCCAAAGGCCCAACACCATCGAAAAGCCTAGAACAGCCAGCAGAATCCAGTCTACAGACCCAAGCGTTTGCATCACACGATCACAGCGTCAAGACCTGCGGTTGCAACTGCAACTGCTTGATCTTATTGGCCATTTTTTCGGCTTCGTCTTTGCTGGCAAAAGGACCCACGCGCACACGTGTACGCGGGCCATCTTTGGTATTTGCAATATTGGTGTACGTCTTATAACCAGCTTTTTCTAATTTGAGACGCACTTCTTTAACTTTGGCGTCCTCAGCAAATGCCCCGATTTGGACTACAAAACGGGGGCCTTCAACTGCAGCGCTGGCACTCGGCGTAGCAGGCACTAAAGAGGCACTCGAGGTTTTGGCTAACGTTGATGTATCCGAGGTTTTGCTATCGGCTTTGGCAGGTTCTGGAGTTTTAAGGGGTTCAGCTGTTTTTGCTGTTGCTGTTGCTGTTGCTG
>JBBAOY010000085.1:0-4064 GCA_040401095.1 Limnohabitans sp.
CCCTCAAGCTTAATCATCTCAGCCCCTTCACCCAAAGACAGCAATCCAGACTGCGCATATATCCCCAACTTGGCGCGCGTGTCAGTAATGTCCAAATTGCGCATAGTCAACTGCCCAATACGGTCTAACGGAGTGAAAGGAGCGTCTTCAACCTTTTCCATACTCAAACGCTCAGGCGCATACGTCAAATTGGGGCTTTCGGTATTTAAGATGGAGAAGTCATTGCCGCGTCGTAACTCAAGGGTCACTTCGCCAGTGACTGCACGCGCAACCCAACGCTGGGCGGTTTCACGCAACATGATGGACTGTGGATCAAACCAACGTCCTTGGTAGAGCAATCGGCCTAAACGCAAGCCGTTGATGCGGTATTGCTCAATCGTGTCTTCGTTATGAATGCCAGAAACCAAGCGCTCGTAAGCGATGTGCAACAAGGCCATACCTGGGGCTTCGTAGATGCCCCGACTCTTGGCTTCGATGATGCGGTTTTCGATTTGGTCGCTCATGCCCAAACCATGACGGCCACCGATTTCGTTGGCTTTTAGGAACAAGGCTACGGGGTCGGCAAAAGCCACGCCGTTCAAAGCGACAGGTTGTCCTTCTTCAAATCGCACGCTGACTGTTTCTGCTTTAACTTCGCAGTCTTCGCGCCAGAATGGAACGCCCATGATGGGGTTGACGATTTGAATGCCGCTGTTTAAGTGTTCTAAATCTTTGGCTTCATGCGTGGCACCGAGCATATTGCTGTCGGTGGAATACGCTTTTTCTGCGCTCATCTTGTAGCCAAATCCATTGGCTGTCATAAAGGCGCTCATTTCAGCGCGGCCACCCAGTTCGTCGATGAACAACTGGTCTAGCCAAGGTTTGTAGATGCGCAGGCTTGGGTTGGTGAGCAAGCCGTAGCGATAGAAACGCTCAATGTCGTTGCCTTTGTAAGTCGATCCATCGCCCCAAATATGGACGTCGTCTTCTTTCATGGCCGAGACGAGCATGGTTCCTGTAACGGCGCGTCCCAAAGGTGTGGTGTTGAAGTAAGCGATGCCGCCCGTGCGGACATGAAAGGCGCCACATTGGATGGCTGCAATGCCTTCGTGCGCGAGTTGGGTGCGGCAATCGATCAGACGCGCTTTAGCGGCGCCGTATTCCATGGCTTTGCGAGGAATCTCGTTGTAGTCGGCTTCGTCGGGCTGGCCTAGGTTGGCAGTGTAGGCATAGGGCACAGCGCCTTTTTGCTTCATCCACAACAAGGCAGCGCTGGTGTCCAAGCCACCAGAGAAAGCGATGCCGACTTTTTCACCTATGGGCAGGTGTTGCAATATGGTGCTCATGGTGACTCCGAACTAACGCGGCTTAGCCAAAGTGGCAAATATAGTGATAGGGCGCAGTGACGCGAATATCAAACTTGGAGTTGCCTGGCACGCTGAATTTTTCGCCAGCTTGTGAAGTTACCCAATCATGGCTGCCATCGAGCTTGTATTCGCATGAACCTGCAACACATTCCATGACCTCAGGCGCGCCTGTGTTGAAAGTCAATGAGGCAGGCAAGATAACGCCAACCGAGAGTTTGGTGCCATTCGCCGTGGTGATGGCGTGGCTGACGCATTTGCCGTCAAAGAAAACATTGGCTTGGGTGTGGATGGACACGCCATCGATGGTTTGGGTAGGCATACAAAAAGGCGGTTTGTAAAAACCGAATCAAAAGCTAGAAAAACGGAAGAGAAAAAACGGGATCTAGAAGTGAATTAGAAACGTGGTGCAGATCCAGGTGGCGGCACATTGAATGAGGTCGCTGGCGGATTTGCTACAGGTGTGATTTGCAATCGCACAGTAGGACCTGGGTCTGACGGCATTTGCACCGTGTATTGCTTGCCAGCAAATTCATAGACCACGTTGTAGGCCATGGTGCGGTTTTCGTAGACGGTTTGCTGGGCGCAATTTTGAACTTGGCGAACTTCTGAGTTCGCAGGACCCTCGATCTTCTCGCCCAAGATGGCGCCACCAAATAGCCCCAGCATGGTGGCCGCCGCGCGACCTGAACCTTGCCCCATGCTGTTACCTACAGCACCACCGGCGATTGCGCCCATAGCTGCACCAGCACCAGATTTTTGTCCTTGCACAACGACTTGCTCGGTGGTGCAGACTTGGCGTGGAACGGCTACTTGCTGAATGACGGGTGTGGAAGAGATGACTTTGCCGAATTCTTGTGCTTGCACGCTACCAATTTGGCAAACAAGCGCAAGCGCAATGAGACTCAGAAGCTTGGGGGTTGAATAGTTAGTCATAGGAAATCCTTGGAATTGACTGATTACATAGAGTGTAATCTTTGTATGTAAGACGCTTGTGATCAACGCTTACAAACGCCATTGGGTTGACGTGGGTGACAATTCATCTATGAATTCCCTCGATAGTTGGCTCGCACACTGCGAGCGTTTGCATCCCCATACGATCGATATGGGTCTGGACCGTGTGCAAGAAGTGGTCAAGCGTCTTGGTTTGCGCTTTGAAGCATGCGTCATCACTGTCGCTGGCACCAACGGCAAAGGGTCGACTTGCGCCATGTTGGAAGCCTGTTTGTTGCAAGCGGGTTATCGCACAGGGGTCTACACTTCGCCGCATTTGGTGCATTTTCAAGAGCGTTGTCGAATCCACGGTGAAACGGTTCAGCCTGATGATTTGATACCGCACTTCGCCAAAGTGGAAGATGCGCGCTTACAAGGCTCAGAAATCAGCCTGACCTATTTTGAATTCAGCACCTTGGCCATTTTGAGTTTGATGGCCCAAGCGAATTTAGATGTCGCTATTTTGGAAGTGGGCTTAGGCGGCCGTTTAGATGCCGTGAACGTCATCGATGCCGACTGTGCGGTGATTACTAGCGTTGATTTAGACCATACCGAATTGCTAGGGCCTGATCGCGAGTCTATTGGCTTTGAAAAGGCCGGCATCATGCGCGCTGGTAAGCCTGTGATCGTGAGCGATCCAGTTCCGCCAAATAGCGTTTTGGCGCATGCTGCTTCCATCGGCGCCGATCTTTGGCAATTTGGCAAAGACTTTAATGTCACGGGCGACAAACAGCAGTGGGCTTGGGCGGGCAGGGGGCGTCGCTACAGCGGTTTGGCTTACCCGGCTTTACGGGGAGCTAATCAATTGATTAACGCTAGCGGTGTCTTGGCTGCGCTTGAGGCCGTGCGCACACGCTTACCAGTGACTGCGCAGGCTATCCGTAACGGGCTTGCTATGGTTGAACTGCCAGGCCGCTTCCAAATCATTCCTGGCCAGCCCACCTTGGTCCTCGATGTGGCGCATAACCCGCACGCAGTTGCCGCGTTGAGTGAAAACTTAGACGCCATGGGCTTTTACCCGACAACCCATGCGGTTTTTGGGGCAATGGCCGATAAAGATGTTGCTGCCATCATGGCGCGAGTGGGGGTGTTGGTGGACCGATGGTATTTCTGCGATTTGCCGACTGCCAGGGCGTCAAGCGCACACGATTTACAAAAGCAATTGCAGCAAACCAACACCAAACAAAACGTGACGTCAAGCACCTATAAAGACCCACAAGCCGCGCTGGAAGCCGCAGTCGCTGCGGCAGACCCCGCTGATAGAATCGTCGTCTTCGGATCGTTCTACACGGTCGGGGGCGTTTTAAAGGACGGAATACCCCGTTTGGACGCCCCGCATTTGAGTTCCTGAGACCCCAATCCATGGCCTTTTTTAAGTTTCGACTACCTGGACAAAACGCCGGGGAAGCTTCTAGCAACTTCAGTAACTCGCCCGCAGAAAGCGTTGAAGTTTTACGCCGCCGTGCTCGTCATCGGCTGATCGGTGCGACGGTGTTGGTCATCATCGGCGTTGTCGGATTCCCCTTGGTGTTTGATACACAGCCGCGTCCTGTTTCTGTAGATATCGCCGTCGATATTCCAGACCGCATTAAAACCAAGCCCATGGTGTCCGCCAGCGCTGCGACCAAGCAAACTCCACTGGCCACAGATGCCGCTTTAAGTCCCAAAGAAGAAGTCGTGACTTCTGCAAAGAAAGAGGAAACCCCAATTCCAACAGCAAGTCAGACA
>JBBAOY010000086.1:0-3968 GCA_040401095.1 Limnohabitans sp.
TTGACCATGTTGAAGTTGTAAATGGATCCCTTGCTCAGAGTGATGCGGTACCAATCGTGGTCTTGGTTGTTTTCAAGCTTGCCATTCATTGTTTCGCCCGGGCGTACAAAAGCAGTTGTTTTTGTATCTGCTCGCACTTCTTGATGACTCTCTTGAATTAGCAACTGTTGCAGGGTGTGAGCATTTACTGAATAACCATCTGCCCAAGTGCCTATTTCGGAATCTGCAGTCAATTGTCCTGTTCTGCGACCGCCAGATATATAGTATTGATTGAACATTATTCTTTGCTCTTCGGTCATGTTGTCATACATTTCTTGCAGTATCGAAATGCGATGTCTGGCGAAGTCGGCCATGGACAGAAAAAACTGCTGTAGCACTTCAGCAGTAACACCGTTATTACCGTTTGGAGGACTAACATTGACTAGCGTTATGGAATGAACCAATGTCCCCCAATTATTCACTCCATGATGCGTTTGCAAATAATTGAGCCAACTATCAGTAAGACTTTGTGCACCAATAAAAGCTTGAAATAGCGTTTGATCAGCAATGTCATTGAATCTTTCGTTTGACAAGCCCTGCAAGTTGATCAGCGAGAAGTGTATTTGAGCATTGTGCGCGTTCATATACCGAATTAGGTCAGCAAACGCCACCTTGCTTATTTGATTTAGCGTGGAACCTTGAATAAGCCAACTTACATTGCCAGTTTGTGGAGCATGCGAAACAGCCAATTGCCAACCTGAACTTTGAATAGCATTTTGATTTGCATATAGATAGAAAAGCTCTGTTACAACATAACCGCCAGAGGGTAAAAGATATGATAAGGTTGACGCTTCTAGAAGACTAGCCGCTCCGACTCCGGGTAAAAAAAGAGGGGTTCTATCAGAGCTTGCGTAACCTGCAGCCATGATAAATAGTTGCTGGATAATTTGGGTTTCGCAAGAAAAAGAATGCCCTGGTCCAAATGGAATTCCGTTTTGACCGTAATTTTGATTATTTGTTGCAGTCACTAAGCCGCGCAAAAATACATGATCGGTGTAATATCTTTGAAATCCATTTAACAAATGTCCTCTTGTGAGGGTTTGAAAATTTCCGCCGTAATTTCCCAGCGTATACAAATGGAGCATATCTAAACCATGAATTTGAGCTCTGGTCAAAGTAGGCATATTCGCATCAGGATTTATTGGCTGATTTTGATTTCGAGTTTGCGGAAGCAACATGCTTTGCAGGTTAATGTCATCTAGTAAATTTATATGCTGACTATCTAAGTAGGAGATTTGTTGGTTTGTTAATTGTTTGTTGTAAATCAGACTGTTTAGGAATAAAGCGCCCGCCTTATTCAGCCCAATCGCGTTAAGGTCTAGCGACGTGTAAGCGCTAGGAGGCCGCGGTGGTAAGACATTAAAGAAATCCATTCCTTCTACCGCGCTTAGTTGCGCGATATCTGCTATGGATAAAAATGGCATTATTGAAAGATCGTGCCGAATAAGATCTATGAATTGCATCTGGTTGGCTAATGGAATGATCGGTGGGGGCGGTGGAGGCCCCACCAGATGCGCAGGTTGCTCCCAAGACGAAGACGCCGGACTAATTTGCTGCGCTTGCGGATTTCCTGGCGGGGGATTTGCAAGTCCAGGTGGTGGATATATAACAACACCGTTAACCAGCGTTAAACCTCCAGGAATAGTTTGGGGATGAGCGGGAAACCAAACAGGTGGTTGTGGTTGCTCATCTGGACGAAATAGCAACCATAACGGCATACCAAAAAGAGGGAAGTAAGCGTATAAAGGCGGATTAGAAGAGCTAGGCATGCGCAGGGTCTTGAATTGAAAAGCGAGCATCGCATGTCTACATTATTTGTAATTGAGATTTACTTACAAATAATGTAAGCCGTACTCACAATACCGACGGCACAAACTCCCCATGAAAAACGGATTAGCTGTTTACTATGATGGTGGCGCCAAAACAAAAGACTGGTGTAAGTAGATTAGAGCGCAAGCACGCCAAGCACTGGAAAAAATCCACTCATTCCAAATAAACTAGCTACATCAAGGATTCCAGTTCCAGTTGCAGCAAGGAGTTCACTTGGTAAAGCACTCAAACCTACAGCTGGGTTGGGATGCACAGCTATATAAGCTACTGGACCCGCCCAACGATTTAGGCCAAATTATTTAAAAACCGGTGGCTCAATTTTGGTTACAAACAGTGGCTCACTTTGCGTTGCAATTCAACAAACAGCAGCTCCTGCGCTGGTTTCGTCGATCCATGACACGCACGCATCGCAACACAACCTTGGGACCGTGCGGACGTTCTTACGCATAACTTTGAACATTGCTGTTTCCTTAGCGAATCAATGTCATGCCCGCATGCTTTGCAGCACCAACATCGAAGGTCATCGTTTGCTCACATCCAGCCGAAACGGCTGTGCGCTCAATAAGACAATCAGCGAAATCCGCCTTGCCATCGTCAAAAACTCGCAAGGCTCTGAGCACCTGGTCAGCACGATCCACGATGATTTGCTTTGTGCGCAACAGAACCTCCAGGGCCTGCTTGACCTGTTGACCCGTGAGGTCATAGCTGGAAGTTAGCACCCAATAAAGCTCAACTATCGAGACCAGCGTGATGAAGCCTAGGTTATCGGCGTTCAACGACTCTATAAGCGCTGAGGCCTTGGGCGATTGCTTTGGGTCGTCTTGCATGATGTAGCGAACAAGGACGTTGGTATCCAGCCCAATCATCGTGCGGCCGCCCCACGGTTGGCTATGGCTCTGTTCATGTCATCAATGGAAACCGATTTCGTCGGCTTGCCAAACATGCCTTTAAGTGCGGTGACGTTCTGAGTTGCCGCCACGAACTCGTAACGCCCAGGTGCAATCTGGATGAATTCGACGCGATCACCTGCATCGACCTTCAGGTTATGCCGCACATCTGCGGGAATGGTGATTTGCCCTTTGCTGGTGAGCGTGGCTGTTGTCATGTTGGACTCCTGTTTTCCTTACTATAAAGTAAGGCATGCGAGGTGTCAACACACTTTATCACCAAATAATTCTAAATTGCCTTGGCCACGATGTCAGATAGCCTCACGAATACGTTTCTTTGAGTAAAAAACGTCGGTGAGCAGGCGTGCCAATTGCTCACCGTAGGTCATCAAATGGATTTCATTAAACGGCCAACCGTCCAAAAGCTTATTAAAACTTGGACAGTTGAAAAACCACATCTGTTGTTAAATTGCATAGCCAAGGTAGCAGGATGTTTTGTCGCGACCAATGAACAACTTCAAAATTTCAAAAGCTATGACGAATCGATTCACTCACATGGTCTGTGTTTGTATCTCCATCTACAAAACTCCAGCCCGTGTGCAATGACCATAAGAACTTACAAAGGTGCTTAACTCCGTCATATTCCTTCAATACAGCTTGCTCACGTGTGCGTTTGAGAGCTTGGGATAGCAGTCGGAGTCTTGCAAACCCTCCCTGTTCGATATTGACGGCTGAAAGAGTTACGCAAACGTGTAACTCCGTTTGAAATCTCCTCAAGGCGGTCAATACTGCCATAAATCTTTCCTCAGAATTTTCTAACTCGTTTGCAACAAGATGCCAGCGGTCTTGTGAGTCGTTGACCGGTTTTTTAAAAAATACTTTGAACTCAGTTTGATTCCCAAGGGAGAGAACGGTATCGTGATCGACGGGCAAATTACAAGCCCAGAGGTATTGAGGAATCAGCTCGTCGCGTAAGTCTTCGTAACGATCGTTTAAATACGCCTGTAATGCCACCTTCTTTTTCTTCTCTGGCTACAAAGATAGGAGCAAGTAGATTATCAAACTGACTAATACGGCCAAGCCAAAATCAAAAGCAGCTTGTTTGCAATCTCTTACGGTCCAATCTGTTGCCGACCATGCGATTAACAAAAATGGCAAAGAGACAGGTGGTACTTACGGACCACTTAATGAAGCCAAAGAGTTTTATCATTT
>JBBAOY010000087.1:0-3889 GCA_040401095.1 Limnohabitans sp.
AACACCCATTGCTGGTTGTGAAACGCAGCCACGCTAGGACGATGTGCCACAGAGACCAAAGCGCCATTGTTGGCGCTGACCATGGCGAGTAATTTTTCATACATCGCTTGCTCCAAAGCCTCGTCCAAGGCACTGGTGGCTTCATCTGCAAAGACCCAACGTGCTTGCTTGAGAAATACACGCGCCATGGAGAGGCGTTGCTGCTCGCCACCTGAGAGTTGTTGGGTCCAGTGACCTTCTTCATCTAACTTGTCGATGAGGTGGGGGAGATGCACATCCGTTAAAGCTTGTTGCAGTGCTGCATCGCTATGTTGCGCATGTGTTTGCGGATAGGTGAGCGCATCGCGCAACTTGCCCTGGGGAAAGTAAGGGCGTTGTGGCATAAACACGGCGCCTTCAGGCAATGCAATATGCACGAAGGGTTGCACATAAGGCCAAATGCCTGCAAACACACGCAACAGCGTTGACTTGCCACAACCAGACGGACCGCGAATCAAAACACGATCGCCTGCCTTCACTTGAAAACTCACGTGATCGAGCAAGACGACACCGTTAGGGAGACTGATGGTCAGTGATGGCGTTGTGAGTTGATTCAACCCCGGTGTGCCTAAGTCAGAGATGTTGGCGTCAATTGCAGGCAAATTCTCTTGCGCGTCAAATTTTTGCGTTGTGCGCGTAGCTTCAATCGCTTGCATCTGGTCTTGAAAACTCGTCAAACGCAATGTGGTCGCTTGCCAAGAAGCCAGTCGACTGTAGTTGGTAATAAACCAACTCAGTGACTCTTGCACTTGTCCAAAGGCAGAAGATATCTGCATCAACTCGCCGAGTTGAATGGCGCCACTGAAATAGCGCGGTGACGCTACCAGCATAGGAAACACCACGGCCGCCTGTCCATAGCCAGAACTAAACCAGGTGTAGCGTTTTTGCACACGCAACAAACGCATGAAGTTATCGATCACTTGCGCAAAACGTGTTTGCAAAGAAGCACGCTCAACGTCAGCACCGCGGTCCAACGCTATCGCTTCGCTATATTCACGCACGCGCATCAAATGGTGGCGAAAGTCGGCTTCTAGTCGTTGTTGTTGGAAATTGAGCGACGCCATCGAGCGGCCAATCCAGTGGCCTAGCAAGCTGCCACTGAGTGCATAGAACAAAGCCATCCACACCATAAAGCCTGGAATGTTGTAAGACGCACCACCCAATTCAAAACTAAAACCACCGGAAAGCATCCACAAAATTCCAATAAAACTCAGCAAGGTGACGGAGGCATCAAGCAAGCCTAAAGAGAGGCTCACGGTATCTGCAGTGAACTGCTGCACATCTTCTTGAATCCGTTGGTCAGGGTTGTCTGTGCCGTTTTGCGATTGCAGTTCTAAACGGTAAAACACATGGTGCGAAAACCAGCGTTGCAAATAATCACGCGTCATCCATGCGCGCCAACCAAGTTCGAGTAATTGCGTGAGGTAGAACTTATAAACGGCGACAACGATGTAGCAAGTTGCCAAAATTCCGAATACCCCCAGTTGTTGCCAAAACACTTCGGCATCGCGATTTTGCAAGGCGTCATAAAAAACACGGTTCCAGTCGTTGAACAGCACCATCATGTAGACCATGCCCAAATTCAAGCCTACGCAGGCGGCCAACAAACTTCTAGCGCGCCATTTGTCTTCAGATTGAAAGTAGGGCAGAGACAAAGCCCACACTCTGCGCAACTGCAGACGGGTTTTTTGCCAATTGCTTATGGATGTGCCTAAATCTTTCTCGCTCATAAATTTCTAACGCCACTGACAACATGTCCAGCAGGCACATGGCGCGCAGCAGATTCGATATGGCCGGTTTGGTCATCGAAAAAGAAATCTGGCTCAAACTCGCGCAGAAACTCGCCTTTTTCTAAGCCACCTAAAAACATGGCTTCATCGACTTCAATATTCCAGTTCATTAAGGTGCGAATGGCGCGCTCATGTGCAGGGGCACTTCGAGCCGTGACCAAGGCGGTGCGCAATCGCATGTTCGGCGTGCCAGCAAGTTGTAGGGCTTGCAAAGCATCAAGCAAAGGTTTGAACGGGCCGGCAGACAGTGGTTGCGCGGCATGGTCTTTCTCATGCTGCTGAAAGGCATTCAACCCTTCAGATTGAAATACGCGCTCCGCTTCGTCGCTGAATAAAACTGCGTCACCATCAAAAGCAATACGGACTTCATGCGGGTTAGCAAGCGACGCATGTGCAGAATGCGGATATACCTGCGCAGCAGGCACGCCGGCGTCTAGTGCGGCTCGCACATCAGCCAAGTGGGTCGATAAAAACAAATTCGCATGCAAAGGCTTTAAATAGCGCCACGGTGCTTGTCCGCGGGTAAAACTACCGCGTTGTATCGGCAAACCATAGTGCTGTGCTGAACGAAACACCCGCATGCCACTCACCGGGTCGTTGCGCGACAAGATCACCACTTCTACCCGCTGTGTGTCTGGGCTATTGAATGCCAATAATTTTTGAACCAATGAAAAAGCCACCCCTGGCTTGGCGGGCGCGTCTAAGCGCTCGAGTTGCAAATTCATATAGGCGCGGTCGTCGGTTTGCTCGAAGACACGATTTTCTTCTTCGAAGTCGAACAATGCGCGCGATGAAATCGCCACGACCAATTTACCTTGTAGTGAAACACCCATGTTGTCTATCGTACCCATTGGTTGAGTTGGATGATCGGCAGCATCACAGCGAGCACGATCAACATCACCACAGCGCCCATCACAACAATGAGTAAGGGCTCCAAAATAGTAGCCAGTTGCAGGGCACGGCGTTGTACTTCTTCGCCGAGTTGCTGCGCGGTGCGTTGCAGCATAGTGGGCAACGTGCCTGTTTGCTCACCCAGTCGCGCAAACATCACTAGCAAACGCGGAAAGCGTGCATGTTGGGCCAGTGCAGATGCAAGAGGTGCACCTTCGCGCACCATCGCATAAGCCTCTTGCGCATCTCGTCGCATCGCAGCATTCGATAGGGTGTCAGACGCCGCTTGTAGCGCTTTCAAAATAGGCACGCCCGCAGCGGCCAACATAGCCAAAGTGCTGGCAAATCGTGCAGCGTTATAGCCACGCGATAAGCGACCGATAAGTGGAAGTTGCAACCATGCCGCATCAAAGCGTTGTCGAAAATCGCTTTGACGAAGTGCAAGCCGTAAGACCCAAAAACCAACTGCTACGAGTAACAACACCCACAGCCACAACGCTTGCACCAAAGCACTCAAGCCCAACATAAAGGTGGTGAGCCAGGGCAATGCCTGTTGGTTGCTACTAAAAACCTGTGCCACTTGCGGCACCACATAGGTGAGCAAGAAAAAAACAATCAACAAAGCCACCACGCTGACTATCGCTGGGTACAAGGTGGCCGCTAAGAGTTTGTTTCGAAGAGCTTGTTGTGTTTGAAGATCTTCAGCCAAGCTCTCAAGCACCATGTCTAAATGGCCGCTTTGTTCACCGGCGGCAATGACCGCTAAATAAATCGCAGAGAACTCGCGTGGATGCTGCGCCAAGGCTTTGGCAAATGTGGCGCCTGCATTCACTTCCTCGCGTAAGGCAGACACCAAATCGCGTTGCCGAGGCGTTTCTGCTTCTTGCGACAAAGTGCTCAATGCGCGCTCTAGTGGTAAGCCTGCACCCACAAGACCCGCTAATTGACGCGTCCACACAGCCAATGCATCATTGCCAAATACTTTGGATTCCCAAATTACAGTTTGCAGTCCTGTTTTAGCCGCTTGTTGCAGATCTATCTTGAGTGGCACCCAGTCCTGCGCACGCAATTGGCTGCGGGCATGGCGTGCTGTGTCTGCTTCCAATACGCCGCGGCGTGTTTGGCCTTGTGGGTCTAGTGCTTCAAACGAATAGGCGGGCATAGAAGCA
>JBBAOY010000088.1:0-3370 GCA_040401095.1 Limnohabitans sp.
GGTTCTGAATACAAAACATTTGCGGATGTAGTTGCGGCTGCCAAAGCTAAGAAAAATGTGAGTTTTGGAACGATTGGTAATGGAAGCCTTGGCCACTTGGCGATGGCCTTGTTAGGCAAAGACGCCCATGTCGATTGGACGCACATTCCATACAAAGGCGGCGGTCCATTGATGAGTGATGCGGTTGCAGGACACGTGCCCCTGTCTATTGGCTCCGTCTTTGTTACCAAACCCCATATTGACAGTGGACGTATGCGTCCTTTGGCGGTGACCACTACCAAGCGCGCACAAGATTTACCCAATGTGCCCACCATTGCAGAAAATGGTTATCCAGGCTTTGAAGCACCCGCTTGGTGGGCTGTTTTGGCCTCAGCCAAAACCCCACCCGAGATCATCAAACGCATGAACGAAGAACTCAACAAAGTTCTGAAAAATCCAGAAGTTGCAAAGAAACTTGACGCGCAAGGCATTGATATCGCGGGTGGCACCCCAGAGCAAGCGCGTACTTTTATTGAGAAGCAAATGGTGATTTGGGCCAAGGTCGTCAAAGATAACGATATCAAGGCAGATTAATTCAGCAGGTTGGATTTGCCGACTCAATATAGAGAGTCGGCAATATTGACTTATTTTGCTTGTTCACCCTCAGGTGTAATTTGTAACGCCGTTAAAAAGCGCGCCACCATGTTGTAGGTGGCAATTGCAGTTGTCAATTCCACAACACCTGTGGTGTCGAAGTGTTGGCTGATCTGCTGAAACAAAGCATCGTCCACCTTCACTTTGACCGTGATTTGCGCTGCGTATTGCACTACTAAGCGCTCTACCTCACCTAAAGCGGTATCCATGACGGCTTGACATGCGTCGCCTTTAACAGCGCGGTTCAAAGCATCTAACTCGGCCTGCGTGCCTCCCGCAGTTAAAAAGTCTGGCGCATGGTGGTGGTACTCGTAAGAAGCGCCAGTGAGCAAAGCCACAGTGCAAATGCCCAACTCACACAATTTGCGGCTCGTAGGTAAGCCCGTGCGAACGTTTTTCAAATAAACATTCCAGCCGCGTGCAACAGGCTCACTCCACAGGAGAGCTTTATCGAGGTTCAGTAGCGAACCACCTCGACGTGCAAGTATGGCATCCACCATGTCTTGGGGTTGGGGTTTAAGTTCGGGTGTCCAAGCGGGAATGCGCATACAAAGCTTTCTTTCATATAAAAGTTGAATTATGAAGGGCTTATGGCTAGTCGATAATCGACGAATGCGTATCCGCTTTACCAAAATGCAAGGTGCTGGCAACGATTTCGTGGTGTTAGACGAGACCCGCGAGCGTTTGAATCTCTCCTCTGCGCATTACCGCTATTTGGCAGACCGTCACTTTGGTGTTGGTGCCGATCAAATTTTGACGGTGCGTCCTGCGCCACAAGCCGATGTCGATTTTGAATATGTCATCCACAACGCCGATGGCGGTGAAGTAGAGCAATGCGGTAACGGTTCACGTTGTTTTGTGCGTTTTGTCCAAGAGCAAGGCCTGACGAACAAAACCTCGATTCGCGTCAAAGTGCACGGTGGTGTTATTGAGTTACATGCGCTTGCTAATGGACAGGTGAAGGTGGATATGGGTGCGCCAGTTTTTGATTTGCCTCGTGTACCCTTCGACCCAAACCTTGCCGTAGAGGGTGCATTGGGTACAGACAACAGAAAGCATTGGATGCTTCAACTCGCAAATGGCCATAGCGTTTCTGTAGGCGTTGTATCGATGGGCAACCCCCACGCCGTGCAGTTGGTGCAAGACGTTGCGACGGCCCCGGTACTATCCCAAGGCCCTCTCATTGAAAACCACGCAGCGTTTCCAAAACGCGTCAACGCAGGCTTTATGCAAATCGTGAACCGCAGTGAAATTCGTTTGCGTGTATTCGAGCGCGGCGTAGGCGAAACGCTTTCCTGTGGAACAGGCGCGTGCGCTGCAGTTGTCACTGGCATACAGTCGGGCTTGCTAGACCCAAGCGTTTTGGTGCACACCCAAGGCGGTGACCTCACGATTGCTTGGCAGGGCGGCGATACCCCTGTTTGGATGACCGGCCCTGCCAACACAGTCTTTCAAGGCGAAATCAATTTACCTGACACTTTATGAACCCTGCTATGAACCCCATCACTGAAGAAGACATTGCCAATTTTTTAGTCAACACGCCAGATTTTTTTGAGCGTAATGCCGAGTTGTTGGCTGCGGTGCGTTTAAACAGTCCTCACGGTACGCGCGCAGTGAGTTTGCAAGAGCGCCAAGCCGATATGTTGCGCGAAAAAATCCGCGCCTTAGAGATGCGCTTGATGGACATGATGCGCCACGGCACCGACAACGAGGTGTTGATCGAGCGCATGCAGCGTTGGGTCAAAACCTTGCTGATGACCGCCAATGCACGTGACTTACCCTACACCATCGCCGACCATATTCAACACGACTTCATGGTGCCGCAAGTGGCGATCAAGGTATGGGGCGTGGCAGATGATTACCAAATCGAACCCTTTGCGGTGGGTGTAGGCGACGAAGTTAAAACTTTTGCTGAAACTTTGCATACGCCTTATGTCGGTATGAACCAAAACTTTGAAGCAGTGAAGTGGTTGCTAGAGCCTAGCGCCGCCCAGTCGGTTGCCATGGTGGCTTTGCGCGCCACTCGGGCAGATGACACGCCTCAGACTGCCACAAAGCAACCCGTCATCGGTTTATTGGTGATGGCTTCGCCAGATGCACAGCGTTACCACGAAGGCATGGGCACGGCGTTTATTGAGCGTCTGGGTGATTTAGCCAGCGCTGCGCTCTCGCATTTGCGATAACGCCTTTAAACTTAATACAACCATGGACTGGGTTGCCCGCTACCTTGACCATGTGCGTTATGAAAAACGCCTCGCAGAGCGTACCCATGCGCTCTACACCCTAGACCTACAAAAACTCAGCGACTACGCCAAAGTTGCTGGCGTAGCACTGGAAGCGGTGCAATCTAGCCATATTCGCCGCTGGGTTTCGCAGATGCACAGTGGTGGGCGCAGTGGTCGTGGCATTGCCCTCATCTTGTCTGGCTGGCGCGGTTTTTACACCTGGCTAGGAAGAGAAGGTGTGGTGCAAAGTAATCCGGTTCAAGACGTGCGTGCCCCTAAAGCACCAAAGCCATTGCCCAAGGCTTTGAGCGTGGACGACGCGATGCAATTGGCCGAGTTTTCTGCCACACCAGATGTCACCGCCCCTTGGCTGGAATGCCGTGATGCGGCGATGGTCGAGTTGCTCTACGGTTGTGGACTGCGTGTTGGCGAATTGGTGGGGCTAGACGCGCAAGCTAGTAACACCGCCAAAGGCTGGCTCGATTTAGAAGGTGCTGAGGCCCATGTATTGG
>JBBAOY010000089.1:0-3144 GCA_040401095.1 Limnohabitans sp.
GCGGTATTTGTATCCCCTAGCCCTTGGCTCAAGCAGGGGAGTCCTAAAACAACTTACGAAGCAGCAGCCTTTAAAGCAGCTGCTTTGTCAGTACGTTCCCAAGTAAATTCAGGCTCTTCACGCCCAAAGTGCCCATAAGCAGCCGTCTTGCTATAAATTGGACGCAACAAATCCAGCATTTGAATAATGCCCTTTGGACGCAAATCAAAATGCTCAGCCACCAAAGCCGCAATCTTCTCGTCGCTGATCACGCCAGTGCCTTCGGTATTCACCGTGATGTTCATTGGACGCGCCACACCAATCGCATACGCCACTTGAATCTGGCACTTCGTTGCTAAACCAGCCGCCACAATATTCTTGGCCACATAGCGAGCCGCATAAGCCGCAGAACGATCCACCTTAGATGGGTCTTTGCCAGAGAAAGCACCACCACCGTGTGGGCAAGCGCCACCATAGGTGTCCACAATAATCTTGCGGCCTGTTAAACCGCAATCGCCTTGTGGCCCGCCGATCACAAAACGGCCGGTTGGGTTGATCAAATATTTAGTGTCTTTCAACCACTCTTTAGGCAAGACAGGCTTGATGAGTTCTTCAATGATTGCGTCATTGAAACTTTGCTTCATCTTGGTTGGAGTTTCACTTTGATCAGGACTGTGTTGGGTCGACAACACCACGGTGTCAATGCTGTGCGGTTTGCCATCAACATAACGCATGGTCACTTGGCTCTTGGCGTCAGGACGCAAGAAAGGCAAGCGACCGTCTTTGCGCAACTGCGCTTGGCGTTCTACCAAACGGTGTGCGTAGTAAATAGGGGCGGGCATTAACTCAGGTGTTTCGCTACAGGCGTAGCCAAACATCAAGCCTTGGTCGCCAGCACCCGTGTTCAAGTGGTCGTCAGAGGCGTGGTTCACACCTTGGGCGATGTCATTAGATTGCTTGTCATAGCAAACCATGACGGCACAACCTTTGTAGTCGATACCGTAATCGGTGTTGTCGTAGCCAATGCGTTTGATGGTGTCGCGTGCTACTTGGATGTAGTCGACATGTGCATTGGTAGTGATCTCACCTGCGAGAACGACCAAGCCAGTGTTGGTCAGTGTTTCAGCGGCAACCCGGCTACGCGGGTCTTGCGCGAAGATCGCGTCCAAAATCGCATCGGAAATTTGATCCGCTACTTTGTCGGGGTGGCCTTCTGAAACGGATTCAGAGGTGAAGAGATAGTCTGCTGACATAAAGGAGCTCCATTCAGTTATTGTTGTTGGCGTTGCCAACTCAGAAGGAGCCCGGCGAACGCTTTAGCAGATGTGTGCAACTTGGCGGTTGCACGCACACCGAAGTGTGTTTGTCGCTCTGCAAGTTGTTCTATAACTCAGCGACAATTGAATTATATATGCCAGCTGTCACCCGAATTTTTCAATTGCTAGCCCGTGTGCCACTGCCGTGGATGCAGCGTGTGGGCGCCATATTGGGTTGGATGGTGTGGGTGGTGTCACCAGCTTATCGACGCACGTTTTTAGCGAATGTGCAGGCATCGGGCATAGCTTCACATTTAGCAAGACCTGCCATTGCTGCTGCTGGCATGGTGGTGTCTGAACTGCCATGGGTTTGGATGCGACCACATTCGCAAACCTTGAAAGGCTTGGTGCAATTCGACGGCGCAGAACACTTCGAAGCAGCCATGCGCGCTGGCAAAGGCGTGATCATCATGTCACCCCACATCGGTAGTTGGGAAATTGGAGCCCAAGCCATCGCGGAAAAATTTGGTCCAGAGTTCGGCGATATGGTGGTGTTGTTCAGGCCTGCACGCAAAGCGTGGCTAGAGGGTTTGGTGGCCAATGCCAGAACGCGACCATTTTTAAATTCAACCCCCACTACCTTGAGTGGTGTGCGCACCTTGATACGTACTTTGCGCGCTGGGGGTTACACCGCCATCTTGCCCGACCAAGTGCCACCGATGGGACAGGGCGTGTGGGCACCGTTTTTTGGTCGCGATGTTTACACCATGACCTTGCTGGCCAAACTTGCGCAACAAACTGGCGCGCAAGTTATAAAAACTTGGTGTGAACGTCTACCGATTGGCAAAGGTTTTTGTTTGCATATGCGACCTATGAACGCTGCCGAATTCAAAGACGCCTCGGCTTCACCTGAGCAAGCGGCAGTTGTTGTGAACCGAGGTGTTGAAGACATGGTGCGCAACGCGCCAGGCCAATACCTTTGGGCCTATGACCGTGATAAGCAACCGCGCAGCGAGAGCCAAACATGATGAGTCAAGTGGGCTTAAAGCTGTTTCAATGCATAGGCTTTTTACCTTTGTCGCTGCTGCGCGCGATGGGCACGATGGTGGGACTGACTCTCTTTGTAGGCGCAAGGTGGCGTCGCCACGTAGTGCTACAAAACTTGCGTGTGTGTTTTCCTGAAAAATCTGAATCTGAGCGCGAAGAAATTGCTAAACAAGCCTTTGTGTATTTCGCCCAAGCTTGGTTTGATCGGAGTTGGTTGTGGCACCGCAGTGCAAGTTGTATTCAAGCGCGCGTGCGTTTTACGGGCGCAATATATGAACTCAAAGCAGATGTGCCCACCGTGATATTCGCACCGCACTTTGTCGGATTAGACGTGGGTTGGACCTTGTTGACCTTGTGTGTCCCCAAACACTTCACCACCATATTCACCCCGCAATCGAATGCGGCGGCAGGCGCTTGGATGACCCAAGGGCGCAGCCGTTTTGGGCAAGTGCAACTGCTTCAACGCGAAGACGGTGTCAAAACCATCGTGAGCTCTTTGCGCAACAACGCTTGGTTATATTTGTTGCCCGACATGAATTTTGGGCCTGAAGAGTCGATCTTTGTTCCCTTCTTTGGCGAGCCTGCTGCCACCGTGCCTTCTTTGTCACGCTTTGCCAAACTCGGCCGTGCACGTGTGTTGCCGGTGGTGACGCGTATGACTTCCAGAGGGTATGAAGTAGAAGTGCATCATGCATGGAATGATTTCCCAACAGACGACGCACAAGCCGACACTGCCTTGATGAACCAGCGCCTAGAAACCTACATCCAAGATATGCCTGCGCAATATTTCTGGGTACACAAGCGTTTTAAAACCCGACCAGCTGGCGCTGATCCTATTTACTAAGTTCAGCGTAAGTGCGCG
>JBBAOY010000090.1:0-3107 GCA_040401095.1 Limnohabitans sp.
ACCATTGCGCTTCCCCATAAATAACAGGAGCAACTATGCGTACAACACTAGGTTTAGAAGACGATTTAGGCCAAAGCGTTTCCCTCAAATCGGTCCGTATGGAGGGCAAGCTCGAAGGCCTATTGCTGACTATGCAAGTGAGCCAGCGTTATCGCAACGATACCGATGACACGATAGAAGCCACGTACACATTCCCAGCTGGCTGGGGCGCAAACCTCTTGGGCTTTAGTGTCACTTTGAACGGTAAAAAGATGCAAGCCATTGCTTTGGCCAAAAGACAAGCAGAAGAAAACTACGAGAAAGCTATCACAGACGGCGACACCCCCGTCATGCTGGAGAAATCGCCCCTAGGCCTCTACACCGCCAACCTAGGCAACCTCAAACCCAACGAAGAAGCCGTGATCGATATCGAATACGCACAGCTGCTGCGTTTTGAAAAGGGGCGCATTCGCATCACCGTTCCCACTGTTATCGGTTCTCGTTATGGCGACGAGGAAAAAGACGGCCATATCGCCCCGCACCAAAGCGTCGAAGTCAATGCCTTGGTGGAATACCCATTCACCGCGCGTCTAGACATCTTGGGCGATATTGCATCAGGCAACATCACATGCCCAAGTCACAAAGCAGATATTTCGCAAATAGAAGGTGGCAAGCGCATTGAACTCACCAAAGGCGGCATGCTCGACAGAGACTTCATTGTCACTATCGAAGACTTAAGCACTGCGTCTTACGCCGTCACCACACAAGACAACGATGGATACGCTGTGATTGCAAGCTTTTGTCCCAAGCTGCAAGAAGAAAAATTTCCCCCCTTGGCGCTCAAAATCTTGGTCGACTGCTCTGGTTCGATGCAAGGCGAGAGCATGGAACAAGCCCAAGAGGCATTGAACGATTTGATCTTGCAACTTCAACCCGAAGACATGGTGTCTTACAGCAAATTCGGCACTGAAGTCGTGCACACCGCTAAGCAGTTAGAAAAGTGCAATCCGAAGTACATCAAAAACACCTTAGCCAAAGCCATCTACCAAACCCATGCAGACATGGGTGGCACCGAACTCAACAAAGCGCTGACTTCTACTTTCAAACTCAGCTTTGCCAAAGCCTATGAAGAAGGCTGCGATTTACTGCTCATCACCGATGGCGATGTGTGGGAGATTGAAGAAACCATTCGCCAAGCCAAAGTCTCGAACCACCGCATATTTGCGATCGGCGTGGGCAGCGCCCCAGCAGAAAGCCTACTGCGCGACCTTGCTGAAAAAACAGGCGGTGCGTGCGAACTCATTACGCCCCACGAAAGTATCTCTGGCGGTGTATTGCGTATGCTGCAACGTATGCGCTCGGCACGCAGCACATCGGTTCAGATTGCATGGCAAGAAGAAGTGCTGTGGCAATCAGCGCTGCCTAAGCAAGTGTTTTCTGAAGAGACGGTGCATGTGTTTGCCCAACTCAAAGCCAAGCCACATACTGCGCCCACATTGACATGGGTCGCTGGTGAGGAGAAACACACTGCTACTGCTCCTAGCCTCACACACCAAAGCACAGATACCACCGCACGCTTAGTTGCAGGCGCACGAATTCTTGCAACGACCGATGAGGCAGAAGCTACTGAGTTGGCGATTCAATACCAACTCGCAAGCAAATACACCAATTTGCTATTGGTGCACATTCGCGCAGAAGAAGAGAAAGCAGAAGGTCTGCCCAAATTAGAGAAAATTCAGCAAATGCAAGCCGCAGGGTGGGGTGGATTTGGAAATGTAGATATATCCCGCAGAAGCACGGTGTTGTATTCCAGATCTATGGCTTCCTTTAGTTATGCATCGCCTTCAAGAAGTGCGATCGTTTCAAACAATTTGTCAGCCCCCAGTGTTTGGAGGACTAATAAAAAACAGTCAATATCTAAGGTCGATCAACTAGCCCAAGGTGGCGTAGACGACTACGAAATTCCAGATTTCCTCAAAAAGCAAGCCGGTGGTGGAAACGACTTTGGCAACATTAGATTTAGCCCGCCCATAATTTTTAACGAAGACGACTTCTCGCCAGACGATATGCTGCGCAAATTCAACGAACTCGCAGTAGAGACCAACGATTTCTCGCACATCACCTTTGAGTTGCTAGACCCTATCGTCGATGGCGAAGTTTGGACTGTCCTGTGTAACGCCTCAGGTGCAGACGGCCATGTAGACCACTACTGGGCGTGCTTTCTCGACTGGTTGTCTAAGAACGTGAAGGGCATCGTGGCACTCAATCGCCACGCTTTGCGAATACTCCACGCAGAACTCGCCAAACTAGACGATCCCTCGCAACAAAAAGCGCAAGATCTTTTTGCTAAGTCTTTTACCAACATTACCCCTAATTCATGGGGCTTGGCCAAGGCGCAAAAGAAGCGCACTTTGTTGCAAAGGTTGAAAAGGATCATGGCCTGACAGAAAACACCTTATTAGGCAACAACAGCAAAGTAACGCTTGCGATGATCCTCAATGGCTATTTATGGCATTTTCTAAATCTGCACATGTATTTATGATTTCAGAAAAAGGTATTTCGCTTGAGGACTGCAAAAGTCCGTCCTCTAGCATGGCGGAATAATCTTTTGCAAGCGACTCTAGGGTTGCACCTTGAGGTACCAGTTGAATTGCTCCGCTAACAGCCCTTGTGTAATTGATCCAGTTTTTGTCATTGTCTTTTTCTGCAAAAAACATGGACTTGTGTTGTGCAACGTTTTGTGCGAGTTGGCTATCTGCGATCGCAGTTTGTGCATGGCCTGACTTAGACATAGCGGCGAGGTCATACCAATGGCGTGAATATCTTTCCCCGCGAAGTCTTGCTTGTCGGCAATAGACATGAGCAGCTGTAGCTTTCTCCCAAAAAGTTCTTTCTGCATCCATTACCAACGGGTGCGCTATCGGGAATTCAACCCCTTTAATGGCCGGCGCCATATCGCAAGAAACAAGGTGAGTATGGTGTGGTTGACCAGTTGCACGAGCGCCAAACTCTAATTGAATAGTGGATGAGGCATAGCCTGTACCCAACTTGATGGGTTGATAGCTAAGAATTAGTTTTTCATTTTCTATGCCATCGAGAGTTAGCCTCGCTTCTAAACCATCGGACTG
>JBBAOY010000091.1:0-3028 GCA_040401095.1 Limnohabitans sp.
ATGCATAGAGTTGGATTGTCATGAGTTGTTCGTCTTTGGAAAATTTAGATTATTGAATAAAAAGAATCAGTTACCCGCTGCAATTAAGCGTTTTCGCAATTGAGGAGCAGATGTTTGTGGGGAGAGCCAAATATCAAAAAAGCGTGTGGCCAGTTCAATATCTTTGATTTCACCTATCAACGCGTTTTCTTGCAGAAATTGCGCGCCAACATTAGGAATATAAATTCCTACTAGAGTTTGACCTTTGTTGATGTTGGGAAAAATACCTTCGAGTGTTTTTAGCCATAGGGTTGCTTTGCTTGTAGTAAGTGGGCTTTGAGCCTTTATTTGATCCATTGAGCTTTTCGCAATATCGGCTCCTTTGAAGTCTCGTAGATAGTTCAACTCTAAGGCGATGCGTTGCATTTGCCATTGCTCGGCGTTTACTGAGTTCTCTGAGGCCCAAAGGCTAGCCACATACACATCAAATCCCCAGTAGGTCAACTTGCCCTGGCCAATCAGGTTGGGTGTTTGCAAATAAGGTTGAAGCCGCTTTATTTTTACTGGGTCAGCGTCAAGAGTTTTGGTTTGCGCGCCCAGTTGTTGCACACAAAACAAACTAATAAGCAGTGCGAGGGATAGTGTTTGGCGTCTGTTTTTATTCATTGGCGTCAGAGTTTGGGTGCGAATGGGCAAAAAGACATATTAATAGTTGGCTCGCTTGTCATTAGGCAGCGGCAATCGCCGTGATTGATACAAACAATCAGGGTTATCCCTAAAAGCCATTATGATTCAAATCAATGAGTTTCCCTCATTCAATAGTTTTTATCAACCACCAAAGGAATCAGTCATGTCTCTTATCAATACCAAGGTTCAACCATTCAAAGCCCAAGCGTTTCATAACGGCAAGTTTGTGCAAGTCTCTGACGAATCACTCAAAGGCGAATGGTCAGTCTTGATTTTCATGCCAGCCGCATTCACCTTCAACTGCCCCACAGAAGTTGAAGATGCAGCAGACAACTATGCCGAGTTCCAAAAAGCTGGTGCCGAGGTCTACATCGTGACGACCGACACCCACTTTGCCCACAAAGTGTGGCACGAGACATCGCCCGCAGTTGGCAAAGCAAAGTTCCCGTTGATCGGCGACCCCACGCACCAATTGACACGCGCATTTGGCGTACACATTGAAGAAGAAGGTTTGGCTTTACGCGGAACTTTCATCATCAACCCAGAGGGCGTTATCAAAACCATGGAAGTGCATGACAACGCCATCGCCCGTGATGTCAAAGAAACAGTCCGCAAGTTGAAGGCTGCTCAGTACGTGGCTAACAACCCAGGCCAAGTGTGCCCTGCTAAGTGGAACGAAGGCGCAAAGACTTTGACGCCTTCACTCGACCTCGTTGGCAAGATCTAAGCAGATTTTCAGCTGAAAGGGGTGCGCGTAGCGCGCCTCTTTTGTCAGAAGTTTTGTCTAATTAAAGGAAAAAAAATGCTCGATACACAAATGAAAACCCAATTACAAGCGTATTTGCAAAACTTGCGTGCGCCTATCGAGCTTATTGCAACTTTAGACAGCAGCGAAAAAAGTGCCGAGTTGCGTGAGCTCTTGGAAGAGGTGGCTCAGCTTTCTGAAAAAGTAAGTTTCAATGACTCAGGAACTGACGCACGCATACCTTCATTCATAGTGGCCAAAGAAGGCGAAACACGCGGCGTGCGTTTTGCGGCTATCCCCATGGGGCATGAGTTCACTTCATTAGTTTTGGCGTTGTTATGGACTGGCGGTCATCCACCCAAGGTAGATGCGGAAGTACTCGAGCAAATTAAAAGCTTGGATGCAGACATGAAGTTTGAGGTCTATATGTCTTTGTCTTGCCACAACTGTCCTGACGTTGTGCAAGCTGCAACCTTGATGGCAATTTACAACCCCAAAATTCAAACCACCATCGTCGATGGCGCATTGAACCAAGCGGAGGTCGACGCACGTCAAGTGATGGCTGTACCCATGGTCTATATGAACGACCAAGTATTTGGTTCAGGCCGCATGAGCTTGGAAGAGATCGTGGCGAAGTTAGACACCAAATCTGCAGAACGTGAGGCTGTCAAGCTCAGCGAAAAAGAACCCTTTGACATGTTGATCGTGGGTGGTGGTCCTGCTGGCGCTGCAGCGGCGGTATATGCGGCGCGCAAAGGTATTCGCGTAGGAGTAGCCGCAGAGCGTTTTGGTGGTCAAACCAACGACACCATGGGAATTGAAAACTACATCTCTGTGTTGGAGACCGACGGGCCTAAATTTGCAGCAGCATTAGAGCAACAAGTGCGCCATTACGAAGTGGACATCATGAATTTGCAACGCGCTGACAAAATCGTCCCTGCTAAGACGGCGGGTGGTTTGGTGCAAGTGCATATGGCCAATGGTGGAATCTTGAGTGCACGCAGTGTTGTTTTGTCGACGGGTGCACGTTGGCGCAATGTGAATGTTCCAGGTGAACAGGAATACAAAAACAAAGGCGTGGCCTATTGCCCACATTGCGACGGCCCTTTATACAAAGGCAAACGGGTAGCCGTGATTGGCGGTGGCAATTCAGGTGTGGAAGCTGCTATTGATTTAGCAGGTGTTGTGGAACACGTGAGCTTGGTCGAGTTTGCCGACGCTTTAAAGGCGGACGCAGTTTTGGTGAGCAAGTTGAAGAGCTTGCCCAATGTGACCATTCACGTGAACGCACAAACCTCCGAGATCACTGGAGATGGAAAAAAAGTGAATGGCTTACGTTACAAAGACCGTGTAACCAACCAAGAACACACGGTGGCACTCGAGGGTGTGTTTGTCCAAATTGGTTTAGTTCCCAATACCGAGTTCTTGAAAGGCACGCTTGAATTGAGCAAATACGGTGAAATCGTGGTGGATGCGAAATGCCACACCAATGTGCCTGGCGTGTTCGCAGCTGGCGACGTCACCACTGTGCCTTACAAGCAAATTGTCATTGCTGCAGGCGAGGGCGCCAAAGCAGCATTGAGTGCATTCGATTATTTGATTCGCACGCCTGTTGCG
>JBBAOY010000092.1:0-2971 GCA_040401095.1 Limnohabitans sp.
TTCATTCAACCCATTCAAGGTTATGAAAATCAAATCCGCATTCCACCGTAGGCTTGATGATTGCAAAATATGGTGAAACATCAAAGTCTCTGGGTGTAAGTAGCGAGTGATGCTTGGGTTTGAATTGCTGGGGTTGAAATGGTTGCGGTAGAAAATTATTCTCATTCGCTGATAGACCCGATGTTTTTTGCTCCAAGGCAATGATGGGGTAGTGGATGCTTTCAAATGCTTGAGCAATCAAAGTGGAGCATATGGCTCTAGTGGGATCCCCGCTGCCTAATGACAATAACTGTCGTCTAAAGCGCGTGGGTACTGGTGGCGTGGGAAAGAGGTACCTAGCAAGGTCAAACATGTTGCGCAGATCGTATTGATATCCGATTTTGTCGATAGCTGCTTGCGCAACCTCAGTGCATTCTTGTTCGCTAAGTCCGATGGGTCTGCAGATTCTGGTGTGTAGATTCACAAATCTATCCAAACCAATGCTACGCACACCATGCACGGTATCGGCATCTATGAGGCAGTGGTCCTCAGGAGCGTTTGGGCTGAAATTCATACCTACATAAAGTGCGGCGTGGGACCAAGTGGACTGGGTTAGGTATTTGATTGCAGCACTGATCCTGGTATTTCCTTCAACCAGCAGTACATCGCCTGGTCGCAAAGTGGCCTGCAGGTGCAAAGGGTTCGACGGTGGAGCTGTACCGTTGATTTCAAGCTCTTTGCTGAGGTAGACGGCCAGCCGTTTGCCAATTGCGCCTGTGACTCCGTTCATACACTGCTCTCTTTGGTTTTCTTGAAACTTTGCATCAATCAATCCAAATATATTGAGGGATTGTTTAGTCTTTAAATTGCAATCTTGAAATTCTCTAAGCCACGCTCAGTCCAATGGATGCCATTGCGCTCCTCAACTTTGAACCAATGCGCAGCGTCTGAGTCTGATGGTTCTGAGGCAATAGTGGTGATGGGGTGCGATCCGTTTTCGCTGGCACGTGTGTGTGGCGAGCCAAAGTACATGCTGGGGGACTGGTCATCGCTTGAGTACCTAAAGGCCCAGATATCTTTGCCGTTAGTAAGAGCACAGGAAATGCGCATGGGCTCATCGGATTTGTTTTTGTCCATTATCTTGGAGACGTCGCGCAGAGTTGCTTGTATGGCGTTTATTGGGTCGTTGATCAAACCCTTACTCAGTGCTACTAAAAATAGAGCCTCACTGTCTGTAGTTCCCTCTCTGTGGGGGTAATGAAATTTATCGATGAGATCTTCAACATCTTTTCGGCAGTCATGCCAGTTGCCAATTTTTCCGTTATGCATAAAAGCCCAGTTTTTCCAAATAAACGGGTGGCAATTGCTTCTATTGACCGCAGTTCCTGTTGTGGCGCGAACATGGGCGAAAAACAGACTGGTCTGAATATGCGCCGCAAGCGAGCGCAGGTTACTGTCGTTCCAAGCAGGCAGGATATCTTTAAATAGTCCGGGAGTAGTGCGTTTGTTATACCAAGCAACACCAAACCCGTCACCATTGGTGACCCATGCAGATTGAGTCGCAGCAAGGCTCTGCCTAACAATGGAATGTTCCTGGTGGAAGATCAAGTCTTCAAGGTAAATCTCTGGACCTGCATAAGCAACCCATCTGCACACGATGACCTCCGGTTATTAATTGGCAATTGTTAGCAGTCTATTGCATTAGCGGGATATAGGTGGAGGCTAATACTTGCCGCAATATGAATTGGCACTGTTTATGCGGTGCTATTGGCGATTGGCTGATTTCTTGACTTTCAATTTTTATTGATTATTTTTAATCTCGTCAAAAGAGACAGCCAATCAATTAATTTTTAATTTTAAATAACTACAAAAAAAGAAAAAGCGTATCAGGATGGACTAGATGAATTGCAAGGAGTGTTAACCATGGATACTTCAATCGCGCTTCGTATTGACGGCAGCTTGCAGCAGTGGGCCGGCAAGAATTCGCCGCAGGGGGATAAGCAAAAACGCCGTCTCCAAAAACTGCAGGCCTTACTGCAAAGCTTAAAGGCGGGTGAGTTAGAAGACGCTCGGATAGCTTTTAGTGCGCTTATCAATTTTGATCCCTCTTTGTCTGCTGATCCCTATCTCAGCAAGATTGGTGCTGCATTGCAGAGCAGTAATCTTTACGCTGCACAGCACTTTGGACAGGAAATACAAAACCGTGGTTTTCAACTCCAATCACCCGCATCTGCCGCTCACGTTGCAAAACAAATTGGGGATAAACAGATTGCGCTGAACATTTACTCCGGTCTCAATAGGGTTGATAGATCTGCGTGATATTTAAAATCAAAACTAGAAGATGTGGTTACATCCGTAGCTACAAGTGATCCCAAAGAAAAAAATCTAAAAAATGTGTTTCGCTGCAGGCTTTTGTAGGTTTTGTCCCTTTAGAGCCAAGCTTTCGCCGAAAAAGATATCATGTGAAGATGTCTCGCATAGTCTTAATCCTACTAATCGCAATGCTCCCTCTGCGCAGCTGGAGCGTTGATCGCATGTATGTAGGTATGGCGCTTAATGAGTCAGCATCCCACACTATGGACACGGGTGCTAGCCAGGGTTCAATGACCGAAGACTGTCCAATGATGTCGGGTATGCACTCAGACAAGGGCGCATCGCACGGCGAAGGGAAAACCGAGAGTCGGCATCAAGCTTGCCAGCTTTGTATGTCCCTGGTTGCGACCCAAGACTCCGCCATAAAGCCTCTCCCCTTATTGCCTCAGCCCCACGTTATTTCTCGTGTCGAACGCTTTGCCAGCGCTGAGCTTTTGCGCTTTACCAAGCCCCCCATTTACTGATCCGACAGCCAAGCCACGTCCGCACTTTATCAGTGCACGTGAAAATTCTTGAGCCCTTGAGCTCGCTGTTTGGAGATTTATATGAAGTATTTGATTGCAATTGCCGTGCTCGCTTGCCCGGTCTTAATATGGGCCGCGCCGGATTGGACGCGTGC
>JBBAOY010000093.1:0-2884 GCA_040401095.1 Limnohabitans sp.
CCAAAACTTGCGAAAAGTCTAGATAGCTGTAGTGCAACAAATGGTTTTTAAGTTGGCCAATAGGGTCGGTAGTGATGACGCGTTCGTGCACTAAGTCAACTGAAAACTTCGCATTGCCATTACGAAACAAACGCAAAACATAGTCTGGTCTCCAACCACAATGTTGGATAAATTTGCCGCAGTACCAAGACTTTCGGGGTATTTCGTAGGCGCTGTAATGCTTGTCGACTAAGCCTGAAGGGTTGCCATCTCGTTGCGCGCGTCCAATCACTAGATTAATTTCAGTGGCCAACTCTGGCGTGACACGTTCGTCCGCATCGATGGACAACACCCAAGGCTGAGTGGCAAACGCAAGTGCACGGTTTTTTTGCGGACCAAACCCTGGCCAGTCATCCGGTTGCGCAACTTTGGCGCCATACCTTTGGGCTACAGAAACGGTGGCATCGCTACTTTGTGTGTCGACCACAATGATTTCATCGGCCAAACCCTGCAAAGAGGCTAAGCAGTCTTCTAAGTTATGCGCTTCGTTGCGCGTGATCAAAATTGCGGAGAGCATGCTTGAGTTTAAGCGTAGTGCTACTTGTGCGGAGTGATGGTTGGTATTCGGCTTGTAAGTTTTTCGGCCTCAACGTCACGGCCCAATAGCCGCAAACTTTCAGCGGCACGTTCTACTGTCCGCGCCTCTGGTGAGTAATGCAGCACGCGCATCGCCAAGTCATGGGTTTCTTGTGCGTTTTCTTGCGTAATGTTTTGAGTCATCAACCGTGCAAAGTCGACCTGGTTTTTAAATAGCCATGATTGACTAGCAGACCGCATGGGATTGTCACGGTAGGCAGCATCTCGCATTTCTGGCTGCCTATAGATTTGCGCTACGCGGTTGTAATCCCATGCCGCATATAAGCAGGCCAAAAATAGCGCGCTACACATGCCCATGGGAAGCAATTGCTGACGCGTGCTACTTGCAGGCTTAGCGTCCACAATTCTTTCTGGTGAAGTTCCCGCCCATAAACCCAAAGCCAAGCCCAAACAGATTTGAAATGGCCCATACCAAAGCGGATACTCCAGCATGCTGTGTATCCCCAGTACCAGCATCATGCCAAACGCTACTCGGCGCGCATTATTTGTAGTCAGCAGCCTAGACTTTTTATATAACCAATGCACTGCAAATACACAGCACGCAAGCGCAAATGGAATACCAAACTCCAAGGCCAAATGCAGCGGCAAATTGTGCGCGTTATCTAGCAAATCGCAAAAGCGCTCACTTTGGTAATCGGTGCTGTAGTGGGCAAAGTCTGTTTCACCTAACCCCCAACCTTGCCAAGGGTGCTGCGCCAGCATTTGCAAAACATTGCTCCACAAAATACGCCGCCCACCACACGCCGCATAGTCTTGCGCTTGCCCAGCAACCCTTAACATCAAGCTTGCGCCCATCACACCATTAAGTTGTAGCGCAACCCAAGGGAAAACCAGTGACCATAGGATGACCAACAGTGGCGCACCAACAGCAAGCCGCAACAAAACTGGATGGGCTCGCTTGTTGTTTTTCCATACCCATACAACTACAAATGCTGCCAACAGCAACCATTGCACAGCACCCGTTCGTGACAATGAGCACGCCAAACCTGCTGCTAGTAAGGCGAGTGCACACCACATCATTGCCGCATATCGCTTGGAAATGTTCTGCATGGTTGCCGCCAAACCAAATAGCGCAACTAAGCCGATGCTAGTGAGTGAGGCGAACTGATTACGTTGCCGCAAATTAGCAAATGCGTCGCCTATGCGCGGTTGGTTGACCCACGGTACTAATTCACGAGCCAAATCTAAGTATTGCAAGACTGCCAATGCGCTGCTGACTAACGCGGCAATTAAGCACGCCATCAATACCCAATGCAGCAAATCGTTAGCGGAGTTAGCGGCACGTTTACCAATTTGCATGGCTATCCATATGCAAGTAATGGATGCCAAAACGCCAGCAGTCAATGCGCGGTCAATGACCTCCGGAACTGAGAGTGCCGACACCAAAAACCAAACCAGTAAAAGTAGGCCCCATTTATTTTGAAATTTAGTTTGCAGTAATCGAGAAAAAATACCAATGGGCGGAGAGATTTGCCCTGATGCGCTTGCTGTTGTTTGCACAAACGCTTCATCCACCACCAACAACAAAGCACACGCCACCAGCATCCAACTCAATAGCAGCGGAATAACTGAAGTTGACGGTGCGCTGGTAAAAGGATTGAGCCACGGCAGCATCAAGCAAACCAATAGAAGCAACCGATTTAAAAGCAACGATGGGCTTTTGAAAATCTGCATACCTAGATTTTCATTCACAACATGGCTTCAACGTTCTTACTTGCACTCACTCGGTGCATATTTCCGATCCAGTGCGTCAGCAGGGGCCGCTACACCTGCAAATGTTGTTGCGCCTTTAGCTAAACACTTCCACTGCACATTGCCATTGACGATAGGGCTGGCTGCATCTGCAGCAGGCAATGCAGTGGGGCTCGATACCGAGCCTGTAAAAGGCACCAGCAGTAATTTGCCGCCACCAGCAGCTGGCATAGTCGTGATGGTAATCACGCCCGTCGCAGGCGCAATATCAATCAAACTGATGTTGTTGGTAGCGCCGCTCCATGCGAAATCGCCCTTGTAGTTGTTTGCTGTAGTCGTAACGTTGCCATTACTCACCACATCCATCACTGTTGTTTTAGCGGTGGCTGCCAATGCCAGTCCTTCGCTGACACGCGCGCGAACAACATAGTCTTGGTAGGCAGGCAATGCGACGGATGCCAATATGCCAATGATCGCGATGACGATCATGATCTCAATCAAGGTGAAGCCTTTTTGAATAGCTGCTTTCATTTTTATCTCTCGTAATAGTGTGTGG
>JBBAOY010000094.1:0-2873 GCA_040401095.1 Limnohabitans sp.
TCAGTGCAGCTTTACCGTTGGGTTAGTCTGTTTTGTGATCATTCTTGCGAATGTATAGAGGGAAGTTTTTAAAACTCCGTGAATCGCAAGCTCATGTAATTTATATAAAGACAAATACATTAATTTGGCAAAGTAACCTTCAATCATGAGATTTTTACCAATCAAGCCACCCATCATATTGCCGACTGTGCTGAATTTTCCCAAGGAAACTAAAGAGCCAAAATCTCTATAGCGATATGCCTTTAATGGTTTATTGGAAAGACGGCGCTTGATTTGTTGAAAAAGATGCGATGCCTGTTGATGCGCTGCTTGCGCGCGAGGAGGAACGGTGCCTGCCCGTCCTCCGTCTTCATCGGGGCATGGACATGCGGCGCAGTCACCAAGCGCAAAAATATTTTGGTCTCTGGTCGTTTGAAGGGTATCAAGAACAACAAGTTGGTTAATTCGGTTGGTTTCTAAACCACCAAGGTCTTTTAAGAAATCGGGAGCCTTTACCCCAGCAGCCCAAACAACCAACTCGGACTCAAGAACTCGACCATCTGCTAGCCTAATTCCATTTGACATTACCTCCATCACCTTCGAGTTGGTGAAAACTTGTACACCCAGCTTTTTAATTAAATCTTCAGTGGCCGAAGACAATCGCGGTTGTAAGGCAGGCAATATTCTTTCAGCAGCTTCAATTAAGCTAACTTTGATGTCCTTTTCTGGATCAATTCGGTCCAGTCCGAAAGCCACTACTTCGCGGGTAGTTCGATGTAACTCAGCGGCCAACTCAACCCCTGTTGCTCCAGCGCCAATGATGGCCACATGCAGTTGCCTTTTATGTATTATTTCTTTTTGGTTATGTGCACGAATGCAAGCATTGACCATCTTTGAATGAAATTGTTTCGCATCATGTTGTGTTTCAAGTTTGAGAGCGAATTCTTTTACACCTTGCGTTCCAAAGTCGTTGCTCAAACTGCCGACACACACCACGAGGGTGTCGTATTCAATTTGCTGTACGGGGGTTACTGGGGTGCCGTCACTATCTAGGTAGGGAAAAAGATCAATGGTCTTGTCAGTCCTATTCAAGCCTTTGAGCTCACCGATTCGAAAAGTGAAGTGATTCCAATGTGCTTGCGCCATGTAATCAACTTCATGATCACCAAAGTCCATACTTCCAGAGGCGATTTCGTGCAGCTTGGGTTTCCAAATATGCGTACGATTTTTATCTACAAGCGTAACCATCACTTTGCTGCCGCGACCATAGGCTTTACCCAATCGCGTGGCAAGCTCTAGTCCACCCGCTCCTCCGCCGACGATGACTATTTTGTGTGGGCTCTTATGCATTTGTTTGATTGACGGTATTGCCGACCATTGTTAAATCTAATAGGCTTTATTGCTGCTTAAGCCTAGGCGTTTTTGAGCCGTTCGTTGGATGGGAAAAGCATTTTGCGTGCATATTCACCTACTTCTGAACAGCGCTGATGTCTGCGGTCTCCACTAATTCCATATCCCAATTTATGAATAGACTGGCCTGATTGAACTTCATCGTTTTGCATTTGAGGAGTATCTCCGATTCTGATGCATCTCGCATTGAATAAAGATGTCTTAACTGATACGCTATGCCAAATGGACACAAAATTTTAAAAAAGGGAGCCAAACATGCTTGTACGCCTTTTGTACGTCAGCCAACCCGTAGGACCGGTTACAACTACAGTGACCACCTCAATTTTAGAAAAATCAAACATAAATAACAAAAGAGAAAATATTACTGGTGTTTTATGTCAAGGCTTAGGCTTGTGGATGCAAGTTTTAGAGGGTGAAAGACACCAAGTAAACGCTCTTTATTCCCGCATCATGGCTAACCGACTGCACCACAATGTTGCATTGCTGTCGATGGAAGAAATTACGCAAAGACGATTTGGTCAATGGTCTATGGCGCTTGTTCATTTGTCTAAAGATGATCCCATGGTTCAGATGGCGCATCCTGAATTTGATCCCTACTCCGCTTCGTCCAAGGACGCAATGTCACTTTTAGATGAACTGATTAAAACAAGTAGCCCAATCAACCGAATGGATTCCTGATTTATTCAACAATTCGGAGGTCACCATGTGCAGATGGGTTGCTTATGCGGGTCCAGAAATTTACCTTGAAGACTTGGTTTTTCATCAAGAGCATTCCATTGTGAGCCAGAGCTTGGCAGCAACACAATCTGCCTGGGTCACCAATGGTGACGGATTTGGTGTTGCGTGGTACACCAAGCGCACCACACCAGGTTTGTTCAAAGACATCCTGCCAGCTTGGAACGACAGTAACCTGCGTTCCCTTGCAGCCCATATACAGACTAGACTATTTTTTGCCCATGTGCGCGCAACCACTGGAACTGCGGTCAATAGAAGTAACTGCCATCCTTTTATTTGGCAAAACTGGACCTTCATGCACAACGGCAAAATTGGCAACTGGCATAACTGCCGAAAAGATGTAGAAGACCTCATCGACCACGTGCACTACCCACATAGAGAAGGCACTACAGACAGTGAAGCTTTATTTTTAGTGGCACTAAGCAAAGGTTTGATTCACGACCCCATTGCTGCGATTCAAGCAACTTTGCGTGATATTGCAAAAATTATGGACCACCACCACGCGGACGAACCCATGCGGATTTCATGCGCTCTAACCAACGGACGAGATATCTGGGCCTTTAGATATTCCAGCGATGACCAATCCCCCAGCATGTACTTCGGTGCACCCCATACGCGTGCCAGTGAGCAAGGTCAGCACGCTATCACCACTATTGCTTCGGAGCCGTTAGATTCAGATGCCGCGCATTGGTTCAAGGTCGAGGAGCGTAATGGTGTGCATTGGACCGAGCGCGGGTTAGAGCATTTCA
>JBBAOY010000095.1:0-2752 GCA_040401095.1 Limnohabitans sp.
GGGTAGAGGCTATACATGCGGTTTAGGGTACGCAACAACGTGGACTTGCCGCAACCGGAAGGTCCAATAAAAGCGGTCACTTTACGCTCAGCGATATTCATAGACACATTTTTTAGTCCTTGAAATTTACCGTAAAAGAAGTTCAGGTTTTTAACTTCAATGGCATTTTTTAGTTGTGTAGTTTGGTTCATCGTGATTCCAATTTTTTATGAAGGGATAGGAGTTCAAAGTGCATCAATGCACTTTGTCTCTAAAAACAACCCGTGCCAAGATATTTAACACCAAGACGGTCATGGTGATCAACAAAGCTCCTGCCCAGGCCAATCGCACCCAGTTATCGTAAGGACTCATAGCAAACTGGAAAATCACCACAGGCAAATTAGCCATGGGGGCGCCCATATTTGTACTGAAAAATTGGTTGTTTAAAGCAGTGAAAAGCAATGGGGCAGTCTCTCCGCTGATACGCGCGACTGCTAATAATATGCCAGTCATTACGCCACTTTTTGCCGCACGCAAAGTCACCATGGTGGAAACTTTCCAACGCGGCGCACCCAATGCGAACGCAGCTTCACGCAAACTGCCAGGCACCAAGCGCAGCATGTTCTCTGTTGTGCGCATCACAACAGGAATAGCGATCAATGACAAAGCCAAGCTACCCGCGTAACCAGAGAAGTTACCGACTGTGGACACAGCAATCGCGTAGACAAACAATCCCAACACGATGGAGGGAGCCGACAGCATGATGTCAGTCACAAATCGTGTGAGTTCCGCCGTTTTACTTTCATCTCCGAATTCAGTCAAATATATGCCCGCCAATATACCTATTGGCGTAGATACCAAAACAGTGAGCGCCACGATCATCAGACTACCCAATATCGCATTGCGTAAGCCTCCCCCCTCAGTGCCAGGGGCAGGTGTATCGTGGGTAAACAAATTCAAGTCCAGAGCGGACAAACCGTTTGAAAACAGAATGTACAAAATCCAGATCAGTACTGCCAGGCCAACAGCCATGGCGGACATTGACAAAGCCAAGCCAATTTGGCTTGCAATGCGTCTTTTCATATAAAGGGTGTTATCAACTTGCATGATGCTCTTTCAAGAACCTTTGGCTTTTTCAGCGCGGTTGATCATTGCTTTTGCAGCAGCCAAAACGACAAACGTAATTACAAACAACAAAAATCCAAGTGCAAACAAGGTGGAGAAGTGCAATCCCTCAGCCTCGCCGAATTCATTGGCCAAAACCGACGCAATCGAAGTACCGGGAGAGAACAAGGAGGAAGGCATACGGTTTGCATTACCAATGACAAACGTCACCGCCATCGTTTCACCCAATGCACGTCCGAGGCCTAACATGAAACCTCCGATAACGCCTTTTTGGGTGTAGGGTAAAACGACTCGCCTAACAACCTCCCAAGTTGTACAACCCAAGCCATAAGCTGACTCACGAAGAATAGCAGGTGTAATCTCAAACACATCGCGCATCACCGCAGCAACAAAAGGCAGCACCATAAAAGCCAGAACAATTCCTGCAGCCAATATGCCCATGCCGTTGGTTGCTCCACCAAACAGGAATCCAATAAGCGGCATGCCGCCAAGCACGGCCTTCACAGGGACTTGAATAAAGTCTGCGAAAAGCGGAGCAAATACAAACAACCCAAACATACCGTAAATGATGGAAGGAACAGCTGCCAAGAGTTCGATGGATGTACCTAAGGGTCTGCGCAGCCAAGCTGGGCAGGTTTCCGTTAGAAATACCGCTATGCCAAAGGCCAATGGAACCGCAAGCACCATGGCAATAGCAGCACTGGCAACGGTACCTACAACGGCAATCGCCGCACCGAAATCTTGTTTAATGATGTCCCACTCAACTCGCCAAATGAATTGAAGACCAAACTTTTGAAAAGTGGGCCAAGCATTGATGAACAGGGAAATAATAATTCCAAGCAGCGCCACAAGGACTAACAAGGAAAAACCTTGCGTGACTCGATGGAAAAAGAAATCTTGTAAGCGCTGTTTTTTTGCAATCATCACCATGCCATTGCTGACAAGATGGCCACCCTCCATGGAGGTAGTAGGCATATTCATTTCGGTCTCCTCGCTAACTAAAAAATCCGTCGGTACACATACGAACCGACGGATTCATTGACAACTAACTAAATTATTTTTGGATTTGTGAGAAAACGCGGTTACGGATTTGGTCAGTTAATTTGTCTGGCAATGCAACGTAATCTAAATCTTCAGCCATTTTCTTGCCGTTCTTAAAAGACCAGTCAAAGAATTTCAAAGCTTCAGCAGATGCTACTTTGTCAGTTGGTTCTTTGTACATCAAGATAAATGATGCTGTACTGATGGGCCAGCTGTCAGCGCCCTTGGCGTTGACCATAGAAATGCCCATACCTGGGACGCTGAACCAATCAGCGCCCGCTGCAGCGGAAGCAAATGTTTTGTCATCAGGAGCCACATACTTGCCATCGGCGTTCAGCATCTGCATGAAAATCATGTTGTTCTTTTTGACGTAGGCA
Organism: Limnohabitans sp.; assembly: GCA_040401095.1. Classification (GTDB taxonomy): domain Bacteria; phylum Pseudomonadota; class Gammaproteobacteria; order Burkholderiales; family Burkholderiaceae_C; genus Limnohabitans. The sequence continues at coordinate 2,523 of JBBAOY010000095.1, forward strand.
TATTCCACATAGCCAATTGAACCTTTAACGCGTGTTACGTTAGCGGCAACACCCTCATTACCTTTGCCTCCGACGGAGGTTGCGGCTGGCCACTTGACTGCAGCACCCTTACCTACTTTGTCGTTGAAGTCTTTGCTAACAGTAGACAAATAGTCTGTGAAATTAAATGTAGTGCCAGAGCCATCAGCGCGGTGCACGACTGTGATTTCTAAGTCAGGCAATTTTTTACC
>JBBAOY010000096.1:0-2693 GCA_040401095.1 Limnohabitans sp.
ACCGCCTGATTCAAATAATTAAAAACATCTCCAACCGCGATTGGCTTTGCCTGCGCATCTCGCCGTTGCTGATACTCCACAAAGCCCTCTTTTAATCCGCGATCACCAATAGTCACGCGGTGTGGCACACCAATCAACTCCCAATCTGCAAACATGGCGCCAGGGCGCTCGCCTCGATCGTCCAAGATGACGTCGACGCCAGCTTTTAGTAAGTCTTGGTACAAACTCTCCGCGGCAGTTTTGACCGCCTCGCTGCGGTCCATGCCGATGGGGCAAATCACCACCGTGAAAGGCGCTATCGCATCGGGCCAGATGATGCCCTTGGCGTCGTGGTTTTGCTCGATCGCCGCTGCAGGTAAGCGCGTGATGCCTATGCCGTAACAGCCCATCTCCATGAACTGCGGTTTACCGTTCTCGTCCAAGAAGGTGGCGTTCATCGCCTTGGAATATTTGGTACCGAGGTAGAACACGTGGCCTACTTCAATGCCGCGTTCGATCGCTAGCTCGCCCTTACCGTCTGGCGAGGTATCGCCCGCAACGACGTTGCGAATGTCGGCCACCAAGTCAGGCTCCGGTAGATCTCGTCCCCAGTTGACGCCTGTGTAGTGGAAGTCCACCACGTTAGCGCCACAAATCCAGTCGTGCATCACGGCTACGTCGCGGTCGGCGACTACTTTCAAGGCTTGTTTCAGTTGCACTGGGCCCAAGTAACCTGGCTTGCAACTGAAGTGCGACTCAATCTCTGTGAGCGTTGCGAAGCGAAAGCCGCCTTCAAATCCGGGCAACTTGCCCACCTTGACTTCGTTCATGTCATGGTCGCCACGCACTAGCAAGAGCCAGACAGTGGTCTTGACGATCTCGCCTTTTTCATCGAGTGCATCTGTCGCCAACACCAAAGACTTGACGGTGGTGCTCAGTGGCACTTTGAGAAGGTCAGCTACATCCTCGCAGGTGCTTTTATTAGGTGTTGCTGTCTGGGTCAGCGTTGCTGTCGCCGCACCGCGCACATGGGCAGGCGCTAAGGCCTCGGCCTTCTCCATGTTGGCAGCGTAGTCGCTCTGCGGGCAATAGACGATGGCGTCTTCGCCGGTGGCGGCTATCACTTGAAACTCTTCGCTCAAGTCGCCACCAATGGCACCGCTGTCTGCCGCCACTGCACGGTATTGCAGGCCGAAGCGGTCGAAGATTTTTCGGTAGGCCTCGGCCATGACTTGGTAGCTGGCCTTGGCGGACGTCACGTCGCGGTCGAAGCTGTAGGCGTCCTTCATAGTGAACTCGCGCCCGCGCATCAAACCAAAACGGGGACGGCGCTCGTCGCGGAACTTGGTTTGGATTTGGTAGAAGTTTTTGGGCAACTGCTTGTAGCTGCGAATTTCTTGGCGGGCGATGTCGGTGATGACCTCTTCGCTGGTAGGTTGCACAACAAAGTCGCGGCCGTGGCGGTCTTTGATGCGCAGCAACTCAGGGCCCATTTTTTCGAAGCGGCCCGTCTCTTGCCAAAGCTCTGAGGGTTGCACTACGGGCATAGAGAGTTCGACCGCTCCAGCTTTGTTCATCTCTTCGCGCACGATGGCTTCGACCTTGCGGATCACCCGCAAGCCCATGGGCATGTAGTTGTAAATACCGGCGCCGAGCTTTTTGATGAGGCCGGCGCGCATCATGAGTTGGTGGCTCACGATTTCTGCGTCAGCGGGTGCTTCTTTGAGGGTGGAGATGAGGAACTGGGAGGCTTTCATGCGCGCGCTATCAGGGTGAATCCGGAGGTCAACACAGCGTGACTGTGCATAATGGATGCAATTCAGAAATTTGAGGTTTGATTATGCTTGACCGAGAAGGGTTTCGACCCAACGTCGGCATCATCTTGCTCAACCAGAAAAATCAGGTGTTTTGGGGCAAGCGCATCCGCACCCACAGTTGGCAGTTTCCACAAGGCGGCATCGACCGCGGCGAGACGCCCGAGCAGGCGATGTTTCGGGAACTGCACGAAGAAGTGGGACTCCTTGCGGAGCATGTGCGTATCGTGGCCCGTACCCGCGACTGGTTGCGCTATGAGGTGCCAGATCGGTTCGTCCGACGCGACGCGCGTGGCTTTTACAAAGGCCAAAAGCAAATATGGTTTTTGCTGCAGATGGTGGTGCCCGACCACCACTTGAACCTGCGCGCTACCGACCATCCCGAGTTCGACGCCTGGCGTTGGAACGACTACTGGGTGCCGCTGGATGTGGTGGTGGAGTTCAAACGCGGGGTGTATGAGATGGCGCTCACCGAGTTGTCACGCTTCTTGCCGCGCTTTGACATACGTTCACGCCAAACGCGCAATGGTGGAACATCGATCACCAGTGAATTTGTGGTGTCCAAGCAGTTTGGGATGTCGTTCACGATGGAGTTGCCGCCGGGCGGCACTTTCGAACCCGACCCCAACACGGCGCAAAGGCCTACGGAGTAAGGCTTAGCACCAAGTTGTCGCGGTGCACCATCTCTGGCTCAGCGATGTAGCCAAGGTTGGCCTCAATATCACCTGAAGGCTTGCGACAAATCAAACGCGCCTCGGCACTTGCATAGTTAGCGAGGCCTCGCGCGATCTCCACGCCCTGTGGATCCAAAATGGCGATGACCTCTCCGCGCGAGAACTCGCCCTCGACAGCGGTCATGCCGATAGGCAAAAGGCTTTTGCCCTCTTTGCGCACTTTGTC
>JBBAOY010000097.1:0-2512 GCA_040401095.1 Limnohabitans sp.
TGTGGCGACCAAACAATGCGTCCAAGGCTTGCGTGTCGCGCACATCGGCATGCACATATTCCAGCGGATGCACATTCAACTTCGCCAATCTTTCGAGCACTTTGGGGCTGCTATTACTTTGGTTGTCCAAAATCACGATCGGCACACCCGCTTCGGCCAACACCACAGCGGTATGCGAGCCGATAAAGCCAAGTCCGCCAGTGATCAAAATGGGAAGCGTCATGCCAAAAAAGCTAGGAAAAGTGGGAGTTACTAAGAATTTGAGTAATTATCGTCTGCAGGGCGGTGCAAGCCTTTAAAATAAAGGCTGTTGGCGCCCAAGCACTATTAGCTTGGCCACCAACAGTTTTTATTCACTTACTCTTTCTTTTTATTTCATGAAACGTCAAAACTCACAGCGTGGCGCGTCGCATGGCGCCGCCGAATCTTGTATCGCACTCATTGATGCCCGTTTTTTAGCGTGGCTCCAAGGTAATACCGACGGCAGCCAAGAGGCCGTCCGTCCGCACCTCCAAGCCTTGCTTGGCAGCGCCACGGCCAACCATGGCCTAGACGTCAATTTGCGCCGAATTTATTGGTACACCGACACGCCGGACGACCAAGCGGTCGACGCCCAAGTCACCCGCGCTGTGTTGCCCCATGGCCAAGACGGTGGTTTGTCCATGTTGCGCGCGATGGGCGCAGACATGAAGCGCCTTGCTGAGCGCGAAGCCTGTGCGCATTTGTTGATCGGCAGTGACGACGAGCGCTTGCTCAGCATCATCGACGAAGCCCAGTTGCATGGCGTGGTCGTGCATTTGTTAGCCGACGAAGCCGCCCGCAATATGAGCCAACTCAACCGGGACGATCCAGGTTGGGCGCGTTTGCTGTCCCAAGCCGACCACCGCGTCGTCTTGAGCGAAGAGGCTTCACGCCAAGGCGCAAAACCCCGCCATGGCGGCGAGCCCAAAGCGCCAGTGGATCCAGAGCAACTGCGCGAGCAACTCACCACCGTCATCCAGACCTGGTGGGACGAAGAGCCCGAAGATTTACGCGAAGAACTTCGCGAAGAGTTGCACAACACCCGAGGTATTCCACAAGAAGTGGACCGCCAGTTGTTGTTAGGCGTGCGCAAGGTGTTAGAGCGCGCTTTGAGCTTCCAAGAGAAAAAAATGCTGCGCGAAATGGTGCGCGAGAAGGTCTTAGGGCCACTTGCCAATGTGGAGCCAACACCTCCTGTACCCGCCGAGCACATAGACTAATATTGACCAAGTCTTTAAGCCAACGGGTCACCCATGAGCACGCTCAACTCCGCAGAAATCCTCGCGCAAGCACTGCCGTACATCCGTAAGTTCCACGGCAAAACCTTGGTCATCAAATACGGCGGCAACGCTATGACCGACCCCGCTTTGCAAAAAGCGTTTGCCGAAGACGTGGTCTTGCTCAAGCTCGTGGGCATGAACCCGGTGGTCGTGCACGGCGGAGGTCCCCAAATTGAGGGCCTCTTGCAACGTTTGGGCAAAAAAGGCGAGTTCATTGAAGGTATGCGCGTGACCGACGCCGAAACCATGGAAGTCGTGGAGTGGGTTTTGGGCGGCGAAGTGCAACAAGACATCGTCGGTCTGATCAACCAAGCCGGCGGCAAAGCCGTAGGCTTGACTGGTAGAGACGGCGCCATGATCCGCGCCCGCAAACTGGTGGTGCATGACAGCCACGACCCGAACAAAGAATACGACGTGGGGCAGGTGGGCGACATTGTCAGCATCGACCCCAGCGTGGTGAAGGCCTTGCAAGACGACGCATTCATTCCCGTGGTCAGCCCCATCGGCTTTGGCGAGAACAACGAGAGCTACAACATCAACGCCGATGTGGTCGCTGCCAAGTTGGCAACCGTGTTGCAGGCAGAAAAATTGTTGATGCTTACCAACATCCGCGGTGTTTTGAACAAAGCCGGAGAGTTGCTAACGGAGCTCACCCCCCGCGAAATTGACGAATTGTGCGCAGACGGCACCATCAGCGGCGGCATGATCCCCAAAATCGCTGGCGCCTTGGACGCCGCCAAGAGCGGCGTGAACGCGGTGCACATCATTGACGGGCGTGTGCCCCACGCCATGTTGCTCGAGGTCTTGACCGAACAAGCTTTCGGTACCATGATACGTTCGCACTAACTCTCGCGCGAAGCCCCGCGCGCACTTGATATGTCTGACGCGCAAGATCCATCGTCCAACCAGCAAGCCCTGCACGCCGCAAATTCTGATGGCGTTGCAGACACTGCCAAACGCCAGCGCATGAAGCCCGGCGAGCGCCGTACGCAAATTTTGCAAACGCTGGCGCAAATGCTCGAACAACCTGGCGCGGAACGGGTGACCACGGCGCTGCTGGCTTCCAAACTAGGCGTGAGCGAGGCGGCGTTGTACCGCCACTTCGCCAGCAAAGCCCAAATGTTTGAAGGCTTGATCGACTTTATCGAACAAGCGGTTTTCACTCTGATCAACCAAATTGCTGACAAAGAAGGCGATGGTGCTCAAAAAGC
>JBBAOY010000098.1:0-2098 GCA_040401095.1 Limnohabitans sp.
ACGCTGGATTAATTCCGTTTATAAAACAGAGAGCCAGCCGCCATCCACATAAATGATTTGGCCATTCACATAGTTCGAAGCCTCAGACGCCAAGTAGATAGCGGTACCTACTAACTCCTCAGGTTTGCCCCAGCGCTGCGCAGGATTACTACTTTTTACCCAAGCATCGAACTGCGCGTTCTCCATCAAAGGCTTGTTCATATCCGTCATGATGTAACCGGGTCCGATGGAATTGGCTTGGATATTGAACTGCGCCCATTCTGCGGCCATCGCGCGTGACAGCATTTTGATGCCGCCTTTTGCCACGGTGTAAGGCGCAATCGTGGGACGCGCCGCCTGGCTTGTGAGCGAACCAATATTGATGATCTTGCCGCCCTTACCTCTTGCAATCATTCGCTTCGCAGCCTCTCGGCCAACGATAAATGCAGCGGTGATGTTGGTGTCCATCACACGATGCCAATCTTTGAGTGACAACTCCACCATAGGTTGGCGGTGTTGAATACCCGCGTTGTTGATCAAAATATCGATCGCCATACCCGCTTTGTCGAATCCATCAAATGCGCTGAGTACGTCGTCCTCTTGCGCTACATCAAACGCAGCGCCACTAACTTGTAACCCTTTGGCTTTGAGTTGCTCCACCACCGCATCGACCGAATCGCGTTGGCGACTATTGACGATCACATGCGCCCCAGCAGCGGCTAACCCCTCTGCCATAGCTAAACCAATACCGCGCGCAGATCCAGTGATGAGCGCAGTCTTACCAGAGAGTGTAAAAAGTGACATAGATGGACGAAACCTTATTAAGCTAATAGGAATAGCCTGATATCCTACGACAGCGTTTAAAGCAAATAGACGGAGAGAGCATTATGAATAAAGACATGGCAGAAACACTGATACATACAGATGCAGGCACCCGCATGGGTAATTTGATGCGTCGCTACTGGGTACCAGCATTGATGTCTAACGAAATTACTCTACCAGATGGACCACAAGTCAAAGTTCAATTATTAGGTGAAAAGCTTTTGGCTTTTCGTAACACTGACGGCAAAGCCTGTTTGATCAGCGAGTTTTGTTCGCACCGCGGTGTGTCTTTGTTTTTTGGACGCAATGAAGAAAATGGCATTCGTTGTGCCTATCACGGACTGAAGTTCAATGGCGATGGCAAATGCATAGAAGTGCCATCAGCACCCAAAGCCTGCGAGCATATGCACATCAAAGGCTACCCCTGCGTAGAACGTGGCGGTATTGTTTGGGCTTATATGGGTCCAGAAGATAAAAAACCTGAACCGCCTGAATTGGAATGGTGCAACTTACCAGAGAGCCATGTTTTCGTTTCTAAACGCATTCAATACACCAACTATCTACAAGCGATGGAAGGCGGCATAGACACTAGCCATGTGTCATATGTGCATCGCTACGAAGTTGATAACGACCCCATGCATAAAGGCGTCAAAGGCTTGGACTACATCAAGGCCGACGGCAATGTAGTGTTTGAGATTGAGAAAAATAATTTTGGTCTAACCTTGTTTGGCAGACGCAATGGCGAACCAGACTCCTATTACTGGCGCATCACCCAATGGCTCTTCCCTTGGTTCACGCTCATTCCTCCTTTTGGCCACCATGCATTGGGTGGCCATATTTGGGTGCCGATCGATGACCACAGTTGCTGGGCGTGGAGCATGAACTGGCAACCCAATCAGCCACTATCCGATGAGGAACGCGATGCGATGGAATCCGGTCTTGGTATCCATGTGGAGTATGAAGCACCCGGTAGTTTTGTTCCCAAGTCCAATTACAAGAACGACTACTTGATGGACCGCCAAGCGCAAAAAGAAAAGCGCGCCTACAGCGGTGTGTTTGGGTTCTCTGCCCAAGACTATTCGTTGCAAGAAAGCATGGGCTCTATCCAAAACCATGCAGATGAAAAACTGCTTCCTACAGACAAAGCCATTGTGATGGCGCGACGCATGTTGCACGAAGCAGCCGTTGGCTTAGAAAAAGGTGTGGAACCCCCTGCACTGGATGCCAAAGAACAACGTGTGCGCGCCGCTGGCGTTCTTTTGCAGCGAGAGATAGACCCCGTAGCATGGGCGCAAGA
>JBBAOY010000099.1:0-2097 GCA_040401095.1 Limnohabitans sp.
ATCAAACGCGAAACCAAAGGCGCTAAATCAATAGCGATAGCGTTTTTGAGGGTGATGACTTCGACTTCGCCAGCGTTCGACACATCTAAGCTGGCAATGATGCGCGCCATGCGTTGCAAGTTGTCGGCATAGTCGGTGATCACCAGCGAGTTATTGCCTGGGTTCACATTGATGGTGTTGTTGGGGCTGATAAGCGGACGCAATACAGGCAACAAGTTGTTAGCCTGCTCATGGTTCAACCTAAAAATTTGCGTGACGACTTGTCCGCCGCCATTGCCTAAATTAGCTTCGCTGTTGTCTGCGTTTGAGCCACCCACTCTGGAGCCCGAGCGGTTAACTTGTTGCACGCTGCCGCCTTGCAACTTGGCGTCGGCTTCAGGCAAGATTTTGTAAAGGCCTTGCGCTTCGACCACAGCAAAACCTTGCAATCGAATGACTGCTAAAAACTGTTGCCATGCTTGTGCAGGTGTAACCGGAGTTTCAGTGCTGAGATTGATAGTGCCTTTGACGCGTGGGTCAACAACTAAGTTGTGGCGCAGCAAAGTGGCAAGCGTTCGGGCAACCGATTCAATTTCTGCGTTGACGAAGTTGAGGGTGAGCGGTTCGACGGATACGTCTTTTTTGCTGGGGCCTGCTGCATGGCTGGGTGTGGCGGTGAAGCACAAGCCAGCTATCAGTAGCGGAGTTGCGAGTAAGCAAAGATAAGCACGGTATGCCGTGCTGGGGTGTTGGGTTTGTCTGTTTTTCAATGGCATATGTCTAACCTAATTCCATGATGGAGATGGCGCCTTGTCTTTGGCCCAAGATATTGAGCAAGTTCGAAAGCGCCGCCTCAAATGCAGGCTGCGCGCGGGCTTCGCCCTTGAATCGCAAGCGTCCGTTGGCCCATTGGCCGTTGCCGCTTAATTGCAGACCACCATCTAAGGTGGCCAGCGTTACCGCCATTGTGTCACCGCCTTGCATACGTAAACGGTAAGTGCCCAAGGGGCGCAAAGTAGACAAAGGTGTTGCTAATTGTGAGAGTGTGAGTTCCGCCGCGCCCAGAACTTTCGGTGTGCCCGAGTTGGACAGCCAAATCAAGTTTTCTGTGCGCAATTGCATGCTGCCTTCTGGTTGCACGGTGTTCCAAGGCGAGCCCAATCCGACTAGCCAATGCGCTGGCCATTGAGATTGTTGGTTGGCGATGTCGATGCGGATTCCTTGCCAGCCCATGGAGACAGCTAATTGCAATGGCTCGGGTGTGCAGCATTCGCTTTTAATTTGCGCGCGCATGACTAGGCGCATCAAGCTTCTATCAAAGCCTGATGCAAAGTCCCAGTGCAAGCGACTAGGTAACCGCATTCCCTGGTTGCCATCTGCAAGCAATGCAATGGCAGAGCCTCGCCACACAGTGCCTTGTGCATTTTGTAAAACAAACCTGTGTTGGCTAGCGTTTGAAATGGCGTTAGCTAACCAAGTTGCAGGCGCTTGGGTAACCAAGGCAAAGCAGGCGCCGATGAGGGCGCCTGTGATCGACCACTTGGTACTTTGTGTCAAGGCCTCGCTCCGATGACATTGGCGTTCACGCTTGCATTGGCATTGCTTGCTTGGCGTTGCGGCAAGCGCAAAATAATTTGTCCGTCCCACGCAGCTGTTGCATTCGTAGAGTTGCTGGTTGCATTGACGCCAGATGAAGCGCTCAGGCTAGTTGAAGAGTTCACGCTAGACGTGGCAGAGCGGGAAATATGCACTTCATCTGGCAAAGCTTGCGCATTGCTTCTGGCTTGTGCCAACCAGGTAGCCAGTTGCGAAGCGGATAAATTTTTGAGTTGCACCAGCACGCGATCGCCTTGGATCGTCATTTGTAGAGCAGGGTTGCCAGTGGGCGTGATGCTTTGCAAGATTCTGATGGATTCATCACGCGAGAGAGGCTTTGTTTTTTGCAATTCTTGTGCGCGCATTTGCAGCGCGCGCATTTGCGCGACTTGTTGCGCAACCTCTGCGCGTTGCTGTTGGGCGGAGTTAAGTGTTCGCAGTGCGGGACTGATTGCAATCGATACAAACAACCAAATAGCAAGCAAGCTAAAAAACACGCTGACTAACAAACGCTCACGCGCG
>JBBAOY010000100.1:0-1950 GCA_040401095.1 Limnohabitans sp.
TAATTTTCAACATGTTAAATTCGATTGTTATTCTTTTTTAGATACTGACTTTTTTTATACATTTCAAATCACTGGTGTCCGGTTAAAAATTGAATAAATTCAACTGGTTAGCGTTGTCAGCATTATCGATTGTGTCTCGATCGAGCTGCAAGGCGCTAGAAACCTCGGTTTTCTCGAATACCGAGACCGACAAGATCTGTAACAAAGTGTAGAGCGAGGCGTTCAATTGAAGTTCTTTCTTAACAATGGCGATGAGCACGTAGGTGGACACGGCGCACCAGATTTGCGTCTTGACTGCGTTCTCGCTGTTGCCCAGAAACTTCTTGATGCGCAGGTGCTGCTTAATCCATTTGAAGAACAATTCCACCTGCCAGCGGCTTTTGTACAAAGCGGCAATGGTCAAGGGCGGCAAGCTTGTGTTGTTGGTCAAGAAGACCAAAGTCTGTTGGGTTTGGGGATCTTTGAACCGGATACGGCGCAGGTGTTCGGGATAGTCTTTGGCGATGTAGTGCCCGTTCAGTGCAATGGATTGATCGCAGATGATGCCGCTCGTCCTGTCCACCTTGGCCGAGTACACGCGCCTGGCGTTCATGTTGCTTTTGGCGCGGGTGACAAAGAAGGCTCCCGCTTGATGCATTTGAAACAGGCGTGCAAAGTCGACGTAGCCCCGGTCCATGACGTAGAACGCGCCAGGTTCCAGAATCAAGATATCGAGCACATTGACCTCGTGCATCTTGCCATCGCTGATGTGTATGAAGGCAGGAATCGAGCCCCTGAGGTCGAGCAAGGTGTGCAACTTGACGGCCGCCTTGGCTTTGCGAAACGGCGCCCACTCGAACAGGCTCAGGCACAGATCGATGGTGGTGGCGTCCAGCGCGTAGACCGTGTTCTTGAGATCGAGTCCCAAGTCCTCGTCCAGATAAAGCTTGCGAGCGCGCCGGATCAAAACCGCAGCCAAGTCGGACCAGATGCGCCAGTCGCGCGACTCGTTGGCATCGGCCAAGGTGGATCTGTGAATGCTGTGGCGAAATCCCATGGCGTACAGCTTGCTCGAGTTGGCTCCAAGAGTCACTTCGATGTCTCGCAGGCTCTCGCGCCAAGTCAGTTGTGCAAAAGCCATGACGCGAAACTGTTCCGAGCAGCTCAAGCGCCGCACGCCCGAGTCGCCGCCATAGCGCGCCACGATGCGAGAAAAGCTTGTCCATGGAACGAACTCCATGATCTGCGCGAACAAGGTCTTGCCGACATTCATAGGAAATCTCCAAGGGGACTGAACCTTGGAAATTAAACAGGAATGGGGAAAAGAGTTTAAAATCGGCACCAAATAAAATTGGCCGCTAGGCCACGCCAATATTGGAATTCACTACAAATTACCCCGGTTTAACCGGACACTACTGACTTTTAATTTAAAATAAATGTCTAGCTGCGCTTAAAGTCTAAGTGTAACAATTTTCTAAAGGAAATTGTTTATGCAAACAACTTATAAACATCTCCAGCTTGTGGAAAGAGCTTTGATCCAAAGCATGCTCGAGCAAAGATAAAAACCACCAGCACTTGACTCACATCACCGGCATGCAAGTCTTTTGCGCATATGCACAGCCCTTGGGAATGAGGAATTAATGAAAATACGAACTTCTTGCTGCGACAGTATTTGCCCAAGGGTGAGGACTTGAGTGTTTATACGCAAGAGGATTTAGACAAAATTGCGGGAAATGCCCAGTTGAAATATTCTTGCCTGAGGACTTATTTGACTTCCAGGCTTATTGGAAATCTATACTTCAACCTTACCGACCCAATGTTGCTCTTCGAATTTAAATCCGCCTTTTACAATTATCTATCAATTAATTAATGAGTGGATTCAAGTTCGAAGCGCAACGCGCTTGAGTGATTTATGGAACACCTCTGCGGGTGTTTTGAATCCCAATCGTTTTCTGGGTCTGTTATTCAATC
>JBBAOY010000101.1:0-1889 GCA_040401095.1 Limnohabitans sp.
ATAGTCGGGCATTTGCACCGCTTTCAAAATTAACGAAGGATTTGTCGTAGCGTCTTGCGGTTGGTACTGTGCGAGTTGTTTGAAGTCGCCAGTGTCTGCAACGACGGTGGTGTATTGTTTGAGGGCTTCAAGTTGGTTCATGTGCGCATTATCTCGCCTGTAAATAAACTAATCAATTACTTGAATGGGCTTAATGGATGTAACAAATTGATGCAACACTTAGACTTGAAACTACCAATCCATTCTTGTACACATCATTAATTTAAATTCATGCCAAATATTCCCTCACAAAAAATCTTAGTTTTAGGCGGCAGCGGTTTTGTTGGTCGCCATGTTTGCGAAGCATTGAGTCGGCAAGGTCATCGCATCACGGTGCCAACACGACGTTTGCCGGCTAGAAGTGTGCAAATGTTTCCTGGGGTAGAGGTAGTTCAAGCTGATGTACACCACCCTGAGCAACTTGTTTCTCTTGTGCGTGGGCACGACGCTGTTGTCAATCTGGTGGCCATCTTGCATGGGAATGAAGCGGCTTTTGACCATGTTCATGTGCAACTGGTGCGCCACCTTGTCGCTGCATGTAACAAGACAGGTGTGCATCGCTTGGTGCATATCAGCGCCTTAGGTGCAGATGCGCATGCGGCTTCGATGTACCAACGCAGTAAAGCCCAGGGCGAAAAGGTTTTGCACGCCGCAGTGCAGACCGCTAATTTAGAACTAACTGTTTTACGTCCCAGCGTGATTTTTGGGGCGGACGATAAATTTATCAATGTATTTGCCAAGTTGCAGGCCGTTTTTCCCGTGATGCCACTCGCTGGTGCAGGCACGCGTTTTCAGCCGGTGTGGGTACAAGATGTTGCCCAGTCTGTGGTGTATTGCCTTGCGCACCGAACAACCGTGGGAGAAACGTTTGAACTGTGTGGTCCAGAAATATTCACCTTGCAACAACTGGTTGAAATTGCTGGCAGATGGTCTGGCCATCCGCGATTTGTGTTGCCTTTACCAGCCTCTATTGCCTATCTTCAAGCGTTGATGATGGAGTTTTTGCCAGGACCCACTTTGATGAGTCGTGATAATTTGGCGTCTATGCAAACGGATAACGTAGCTAATAAAAATTCGCAAGAGCTCTCATTACTTGGAATACAACACCCGCAAAGTTTGCAAGCTGTGTTTCCTAGTCGTAAACACTAAAGCGCTTGCTGCCTTTGTAAACAGTCGCGCTTTCATTTCTCCAGCCCGATCGTGAAATAGGTATCTAACGGCTAGTTTTACACTCACCATATGAAAGTCTATTTAGTTGGTGGAGCAGTTCGAGATGCCTTTTTGGGGCTGAGTGGCTCTGATCGCGACTGGCTGGTGGTTGGCAGCACGCCCGAAGAAATGGTCAGTCTCTTATACCAACCTGTTGGCAAAGACTTTCCTGTTTTCTTGCATCCTGAAACGCGCGAAGAATATGCCTTAGCGCGCACTGAGCGCAAAACTGCGCGTGGCTACAAAGGTTTTTCTGTTTACGCCGCACCAGACGTGACCTTAGAAGAAGACCTGGCACGACGCGACCTCACCATCAACGCTATCGCGCAAGATCCTCTCACGGGACAAATATTTGACCCTTATGGTGGGCGCCAAGATTTAAGCCATAAAGTGCTTCGACATGTGACCGAAGCCTTTCGCGAAGACCCTGTTCGCATTTTGCGCATCGCTCGCTTTGCCGCGCGTTTTCCTGATTTCTCTCTTGCGCCCGAAACACTTGAATTGATGCGTGCGATGGTGGATCAAGGCGAGGTCGATGCATTGGTGAGTGAGCGTGTATGGCAAGAAATCGCACGCGGCCTGATGGGCAAACAACCTTCACGCATGTTGCAAGTCTTGCGCGCATGTGGTGCATTACAACG
>JBBAOY010000102.1:0-1812 GCA_040401095.1 Limnohabitans sp.
GTGGACAACAAGCCTGGTGCAGGCGGCACATTGGGGGCTGTAGAACTCGTGAATGCCAAGCCAGATGGCTACACCTTGGCCCAGTTGCCTATCAGCGTGCTTCGCATTCCGCATATGCAGAAGGTGCAGTTTGATGCTTTGAAAGACTTCACTTGGATCGCATGCTTGACGGGCTATACATTTGGCTTGGTAGTGCGCGCAGACTCGCCCATCAAAACAATCAAAGACTTGGTGGAATATGCGAAATTAAATCCTGGGCAATTTAGTTTTGGGACGCCTGGGACAGGAACGAGTCCGCATCTGGTGATGGAAGAATTTGGCTTTAAGGCCGGTATCAAAATGCAACACATCCCTTTTAAAGGTGTTGCTGAAGGCATGCAATCTTTATTGGGTGGCCACATCATGGGCCACAGCGACTCAACCGGTTGGGCGCCCCATGTGGAGGCGGGAAGGTTAAGACTGCTGGCGACTTACGGAAGTAAGCGCACCAGGCGTTGGTCGCATGTGCCTACGTTGGATGAATTAGGCTATCAAACGGTGTCTGACTCTCCTTTTGGCGTGTGCGGACCGAAGGGCATGGATCCAGCGGTCGTCAGGCAGATACAAAATGCTTTTAAAGCTACGCTAGACGACCCAGCGGTCATCGCGTCACTTGAAAAATTCGACCAGCCTGTGATTTATTTAGATACTGCCGCTTACACACAATATGCGCGCGACACCTTCCAAGCGGAGAAGGCAACTATTGAACGCCTTGGAATGACCAATAAAAGTTAATTTTGTTGGCGTGACAAAAACCATCGCTCTTTTTTTACACCACCCTACGTGTTCTACTGACTCGGTCAACGGGGTAATAGCCGCCTTGTCGCCCATGGCGAACATTAAATTGTTCACGCGGCATAAGGTGAGCGAGGGGTTTTTTGACGATGTAGACCTTGTGGTGTTTCCCGGTGGCGATGGCGAGGCCACGACGTTTAGAAGTATCTTGAAACCCAACCTGCCCGATGTGCAAAGTTTTATGCAACGTGGTGGCAAGTACTTGGGTATTTGTATGGGGGCTTATTGGGCGGATGCCTATTACTTCAATCTGCTCAAAGGAACGCGCTGTGTGCAATACATCAAGCGCCCAGGTGCCGACATACGTTCCTCCTATGGCACCACCGCACCGGTGACATGGCGTGGTCAAGAGCATCGCATGTATTTTTACGATGGGCCTACATTTTTAGGCGGCCAGTTTGATGCGGTGGCCACGTATGCCAACGGCGACCCGATGGCGATTATTCAAGGTTCGGTTGGGTTGGTGGGTTGCCATTTAGAAAGCCAAGCGAATTGGTACACAAAAAAATACATGCAACCGCAATGGCATGAACGAAAACACCACCACATGTTGTCGCAATTTGTAGCGGACTATTTATTGAACTCGCGTCAAATGCACCTGTTTTAACTGCAATTGTTTTAAATGCCATCGTTGTGCAGGCATTTGCGATAGAAATAGCTTTTTAGATGCGATGGCTAAATTGACTGGCTATCAAGCTGTCGATGGCAGTAGCCAAGTCAAAATCTTTTTGCGTGAGTCCCGAAGCATCGTGGGTTGACAGCCTGACCCGCATTTTTCTGTAAACCGATAAAAACTCGGGGTGGTGGTTTTGATGCTCTGCAATATCTGCCACTTCTGTAATAAATTCCATCGCTGTTTTGAAGCTATCGAACTGCCATTGTTTGTGCATAAAAGCTTCGTCGGGCTCTAAGATCCAGCCGCTAGTGGTTTTTAAAGCTTGGGTTATTTCCTCGCTATTGAGTTTTTGTATTTGCATT
>JBBAOY010000103.1:0-1630 GCA_040401095.1 Limnohabitans sp.
GGATTATGAGTCCTCTGCTCTAACCAACTGAGCTATAGGCCCTAGCTGTGAATTCTACTTCTTCGCTCAACCTCTTTGAAGACCGAATTAACGGCAGTCACTCTATTTGGTTGACCCAAATAAATGTTTTTTTACGTCAACACAGCTTATCGACTTGCCGTTGTAGTTGTACTCCAAATCACTTGGAGGATTTCACAAACAACTGAAAGGTCCATGAAATGAGCAAACTTATCGCAACCCTAATCGCTGGCCTTATCTCTGTAAGCGCCTTTGCAGCAACCACCACAGCCACTCCTGCTGCAGTCTCTCCAACTGCTACAAAAGCAGTTGCTGAACCTGCTAAAGAAGTAAAAAAGACAACTGCAAAAGTTGCCCACAAATCAGCTGAAAAAGCTACGACTCCAGTCGCAAAGACACCTGCATCCATCAAGTAGATAGCGCCTCATACTGAGGAAACATCCAAAAGGAATGCTGAGGGCCTCATATGAGGTCTTCAGCATTTTTATTCGTCACACAACGATGTGAAAGAATACAGACATGAGCAGCTATGCGACTGCTATTAAAGGCAAGCCCTCATGGATCTGAACATCATTTCTGAAGCAATCAAATTAGCTACAGCCCCCGTTTTTCTATTAACCGGAGTCGGCGGTATTTTGAATGTGCTCGGTAACCGATTAGGCCGTGTCATTGACCGTGCAAGACTAGTTCAAAATTTCATAGAAGACGCTATGGACAACCAAAGTGCTTCATCCCCTGTCAGGTTAGAACGTTATTACCAAGAATTAGTTGCACTAGAACGGCGTAAAAGCATCATTAATATTGCTACTGCTTTTTTAGTGCTGTCTGCTGTTTTGATCGCCATGACGGTGATTGAATTGTTCTTTTCAGTCAGTGTTGAACCAGGAAAACTCTCGCTCTCCAACTGGGTGGCCATCACTTTTGTCAGTAGCTTTATCTCTCTTGTTACTGCGTGCATTTTGTATTTTGCTGAAATCTTGTACGCCTCTAACACCATCACCTTTCACCCTATAGCGCACGACAAAGTCCACTGAGTATGAAATTTTCACCAAGAGCCATCGGCCTGACTGCGGCCTTGGTGACTGTCCTGATTTGGACATCCTTCATCGTGATTGCACGGGCATCTGCTTCGCACAATCTGTTACCGCTTGATATCGCCTTTTTACGAATCCTCGGCGCCGGCAGTGTTTTATTGCCATGGGCTTGGTGGCTCATGCGAGCGCAAAGACAAGCTGGCGAAAAAGTTGGCTCGTTATTTGGTTTGTCACCCTTGCCAATCCGCATCACCATCATCGGCGGCTTTTTTGGTAGTTTTATTTTTAGCATGCTGTCGTACTCAGGGTTCTTTTTTGCGCCAGCTGCGCATGCTTCGGTTTTGATGCCTGGCAGTTTGCCGCTATGGACTACCTTGATGGCGTGGGTCATGTTGAGCCAATCCATATCCAAAGTGCGCGCCATAGGTTTGGCGTGCATTGTTTTGGGAGATTTATTGGTGGGTGGCTCAAGCCTGCTCAAAGCCTTTGACGGTGGCGAAGTCTGGAAAGGCGACTTGATGTTTATGTGCGCCGCAAGCTGCTGGTCGTTTTATACCGTGCTCGTGCGCCGTGAAGGC
>JBBAOY010000104.1:0-1524 GCA_040401095.1 Limnohabitans sp.
GGTCTTTCAATAAAGGCCGTTTGTAAACCGCAATGGTGGGCAGCTAGCAAGTCGTCCTTGTGGGCTGCTGCCAACATAACTTCATGGGGTTGCAGGTCGAAAATTTCTGCGACGCCAAGGTATGTTTCAGGGTCTGGCTTGTAGTGCCTAAAAACCTCTGCAGACAAAATCAAATCCCACGGCAGTGATCCGTGCTTCGCCATATGGGCCAATAAACTGAGATTGCCATTCGAGAGCGTCACTATGGTGAATTGACTTTTGAGTTGCGTGAGTCCGCGCACTGTATCTGGCCATGGGTTCAAGCGATGCCATACAAGGTTGAGATGTTGCTTCTCACTTTCCCTCAATGATGTGATTGCAAAGTCATTCAAGATGTCATCCAAGATCATGCGATGCAGGGCGTCAATTTTTGTCCATGGCAACTCGCCCGATCGCACGCGCGCCATGGCAGGTTGGTAACCTTTGCGCCAAGCCGTTGCAAACGCATTGGCATCGACTGGCAAGTTCAGTTTTTGTACTTCAGCTGAGATAGATCCATGCCAATCAACAACGGTACCAAATATGTCGAAGGCAATGACTTTAGGTTTGGTATTCATCTGCGATCTCTTAAATTTAAAACACCACAGGCGTCGTGCACCCATCCATAGTGAGTGAAACACCAGTGATGTAACTAGCTCTTGACGAAGCTAAAAAAACTACTGCATCGGCAACTTCACTGGGCTTGGCCATTCGCCCCATCGGAATCCGTGCATTTGCGCGTTGCATAGCATCCGCCTCAGTGATGCCTTGTGCTTTTGCGTCGGCCGCCATGCCTTCTTGCAGTCTGTCTGTTAATGTGAGTCCAGGGTTAACAGCGTTTACGCGCACACCCTTAGCGGCATAGGCTGAAGCCATACCAGCGTTAGCCAACATCAAAGCTGCATTCGCTGCGCCCCCAGGCATATGAATAGGGCTAGCAATTTTTCCGCCAGCACCAATGACATTCACAATGGCACCAGAACCACGCTGACCCATGCGTTTGATGGTCGGGTCTGTCATGTGAATGTATGAAAAGTACTTGGCTTGCATGGCGGCATGCCAGACATCGGGTGTTAATTCTTCTGGAGGCGTACGTTTGGCCGCGCCAGCAGAGTTGACCAATATATCAACTGGGCCAAAGTGCTTTTCTGCATGGTTCAAAACTTCTTCACCAGCAGTTGCAATTTGTAAATCAGCGGCGATGGTGTGAATGGAAGTGGCGGGGTGATGAGCAGAAAGTTTTTTCAGCGCATTGGCTAAATTTTGCAAATCACGCGAGACCAGCGTTACTTTTGCGCCTTCATTTAGAAAGTTCTCAGCGCAAGCAAGCCCTATTCCTTTGCTGCCGCCGGTGATCAATACATGTTTTTGTTGAAGGTTTAAGTCCATGGTGTTCTTTCTGTGAATGAGGGATCATATCGAAGGGCCTATGCTAGAATGCCCTTTTTCCAAAGCGGCTGTAGCTCAGTTGGATAGAGTACTTGGCTACGAACCAAGGGGTCGTGG
>JBBAOY010000105.1:0-1340 GCA_040401095.1 Limnohabitans sp.
CGTATTTATGGAGAGGGCTAAGCAACTCAAAATAATCCAATATTTCATAAATGCCCTTTTATAAAAAAGTATGGCTTTCGCAGCACGAATGCGGTTAAATTCAGTGAATACGTTGACTGATCATGATAATAGATTTAAAGAAGATGCTAATTTTATGAATGCATTGCACCTACCCGATGGAATACGCTCAAGAGTCATATCTGGCGTAAACGGTTTAAATATGCACTTTTTAGAAGCCGGTTTTAATCAACCGTCTTCTACGCATACAAAGCCTTGTGTACTTTTACTGCATGGCTTTCCTGAATTGGCCTACAGCTGGCGAAAGGTTATGCCGTCTTTGGCTGCTGAGGGCTATCACGTGATCGCTCCTGACCAACGCGGCTATGGCGAGACAACAGGATGGGACGCTAACTACAACACTTCCCTCACACTTTACGGCCCTCTTAATTTGGTAACAGACCAATTGGCTTTATTACGTTCATTGGGTATTCAAAAGGTGAAAGCAGTCATTGGCCATGATTTTGGATCTAGGGTTGCGGGATGGTGCGCACTGACTAGACCCGATGTATTTGGCTCGGTGGTAATGATGAGCGCCCCCTTTACAGGCGCACCCGAGTTGCCAGTGGGTGTGGATGGTTCTATCTCCGCGCGTGAGAGTCCATTTGAATTCGTCCATAAAGTAGTGGCGCAACTATCTGATTTGGATAGGCCAAGAAAGCATTACCAGTGGTACTACTCTGGGCCTGAGGCTAACGCTGATATGCAGTTTGCCAAACAGGGGCTGCACAATTTTTTACGTGCTTATTACCACTCTAAAAGTGCCGACTGGATTGAAAACAAACCCTATCCACTACCCAATTTAAGCGCAGAGTCCTTGGCACTTCTTCCGACTTATTACGTCATGGACGCTGACCAAGACATGGCACAAACGTCAGCGCATTACATGCCCGATGCCCAGCATATTGCGGGCTGTAAATGGCTAACCGAAGAAGAGCTATCGGTTTATGCGCAAAGCTATCAGCAAACCGGTTTCCAAGGTGGACTGCATTGGTACCGTTGTGGCACCGAGTCATCTTGCCAACCTGCTTTAAATCTTTTTTCAGGCAAGACTATTGACGTGCCGTCTGGATTTATATCTGGTCAAAGCGATTGGGGAACTTATCAATTTCCTGGTGCATTTGAAAAAATGCAAAACCAAACTTGTACGCACATGACCATGTGTGAACTCGTTCCTCATGCGGGCCATTGGGTGCAGCAAGAACAAGCCGAAGCTGTGAGCACGCTATTGATTAAATTCCTGAGCGGACTGTGACAACTATTAGGCCGCTGCTTAAATCCAA
>JBBAOY010000106.1:0-1211 GCA_040401095.1 Limnohabitans sp.
CCTGCTAATACTTCTGACGACATCGTGAATCGACTCAACACAGAGATCATCAAGATTGTGAAAATGCCAGACATACAAGAGCGTCTGAAGGGATTAGGACTCACACCCACGGGAACTTCTGCCAACGTATTGAGCACTGGCATGGCTTCTGACTACCAGTACTGGGGACAGTTGATTCGTGATCTCAAAATCAAAGTTGATTGACGCTAATGCTGTCCGCGCGATGCTGCTGTGCATGCATCGCATTCGCCAATTCGAAGAAGCTGCAGGCCAGGCCCTCAAAGATGGGCATGTAAGAGGCTCCGTTCACCAATACAGCGGTGAAGAAGCAATTGCGACTGGCATATGCCACCACTTACACGCGCACGACTTTGTCTCGAGCTACCACCGTGGCCACGGCCACGCCATTGCCAAAGGTGTATCTCCCGCACGCATGATGTGTGAACTTTTTGGCCGAGCGGGAGGCACCAGTGGTGGTAAGGGCGGCTCTATGCATATCGCCGATTTTTCTAAAGGCATGTTGGGCGCCAATGGCGTCGTGCCAGACGGCGTGACGATTGCCGTGGGCGCAGCACATGCCATCAAAATGCAAAAACGGCCTGAAATAGTGGTCGCTTTTTTTGGCGATGGCGCCATGAACCGTGGGCCTTTGTTTGAAGCATTCAACTGGGCCAAGTTATTTGATTTGCCTGTGCTGTTTGTTTGTGAAGACAACGGCTACTCGGTCACACTCAAAACCAAAGATTTCACTGCTGGCCCTCCGTTTATTGAGCGGGCTGCGTCGTTTGGCATACCAACGCAGAGCATCAACGGCAACGATGTAGTGACGGTTGCCAATGCGGCAGGGCCATTGGTTGATGCGATTCGCCAAGGCAGCGGCCCGCAGTTTTTACATGCCACGACGTATCGCTGGTATGGCCATTTGGCACACGACAAAGGTTTGTACCGCGATCCCGCGGAAGTGCTTGCAGCGAGAGAAGACGATTGCATTCGTCATGCGGAAACTTGGCTGCTTCAACACGGTGCTAACGCACAAGAGTTGGCATCCATTGCTAAACAAGCCGACGAAGAAATTCAACGCGCTGTCAAAGATGCATTAGCCGCACCATTTCCAGACGCTGTCACAGCATGGCAAGACGTGCAAGACATCGGGAGCCCTTCATGGGCGTGATGACTTATTCCCAAGCAGGTTGCTTGGCATTGCGTCAAGA
>JBBAOY010000107.1:0-1001 GCA_040401095.1 Limnohabitans sp.
ATGCGGTCTGTCTCTTTGACCCGCCAACTCGCGATGTTGCGCAAGGTGGTGGGGCTGTCGGCATACAGCGCCATCACGGCCAAGGTCATGGCGGCATCGGGAATGTGGTTGCAATCTAGCTCGATACCTTTCAGTGGCCAAGCACCGCGACGTACCTCTAACCAATTGGGACCGCTACTGATTTGCGCGCCCATTTGCGCGGCGGCGTCCATGAATCGGATGTCGCCTTGGATGGAGTCGGCGCCCACGCCTTGGATACGAATAGGGTCCGCGCCGGCCGCTGCGATTGCACCCAGCGCAATAAAGTAACTCGCAGACGATGCATCTGCTTCCACGTGGATGGTTTTGGGTGATTGGTAAGACGACCCAGCAGGGATCGTGAAGCGTTGCCAACCGTCGCGTTGCACTTGGATGCCAAATCGTTGCAAGAGGTTCAAGGTGATATCGATATAAGGCTTGCTGATGAGTTCGCCCACCACGTCAATCACAATGTCACGATTTTTAGCGGCGAGCGGTAAAGCCATCAATAAAGCCGTCAAAAACTGGCTGGAGACATCGCCCCTTACTTGAATGGGTTGATCTAACTTCAGCGTAGGTTTGCCAATGCGCAAAGGCGGAAAGCCGTCGTTGCCTAGGTACTCAATGTGGCAACCTAGCAAACGCAATGCATCGACCAAATCACCAATGGGGCGCTCATGCATGCGCGCCACACCCTTGAGCGTGAAGTCTCCACCCATCACTGCCAGTGCGGCAGTCAGAGGGCGCATAGCGGTACCAGCGTTGCCCATGAAAAATTCGATGGGTGCAGCGTGTTGCAACTGTCCGCCAAGACCAGTGACGGTTACGGTGGTGCCGGCTTCTTGCACGCCGCATCCCAGTTGACGTAAGGCCGCGAGCATGACGCGGGTGTCGTCTGAATCGAGTAAGTCGTGGACTACCGTCGTGCCTTGGCAAAGTGCCGAGAGCAAGAGAACGCGGTTAGAAATACTCTTGGAGCCCGG